>CAXTRX010000219.1:0-2054 GCA_964246785.1 uncultured Acetobacteraceae bacterium | reverse complement strand
CGGGCCAGGTGCTGGCGGAGAACGCGCCGATGCTGGCCTTCGTGCGGCGGCTGGGCTTCAGCCTGCACCGCTCGCCGGAGGAGCCGGACGTGGTGGAGGCGCGGATCGGGTTGTGAGGCGGCAGCGGGGCGCACGGCGAGGCACGTCGCTGCCGGGGTAATTGCTACGCGATCTTAGCCGTGCCTAGAGGCTGAGATAGGTTGAAACTAATTCGCTAAATGTTCTATAAGCTGTCTAGAGCAGACGATGGTACGTTATGAGTTGGATCACGCAAGGACGCAAAGAGCACGGGCATTTCGGTGATGGCCGTGCGGACAAAACGTCGGTTCCGACATACACTCATCCGGCGCAGGCTTTACCTGCTCATCAGGTTGGGCATCCGGGAGCAGCATCGCGTGAAACTCACGGCCATTATACGATTGACCCACATGAGACGAACGTGGAAGATTTGGCCCGCGTCATAATGTCAGAAGCAGGTGGCCAATCCGATGCAGAAAAGGCAATGGTAGGCCAGGTTCTCATGAAACGCCTGCATCGTGCGCCGCCGGATTGGACGGTCAAGCAGGTGTGGAGAGGGTTAGCGCACAGAAAAGCGCCCACGGAAGCGGAGCTTGCACTTGCTCGCCGCATCATTGACGGGCATGAGCCGGACATTGCTCAAGGCGCTACGCACTTTTACTCACCTGACCGGATGCCCAAGAAGGGGGACCCCACAGGCAACGCCGACATCGGTGGCGGCCTGGAGTGGTCTGTCGCCCCAGACGGCAGAACCATTAACAATTATAAACCAGGATTTGCGGCGCAATTTCCAGGTGTAGACATACCCGGAGTAGACCCAAAAAAGTTTCGCGTTTTCAAACAACCTGGAAACGGCTTTGTCCGGTAAGATTATCTTCTTAGGATGTTTGCTGCTATTTCCTATTACGTCGGTATACGCCTCTGACAGTGACGTTGTTGATCCTGCAACCAGTCTCAACGATATTAGTACTAGCAGATATTACAAAATGGCAGAAATAAAATCGTGCAAAACTCAATATTGTCGTGCATTGTACAATGTATCATATGCGTTGGAGTGGCTTCAGCGCCGCGACGTGCCAAACTCGCTTGCACGAACTGTTTCCCTTCCATCGAATTACCTCGTTGATTATGCTCGCAAAGCCGCTTATTTAGTTGGTAGCCGACGAGATACTGCAATGAACTGTTTTGTCGTACAGAAAATTGTCCGAGAAATCACTCTCCCATTTGCCGATCGTCTAAGTTTTCTAGAGCTTATAGAAATCGTCAACGAACTGCCGGTAGGCTCCGAGACATGCCGCGAAGGCATTATCGCCGCCATGCCGCAAACCCCGGCGACAACTAAGCTGCTCAAGGACGCGGACGAGTTCGTCAAAGCGCAGGTTCACGTAAACCCGATTTCCCGTCCGTGAACGCGCCCGCCTCCGGCTGAACGCAACTCTCGGGGGGGGGCGGGTGCCCGGCTCAAGCCTTCACCCGCACGTAGCTCCCCGGCGCGTCCTCGATCGTGTCTAGTCCGCCTTCGCCCGGCGTCCGCGCCGGCACTGTCCCGTCCGCCAGCGCCGCCACCCAGCGCTGCCAGTCCGGCCACCAGGACCCGGCCATCTCCTGCGCGCCGGCGAACCACTCCTCCGGCGCGGGCGGCAGCGCGTCGCTCACCCAGTGGCTGTACTTGCCGCTGTCCGGCGGGTTCACCACGCCGGCGATGTGCCCGCTGGCCGCCAGCACGAAGCGCACCTTGCCGCCCAGCAGCTGGGTGCCGCGATAGGTGCTGCGCCAGGGGGCGATGTGGTCCTCGCGGGTGGAGATGAAGTAGGCCGGCACGTCGACCTCGCCGAGGTCGATCCGCTCGCCCGCCAGCTCCAGCTCGCCGCGCGCCAGCTTGTTCTCGTGATACATGTTGCGCAGGTAGTAGCTGTGCATCCGCGCCGGCATGCGGGTGGCGTCGCTGTTCCAGTACAGCAGGTCGAACTGGAACGGCTCGTTGCCCAGCAGGTAGTTGTTGACCACGAACGACCAGATCAGGTCGTTGGCGCGCA
>CAXTRX010000218.1:0-2054 GCA_964246785.1 uncultured Acetobacteraceae bacterium | reverse complement strand
GCTGAAGGACGGCGACGAGATCGAGGTGCGCGAGAAGTCCAAGCAGCTCGCCGTGGTGCTGGACAGCACGCAGAGCATCGAGCGGGACGTGCCGGAGTACCTGGACGTGGATCACCGGGCGATGAAGGGCAAGTTCAACCGGGCACCGAAGCTGACGGACGTGCCGTACCCGGTGCAGATGGAGCCGAACCTGGTGGTGGAGTTCTACTCGCGCTGATGCAGGCGCCAGCACGCCCGGAACTAGCTCAGGGCGTGCTGAACTTGGTGGGACGCAATGCCGCACTCAGCAAGAAACGCTTGTAGCCCAGCAACGTCACTTACGCCGGGCAAGCGAAGCTGGAGTTCGCATTGTTCAAGCAGCGTTTCATACGCGAGCTTGGCCTCAAGAAGCGTCAGGCCGCAATCCCGTAGAGCCTTGATTGTGTCGATCGGGCGTTTCATCCGCACGCCGCGAGGCACCTGTAGCTCAATCTCAACGGGTGAACCGGATAGGATGCGGGGTGCGGCCGGGCGTTGCGCCAGTTGTTCGAACTGCTCCCTTAACGACAACCTCATCTAAATCGAACTCCATAAAAGCGGCTCGAGCCAACACCCGAAGGTTTGCCGACCCAACAAGGTTGGCCAAGCCACCTTGAATATCTAGCCCATGCAGGACCAAACTGCGATGCCGCAATTCCGGTAGTGCCATGATGGCAAGGCGGCCAGCGGGGGTTGCGGCAATCATTGTCAGGATCGGGTGCTCAGTCCCACTCTCATCCAACTCGAACGAAACATCCGAGATTTTCCACACAGACCGACTATGGGCACCACCGCCCTGCCGAGGCAACGTTGCAATCTCATCCAGCTCAAGTCCCATACCCTACCTTTCGGCCAAAAGGGCCGTCACGCAATCGGTCTGGCAGGCGGCTGTGGCGCTGGCGTGGATTAGCAGGGCCGTGCTCCACATCCCCTTCGCGTGCGCGCTGGCCAGCATGTCACCGGCCATGGACGCGCTTTGCGGCAGGCTTGCTGCGGCTCCGTCTTCTGCTAGGTGACCCGGTGGGCGCTTATGCGTGATGATCATTTCAGGTAAACCATGACGCCTCCCGAAGAAATCGCCCGCCGCCGCACCTTCGCGATCATCTCGCACCCGGACGCCGGCAAGACCACGCTCACCGAGCGGCTGCTGCGCGCGGGCGGCGCCATCCAGCTCGCCGGCAACGTGCGGGCCAAGGGGGAGCGGCGGCGCACCCGGTCGGACTGGATGGGCATCGAGCGCGAGCGCGGCATCTCCGTCGTCACCTCGGTGATGACGTTCGAGTACGGCGGCTGCGTGTTCAACCTGCTCGACACGCCGGGCCACGAGGATTTCTCGGAGGACACCTACCGCACGCTCACCGCCGTGGATTCCGCCGTCATGGTGATCGACGCGGCCAAGGGCATCGAGGCGCGCACCCGCAAGCTGTTCGAAATCTGCCGGCTGCGCGACATCCCCATCCTCACCTTCGTCAACAAGATGGACCGCGAGGCGCGCGACCCGTTCGAGCTGCTGGACGAGGTGGCCAACACCCTCGCGCTCGACACTGCGCCCGTCACCTGGCCGATCGGCCGGGCCGCCAGCTTCGCCGGCACCTACGACCTGCGCACGCGCGAGGTGCACACCGCCGAGCCGCTTTCCCAGTCGGACGACCGCATGATCGCGATGGCGGAGGAGATCGACCTCGCCCGCGCCGCCCTGCCGGAGTTCGAGCTGGCCGGGTTCAACGCCGGGCACCTGACGCCGGTGTTCTTCGGCAGCGCCATCAAGGAGATCGGCGTCACCGACCTGCTGGACAGCCTGGTGGCGTTCGGCCCGCCGCCGCGCGCCCAGCCGGCCGACACGCGCACGGTGGAGGCCAGCGAGGCCAAGCTGACGGCGCTGGTGTTCAAGATCCAGGCCAACATGGACCCCAACCACCGCGACCGCATCGCCTTCGCCCGGGTCTGCTCCGGCCGGCTGGAGCGCGGCATGCGGCTGCGCCAGGTGCGCACCGGCAAGCTGATCCCGCTGCACGCGCCGCAATTCTTCTTCGCCC
>CAXTRX010000217.1:0-2076 GCA_964246785.1 uncultured Acetobacteraceae bacterium | reverse complement strand
GCGCCCACCGACCAGCAGCCGCGGCGTGAAGTCGGAAACGTCGGCGTGCTCGTAGCCTTCCGGGCCGGAAACAAAGCCGAGTTGCAAGGCGAGGCTGTCGAAGTGCTCGCGCTGGTTGGCGATCTGCTGCTGGACGTCGGCCTGCGCCACAGGATCGCGAAGCCGCCGAAGGGGCGCGCCGGCGTCCTCCGCACCATCGGACTTGAGCGCCATCTGCGGTTTGATAATGCGCTGGGCGTCCTTGAAGCTTTGCGCCGAGTTGGTCGCCGCCACTGCATGTCGCTCGGCGTGGTAGCGCCGACCATTCCGATGCCGAGTTTGCGCCGCACGACGCTACCCGCCCCATCGGCCTCAATCACGTAGCGCGTAGTGATCTGCGTGCGTCCGTGCGTTTCCACGTCCTCGACCAGCGACGTCACCGCGTCCTCGTCCTGGGTGCAGCCGATCCAGTTTATGCCGCGCCGCAGTCTGATCAGCGGCGAACGCGACACCTCCTCCAAGAGGCCGTCCTCGAACAAAGGTTGCGCCAGGTTGATCAGCGGAGTCGGAGTCACGTCCAGCGCCTGCTCGTCCCGCCGCTCGTACGGCAGAACCCCAATCTCCTCCCCGGATAGCGTGGTGACGAATTGGACCCAGCCGCCATCCCCGGGCGGCGTGGCGCGACGCTTCATCTCTTCCAGGTCCAGGCCCGCGGAGCGACAGATTTCGAGGGACCGCGGGTTGATCGCATGCGCCGTCGGTGCGCCGCGCCGAGTCTTGAACCGGTCGATGACCGTTGAGCGCAGACCATGCCGAGCAAGGAGGATCGAAGCCGTGAGGCTGACCGGGCCAGCCCCGACGACGAGCGCGACCATGGAGCCAACAGCTTCTTCCGCATCCGTTGATCTTCCGTTGACAAGTCTAGGCAAAATGAGAGCTATCTCATATTGATGGCACTGTCAACGGCTCGTTGGAGTGGCCCGCGGGCAGGTTCATGCAGCCGCCCGTCGAGCAAGATAGCCTACCTCATGCTGCATCGAGGCAGTGTGGACTGGAGCGTCGGCCGCAACGGCAGCGAACAGCGGCTCGCACGCTTCCAGAGCGCGCAGCACGTCATCGGTGCTGACGATGGCGGCGAACTCCGCCGACAGGTCGCTCCGTGGGCCAGCCGCATGTGGGCGCCTCGGCGCGCCGCCGCGAAAGCGCGGTTCGCATCATCGAGGTGGAAATATCTTGCCAGTTGATCGGGCTCGCCGGCGCAGCGACCGTAACGCCGCTCCTGCTCTTGGTTTAGGAAGGAGACGGGCAAGGGTGGTCTTTGCAGGCGGGGCTGGGGTTAATGAAAACCGTTAAGCAGGACCATCAACTTTGATTTCGAGCATGTTACGTGTGACCTAGCGAGTGACTTCATTCGCCTTGCAACAGTGCAGCTCGTTGGACTCCAAGCCAGTGCATTGCGCAACGCCCAAGCTGTTCAAATAGCCGGCGTCTAAAGCAGCGCCCAAGGAAAAGCGTCCTGGTTGTGCGCGTGGGTGACGCCGGGGTCGGTCTGCCCGGCCAGCCCTGGCCCGGTGGCTTCGGCCCGGCCATTGCTCGCGGGCGGCTCGGGTGCGGCCAAGCGCGCGCCGCAATCCGAGCAAAACCGGTCGCCCGGAGCCACAGGCGCCCCGCACCGGCGGCAGGTCACAACAAGGTCCGCGGGCGGACCCGATTGGCCTGGTCCACGTAGGCAATCCGCTGCACCGGTTGCTCGCTCAGCCGGGCGCAGGTGCGCAGGGCGGTCTCGGCACGCAGCCGCAGTGGCCGGCTGGACCAGGGCACGCCAAGCAGATTGCCGCCGTTGCCCTTCACGGCACCCGCTTCCGATTGCCGCGCCGCTGCCAGCACCAGTGCGGCCTCGGCCTCATAGCGCGCGATGTCGTGGCGATGGAGCGAGCCGAGGATGCTGGCCGCCTGGTGCAGCTCGCTCTCGCCGGGGTCGCCTTCGGTAAGCGCCCGCACGGCGGCCAGCCGGGCTTCGGAGGCGAGGGCCGCTCCCTCTGGCACCCGGGCCAGCGCCGCCACGGCCCGGCGCACCACCGCCGGCCCTGGCCCGGC
>CAXTRX010000216.1:0-2087 GCA_964246785.1 uncultured Acetobacteraceae bacterium | reverse complement strand
CCCATGATGTCGGACTCTTTCATGATCAGCAGCTCTTCGCCGTCGATCTTGACCTCGGTGCCCGACCACTTGCCGAACAGGATCTTGTCCCCGGCCTTGACTTCCAGGGCGACGATGGCGCCCTGCTCGTTGCGGGCGCCCGGGCCGGCGGCGACGATCTCGCCCTGCATCGGCTTTTCCTTGGCCGTGTCGGGGATGATGATGCCGCCGATGGTCTTCTCTTCAGCCTCCAGGCGCTTGACCACGACGCGGTCGTGCAGCGGGCGGAACTTCATTGGCGCTACTCCTCAGCGATCTGACACTGTTGATGTCCGACCGAGGCAAGTTTGGCACTCGCCCCGTCGGAGTGCCAGCCGTTTAGTCTCCGGCGCACCCGGTCGTCAAGGCCCGGTCGTCAACCCCGGTCGTCGCCGTCCCGCGCCGCACGGGCAGGTCATGCGGCCCGTCAGGGCAGGTTGCCCGATCGCCGCAGTAACGGTGAGAACGCGCCGCGTGCTGCGCCGGCGTTTTGGCGGTCCTGCGACCGATGATTGCAGGATGGCGACGAGATCGGCTCCCAGCGCCCCGAAGCGCACAGTCCTGGACCGGCTTGCATCCTGCGGCTTTGCCGCCCGGTCAAGACAAGGCCAGTGCGCCGCAATTTTTTGTTCGCCAATACGAGTTCCCTTGAGAAAAGCTTGCTGAAGTGCAAGGTAGTGCCACGCGCATCCGCGAATCGTGACAAGGAGCCGACTTAGCATGGCCGAAGATAACTCAACACAGGCAGTCCTTGGGTTCACAGCCCAGATCGTCTCCGCCCACGTGTCCAATAACACCGTTTCACGTGACGCCCTGCCCGATTTGATACAGCAGGTTTTCTCGACACTGATGGCAGCCGGAACTGAACAGGCCGAGCCGGAGCAACTGCAGCCGGCGGTGCCCATCAAGAAGTCTGTCTTCCCGGAATACATCGTGTGCCTGGAGGATGGCAAGAAGCTCAAGATGCTCAAGCGGCACCTGCAAACGTCCTACAACATCACTCCGGAGCAATACCGTGAGCGATGGGGTCTGCCGCATGACTATCCCATGGTGGCGCCGCGCTACGCCGAGCACCGGTCGGAACTGGCCAAGAAGATCGGCCTCGGCCGCAAGCCGGCCATCCAGCAGGATGTCACGGCGACCGTCGTTCCGGCCAAGCGCGGGCGCAAGGCCGCCTGAGCCAGCTCCAAGCCTTCCGGCGGCCAAAGCCTCGTCGTTGGTTCCCATACGGAGCGTTTGGACGGCATCACCGCCCGCCTTGCCGAGACGGCACGTGCCGGAGGTGATGCCAGCCACCACCATCGTCGAAGCAGGGCTCGGCCGCCATCGCCTGCGCCGGACGCGCAGACACCTTGGAATGCGGCGTCCGGCGCAGGATCGAGCGTCACATGCCGGCGGCCCCGCGGAGGTCTTCGATCAGCGCGGTTCCCAGTACGTGCGTCCTCTCCCACAGCGGCTGCATGCGGCGGATCAGCATCGCCTGGACCTGGGGCCTATCCACGTTCTCATCCAGGCGGCTGAGGTCGTGAAGCAGGCCTTGGTTGTACGTCAGGAAGCGGGCGACACGGAACGGCAGGTCGCCGCCGAGGCTGCCGATCTGGCTTGCATATGACAGCGTTATCGCCTGGAACGGCCCGTTGTCGCGGATCAACGAGCCGAACTGCACCGGCCGTCCTGCCTCCAGCTCGCCCAGCGCCGCCCAAAGCTCCGCGATCATGTCGCGTGCCTCGATGAGGGTGAGCAGCGCGTTGATGGCGCCAGCGATTGCAAGCGCCATCCCCATCCGGTCGCGCCGGCGCTTGTAGGCCTCGACCGCCAGGCCACCGCCAAAGATCGCGACGGCGGTGGCGAGGCTGCCGAGCAGGGCGGCAAGGGTTTGCGTCATGGTCGGTTGATCCTGTTCCGCACGATTGAGCCTGGATGCGCAAGCACTATGCCGATCCGGGTGGATCAGGTGGCCCGGTTTTGAACTCGATCCAGGCATGCCCGGCATGTCCGACCCGGCCCCGCCCCTAGCTTGTTGGCCCCCCCAGCCACCCCTAGCGTGCCGCGGAAGAAACCAATAATAC
>CAXTRX010000215.1:0-2197 GCA_964246785.1 uncultured Acetobacteraceae bacterium | reverse complement strand
CCCCCAACTTGTCCACCCCCAACTTGCCCACGCCCGACTTGCCCACGCCCGACTTGCGCATTGGCGACTTGCCCACTGCCGGCTTGCGCGCCAGCCGGCGCCGGCTTGGCCGTGGCCATCACAGCACCAGGCGCAGGCGGCGGTGGCATGGGCACCACAACCGGCATTGCCGCGGTGGCGATCACTTTCGGCCGCGGACCCGCAGACATCGCCAAGGTTTGGTTTTGCGCCGGAACCTGCGGCCGGGCCAGCCCCGGAACCGCGGGTGGAACCGGTAGCGGCAAGCTGACCGCTGGCGCCGCTGAAGCGGGCAGCGATGGCGCGCGCGGTGGGATTGGCAGCGGCGGCATGGCCGTGGTCCGGCTTGCCATGACAGCCACCGGCGCCAGCGTGGCCGACCCCACCGTAACAGGCGGCACCGGCAAAACCGGTGCTCCGGCACTGGCGATTGCCGCCGCGCCGGGCGGCACCCTCATGCTGAACGGAACCGCGGGTGCGGCCACGACCGGAGTTGAAGCGGCTGGGATGGCAGCCGGCGCCGCCGTCGAGCTGACCGGGACAGCAGGTGACGGTTGAACGCCGGGTGCCGCGGCGGGAATCGTTGGAGCATCGGCTGGCGCTACGGCGGATTGTTCCAGCGGCACACAGGGATGGCTCGGGTCATAGGCCGCGTTCACGTCGCAGCCGGCCGCCAGGCTCGCGATGGTCGGCTGCGGTGCAAGCGGGACATTCGCATTGGCCGAGGCATAAACCGCCAAGGGTCCCGAGAACGCTGAGGTGCGCACCAAGGTGGGGGCGAGTGCTGCGACGTAGTTCACTGTGTCGTCTGGCAACGGAGCAGTGCCGCTGAGGTATTGGTCCAAGCGGTCTGGGCCGGCGTTGTAGGCCGCCAGAAAGCTCGGCGCGCCATACTTGTTGTACATCTCCCGTATGTAGGCAGTGCCGGCCATGATGTTGTTGTGCGGTTCGAACGGATCGGCGCCCAGCGGATGACGGGTCCGCAGGTCTTCGTAGGTTTCCGGCAAAACCTGCATCAGGCCCATCGCCCCGGTCGGTGAAACCGCCTGTTCCTGGCCACCAGACTCCTGCTGCAGGATGGCGCGCACCCATTGCTCCGGCACTTGATAGCGCGCGGCGGCCTCGTGGATGTAGGGCCCCCATGGATCATTCACCGGACCCGGCGGCGGGTAGTAAGCCGTCGGAACAAACTGCGGTGCGTGCCCTTGGCCTGGGTCGCTCCCGTCATAGGGCACCGGGCCGTCATAAGGGCTCGCATATTGGACTGGCTGGGTGCAGCTGGCCGCCAGCAAAGCCGTCAGCAGTGCTGCGGTTGACTGTAGCTTTTCTTTCACGGAGGCAACACGGATGTAAAAGTATAGTGTAACATGCCTGAATACCTCCTTGCAGAAGTGAGTGGATGCTAGCGTGGGAAAACCGACCACGACAACAGATTTTTACGATTGAATGTCAAAATGTTGCCGGCGCGGTAACCCGGGGTTCACCGCTCCGGCAGGTTTGAGGCGCGCCTGGCGCAAGCGGCGCCACCGCGTTTGGTCACGGCGATACCGCTCTGACGGCGTCTCGCGCTATACCGGCCGTCAACGCAAAGTCAAAGGATGGCAGCATGGCCTCATCGATCCGGTTTCATCGCAACGGCGGCCCCGAGGTGTTGCAATGGGAGGAGGTGCCGGTCGGCGAGCCGGCTGAAGGCGAGGTGCGCGTCCGCAACACCGCAGTCGGTCTCAACTATGTCGACACCTACGTGCGCTCGGGGCTCTATCCCAACCCGATGCCCTCCGGCGTCGGCGCCGAGGGGGCTGGCGTGGTCGACGCAATCGGGCCCGGCGTGTCCGAACTCAAGGTCGGAGACCGCGTGTGCTACGGCAACGGGCCGCTCGGCGCCTATGCCGAGCTGCGCATCATGCCAGCGCACCGCCTGTTGCCGACGCCGGACGGCATCACCGACCAGCAAGCCGCGGCGATGATGCTGAAGGGTCTGACGACGCAATACCTGATCCGGCAGATCTACAAGGTCGGGCCTGGCGACACGATCCTGTTCCACGCCGCGGCGGGCGGCGTTGGCTTGATCGCGTGCCAATGGGCCAAAGCATTGGGCGCCACCGTCATCGGCACCGTCGGCAGCGAGGCCAAGGCCGAACTCGCCAAAGCGCATGGCTGCGACCACCCGATCGTCTAC
>CAXTRX010000214.1:1856-2225 GCA_964246785.1 uncultured Acetobacteraceae bacterium | reverse complement strand
GGTGCCATCCTGGCCGACGATGACGTGACCGACCCAAGCTGTGATTGATGGCTGTGGCCAGTTGACTGTGAAGCTAATGATTTGACCATCGACCCAGCCGACCAGTGGGCCGGTGACGGTGCCGCCTCCGCCGCTAACCTGGCTGGTATACTGGCCGGTCAAAACGATGCCGTTCTCGGCAAGTGTCATCGTTGAGCCGAGCTCGTTGGTCCAGATGCCCGTAAAATCCACTTGGGTGCGCCCGAAGGGTCGTCTGGTGCGAGCCAGGGCGGTCTCGTGTTGCATGGAGCACTCCTTCATTCCTCAGATAAATCAGCGTTGCGTGCCCAGCACAAAATGGGAAGCCCGTATCTACGCCGAAAATTGGTC
>CAXTRX010000214.1:0-1846 GCA_964246785.1 uncultured Acetobacteraceae bacterium | reverse complement strand
GTTTTCGAAACTTAAGACTTCGGAAGCCCCGCATTCGTACTGAATAAGGAGGAAGGGCGGTCATGATTAGGGACCCCAAAAGGGCGACTACGCGCCTAAAGCGGTCGCTGGCGCACAGATTGGATCATCCTTGAAGCGGATATTCAGCGCGGCGGGTCTGTAGCTTCACGCCCATCTCGAACGTGCAGCGATCGAAATGGCACTGGTAGGAGCCGGCGCTCACGCACTCACAGCTATTCCTCGTCGGTGCGAGTCCCGGCAGCTTCCTTGGCGTCTACGCGTCGGGCATATCGCTGATCTTGTAGTTCGTGACGTTTTTGGCGATGCGCAGCTCAACCTCCACGGCCGCGCCCGTGTTCATGCTGTTGTCGATGATCTTGCCCGTCCGCACCTCATGCCCGGCCAGCATTAGCAGGTTGCGGAAATTTGGTCAAAATACCAGGTTCTCACTCGCTTTTGGCGCCACTGGTTGGCGTTTTTTGCACTTTTCGGCGTCCCCAGCGCCAACTTCGCCGGTTTTTTCTATCAATTCCCATTCTGCGAACAGACTCCGGGCGCAGCTACGCCGCCGCGCCCAGCAGCTTGGGCAGCCGCACCAGGTTGTAAGCGGCGGCATTGAGCGCGAACATCCAACCCACGCGCGCCGTCCCGCAATGACGTGTCTTGCGAAAGCCTGCGGCTGACTTCATCCAGCCGAATACCTCTTCGATGCGCTTGCGCTTGCGTTGACTGATTGCGTAGCCCTCATGGCGCGTCGTGCGACCATCGATGGCAGAGCGGCGGTTTCTGTTATTTTGCGCCACATGCGGTGTAACGCCCAGGCGGCGCATCTCTGCCACGAAATCCACCGAGTCATAGGCTTTGTCGGCACCGGCACTGATGGGATGCATACCTTCCAAATTGCCAATCATTGTGATGGCAGCTTCGCGTTCCGCCATGCCGGTAGCCAGCGTCAGCTCGACCGCAACCACAAGCCCGTTGCGGTTCTCAGTCAGCGCATGACCCATGTGGCAGAGTTTGGCAGCCTGTCCGGCGGCCTTCTTGTAGAGCCGTGCATCGGGGTCCGTGGTCGAGGCATGCGTCTCGTTGCTGTGCGGCTTGCCGCGAAAATCGGCCTCTCCATTGCGGCCAGGCGAGGGCGGCTCGCCCGAACCGTCTTTGGGCCGGAAACTCTTCATGCTGGCCCAGGCCTCGATCAGGGTGCCATCGACCGAAAAATGCTCATCGGACAACAGCGGCTTGACCTGCGGATCAGCCAGGATTGCAGCTAGAAAGGCGCGGGCGATATCGCCTTTGAGCAGGCGGTCGCGGTTCTTGGTGAAGACCGTCACATCCCAGACCTCCGCGTCTATCGACAGGCCGACGAACCAGCGAAACATCATGTTGTAGGTGATCTGCTCCATCAACTGCCGCTCGGAGCGCACTGAAAAGAACGCCTGCAGCAGCAAGGCGCGCAGCAGCTTCTCGGGAGGGATCGAATCCCGGCCGAAGGGCGAGTAGAGCTTGTCGAAATCGCCCGACAAACGCGCCAGAGCGTCGTTGGTCAGGGTGCGGATGCGGCGCAGCGGATGGCCCTTTGGAACCAACCCCTCCGGGCTGATGTAGCTGAACATCGCGGCAGTTTGTCGATCAGCACCACGCATCTTGCCACAAGCCCCCGGTTACGCGAACTTGGCTATTGAATCGTGTCGCCGCCGATTTGACAAGGCGAATTTCCGCAACCTGCTAAATGAATGACGGGGGGTTTGGGGGGGATGGCACATCTCCCCCAATCTGTCTCTACCTTGACCATGTGTCAATTCTAGTTGCTCTAGCAAAATCATTGTCAAATTAGTGGACACCAGCG
>CAXTRX010000213.1:0-2267 GCA_964246785.1 uncultured Acetobacteraceae bacterium | reverse complement strand
GACATTGTCAGGCGGCGCGGCGCACCAGAGCGGCAGGCAGTCCGGCAATGGCGCGGTCAATCAACGTTGCATCCGCTTCGGCGGAAAGGGTCGCGGCGATCACCTCCTGCGCCGCGCGGGATGCAACGTCGGCAGCCGCCTGGCGAACCTCGGTTACGGCAGCTTTCTCGGCGGCGGCGATCCGGTCATGGGCCATCTGCTCACGGCGGCGGGCAGCGCCCTCGGCATCCGCCCGGGCTTGCTCAGCCACACGAACCGCCTCGCCATGGGCCGCCTCAATCAGGCTGCGGGCCTCACCAAGCGCTTGCTCGCGCCGCTTGCGGGCATCGGCCAGCATCGCCTCCGCCTCTTGGCGCAACCGTGCGGCCTCGTCCAGGTCCTGCCGGATTCGCGACGCATGCGCGTCAAGCATGGCGGCGAGCGTCTTCCACATCCGGGCGCCGAAAACGACGAAGAAGATGACGAAAGCGATTGCCACCCAAGAGCGCGGCTCGCCGAAAAACCCATGCATATGCGCGTCCTTAGGCCGAGGCAGCAGGCGAGAGCAGGGCGCCCACAGCACTGTCCACACGGGCGGGGTCGGGTGCGGATCCGGTCAGCCGGATCACCACCGCGGTGGCTGTTTCCGCTGCCACCTGGCGCAGCGCTCCCATCGCGGCGGTGCGCGATGCGGCAATTCGGCCTTCCGCTTCGGATAATTGCTTGTCCAGCACCTCGTTCATCGCCGCATTGCGCTGGGCGGCTTCAGCCTTGGCCTGCTGGGTCGCCGAGGCCACTGAGGATTGCGCCTCGCTCCGGGCCCGCCGGGTGGCTTCCGTCAGCTCCGCCACGGCGCGGTCGGCCTCAGCCTTTGCCATCTGAGCCGTCTCGAGATCGGCAGCAATGCGCGAGCGCCGCTCCTCCACCACCGTGCCGACCTTTGGCAGTGCCCAGCGTGACAACAGCACATAGAGCAGGGCGAAAATGATCGCGCCCCAAACCACCTGGCTCACCGTGAGCGGGTTGGCGAAATTGAGCTGCGGCATGCCCTCCTTCTCCGGCCCGGCAGCCGCGAGCAGGAAGGCAATGGCCGCCAGAGCAAGCCGGCTCATGGCGTTACCCGTATCAGGTGAACAGGATGAGGAAGGATATCAGCAAGGCGAACAGTGCCACCGCTTCCGTCAGTGCGAAGCCCAGAATGCCGAGGCCGAACACCTGGTCGCGTGCCGATGGATTGCGCGCGATGCTGGACACGAGCGAGGAGAAGATGTTGCCAATGCCGATACCCACGCCCGCAAGCGCGATCACGGCAATACCAGCTCCGAGGGCCTTTGCAGCAGCGACGTCCATGATTGTGCAGTCCTTCTGATGATAGAAAACGAGGTCTGGCGAGCGGCTAGTGCAAATGGACCGCGTCGTGCAGGTAGATACAGGTGAGGATGGCGAACACATAGGCCTGCAAACAGGCCACCAGCAGCTCGAATCCCACCAGGATGACATTGATCGCAAGCGGCCCGATCGCACCGATCACGCCCAGGAAACCCAGGCCCGACAGCGTCAAGATGAAGGTGGCAAACACCTCGAACATCACGTGCCCGGCGACCATGTTGGCGAACAGGCGGATCGAGAGGCTCACCGGGCGGGACAGGTAGGAGATGATCTCGACCGGAATGATGAGCGGCGCGAGCAGCTTGGGTGCACCCGCCGGGAAGAAGTATTCGGTGAAGAAATGGCTGCCGTTCTCGCGGATTGCCACGAATGTCACGAACACGATCACCATAATCGCCAGCGCGGCCGTGACCGCGATGTGGCTGGTGTAAGTGAAGGCGAAAGGCAGCAGGCCCAGCAGGTTGCCCATGAGCACGAAGAAGAACAGCGTGAAGATGAACGGGAAGAAGCGACGCCCTTCCTCGCCGATCTGGTCGACGCACATGCTTTCAATGAACTCGTAGCTCATCTCGGCCAAGGACTGCAGCCGGTTCGGCACCACGGCGCGGCCGCGCATGCCATAAACCAGCATGAACAAGGTCAGCACGCCGCCCGCCACCATCCAGGCGTTGGATTGGGTGAAGTTGACCGATTGCCCGATGAGCCCCCAGCCATGATGCAGGCGGAACTGGCCGAGCGCGTCGATCGTGGGTGGTGCCGCTTCAGCCAAAGTCCCGTCCCTTCTTCGGCGCCATGAGGCGCCACACGTTCGCTATCCCAGCGGCACCCCCCAGCAGCACGAACACCACCAGGAACAGCGGGGTTGTATGCAGCCAATGGTCCAGCGCCCAACCCAGCCC
>CAXTRX010000212.1:303-2365 GCA_964246785.1 uncultured Acetobacteraceae bacterium | reverse complement strand
CTGATCACGGGGGTGACGAACCTGGCGGGGGTGCGCACGCCCACCAACGAGATCCTGACCGCGGTGCTGTGCTGGGGCGCCATCGGCGCGCTGTGGCTGCTGGTCAACCGCACGCGGGCGGGCAAGGCGTTGCTGGCGGCGTCGATCAACCCACGCGGGCTGACGCTGCTGGGGTATGAGCTGAGCCGGGTGTACCTGCTGGTCTGGGCGATCTATGGCGTGCTGACGGGGGTGGCGGGCGTGCTGCTGGGCTCGTTCCTCGGCGCGTCCTCGGACAATATCGGCACGCTGACGGGGAGCGCGTTTTCCATCGTGGTGCTGGGCGGCCTGGGCAGCGTGTCCGGCTCGTTGCTGGCGGCCTATTGCGTCGGGTATTTCGAGACGGTCACCGCCTACCTGGTGTCGCCGGCGCTGCGCAACATCCCGGCGCTGATCCTGCTGGTGGTGGTCGTGTATGTGCGGCCGCAGGGCATCTTGGGCCGGCGCTGAGATGCATGGTTTGTTGCGGTCGCGGCTGTTTTGGGGCGCGTTGCTGGTGCTGGCGGTCGGTGCAGCGCTACCCTTGGCGGCCTCGTCCTACATGCTCGGAGTGCTTACGCCCGCGTTCTACTTCGCGGTGTTTGCGATGGCCTGGGACCTGTTGTTCGGCTTTGCCGGCGAGGTGAATTTCGGGCCGACCTTCCTGGTGGGCTTGGGGGCGTATGGCGCGGGCATCCTGAACGCGCAGACGGGGTTGCCGATCGCGGTGTGCGTGGCGTTCGGCACGGCGCTCGCGGTGGCTGGCGGCGTGCTGCTGGCGCTGCCTGCGCTGCGGCTGACGGGGCCGTATTTCGGGCTGATCACGCTGGTGGCGGTGCTGCTGCTGCAGCAGGCGGTGACGGTGTTCTCCGGCCTCACCGGCGGTGAAATCGGGCTGTCGCTGCCGGACGTGCTGTCGATTGACGACATGACGAACTACTACTTTGCGCTCGGCTTCATGGCGGTGAGCGGGCTGGTGCTGTTCGTGCTGTCGCGCTCGGCGGTCGGGTTGATCCTGCAGGCTTGCGGACAGGACCCGGTTGAGGCGCAGGCGCTTGGGTTCAATGTCGCCAAGCATAAGCTGGCGGCGTTCTGCGTGTCGGCATTGTTTTCCGGGCTCGCCGGGTCGCTGCTGGTGTTTTACTACGGGACGGCGTCGCCGGGCACCTTCATCGATCTTGCGGTGGGCGTGCAGGTGATCATTGCGGCGGTGCTGGGCGGGCGGCGCACGATCCTGGGGTCGGTGCTGGGCGCGGTGTTTTTGGTGGTTTCGGGCGAGGCGCTGCGGCCGCTTGGGCAGATGAGCACGTTTGTCGTGTCGGCGTTTGCGCTGGTCGTGATCCTGCTGGTTCCCGCGGGCTTTCTTGGCACGTTGCTGCATGGCAGGAGCCGGGCATGAATGTTGTTGTGCAGTCCTCGGCTCCGGCGCCGTTGGCGGGGCATCGTCCGGCGCGGCTGGAGGTGAGCGGGCTGACCAAGCGGTTTGGCGGCTTGGTGGCGGTGAAGGAGATGCACCTTGCGGTGGGGCATGGCGAGATCGTCGGGCTGATCGGGCCGAACGGGTCGGGCAAGTCCACCGTGATGAAGCTGATCATGGGCATCGAGCGGCCCAACAGCGGGCGGGTGCTGGTGGATGGCGTGGATGTGGCGGGATGGCCGTCGCACCGGGTGGCGCGGCAGGGTGTCGGGCTGGTGTTCCAGCACTCGCGACCGCTGCATCGGCAGACGGTGGGCGAGAACATCAAGCTGGCGTTGCTGCCGGACTCGCTGCTGAAGCTGTTTGCCGACCCGGCGGTGGATCGCCGCGCCCGCAGCATCGCCGAGCGGGTGGGGCTTGGCGGCGTGTTCAACCGCTTGCCGGCGACGCTGCCGTTTGCCGACTTGCGCCGCCTGGAACTGGCCAAGGCGATCGCGCGCGACCCCAAGGTGGTGCTGGTGGACGAGCCGTTTGCCGGGCTGACGGCGGGCGAGGTGGCGGATTTCTCGGCCTTGATCGCGAGCTTCCGGGCCGAGGGGCATGCGGTTTTGCTGGTGGACCACAACG
>CAXTRX010000212.1:0-293 GCA_964246785.1 uncultured Acetobacteraceae bacterium | reverse complement strand
GTGGACCGGGGGACGGCGATGTACCTGGGCGAGTGCGTCGCGAGCGGCAGGGCCGTGCAGGGGATGGCGCATCCGACGGTGCGGCGGGTTTACCTGGGCTCCGGCACGATCGAGACGGCGGCGCGGACGGCGCTGGCGGACAGCGCGGGACCGCCGTTGCTCGATGTGCGGGATGTCAGCGTGTTCTATGGCAAGGCGCAGGCGCTGGAGCGGGTCAGCCTGCATGTGAGAGAGGGCGAGTTCGTCTCCGTGGTGGGGCTGAACGGGGCGGGCAAGACGACGCTGTTCAACGC
>CAXTRX010000211.1:0-2396 GCA_964246785.1 uncultured Acetobacteraceae bacterium | reverse complement strand
CGTTTGATTGGCGACGTCTCTGCTGGAGCGATTAGCAAAAGGAGTGGATCATGGGTCAAATGAAGAGTCTTGGTGGCGTTGTACATAATGAAGAGCTCAAGGCCGAGAACTATTTTAAGGCGCATGTCGCGGCGACGGCGATCGGCTCCGCGGTTGCGGCGGCGCTTCTTGTGTTCTCGATTGTCGTCTTTTTTCATATCTGAGGCTGCAAGGCTTGCTCACCGCGCCACGTATTAGTCATGCTGACACCGACCGCTTGAGGATTCCGTGAGCAACACAATCGTGAGTCTGGGCGGCGTTTTGTTTCAGGATTTTGAGGTGCCTGAACGGATCGCTTTCGGCGGCGCGCAACGCATGGCCGTGCAGCGGCTAATTGGCGGCGGACGGGTAGTGAACGTGCTTGGTGGCGACGATGGCGAGATTGTTTTTTGCGGGATTTTTTCAGGTGATGATGCGTCTGCCCGAGCCCAGACGCTGGATCTAGTTAGAAGCCTGGGTGATGTGGTGCCGCTGATCTGGGGTGACTTCTTCTACAATGTCATCGTGGCCGAATTTGTAGTTGATTATACTAAGAGGTGGTGGATCCCGTTTCGGGTGCGGTGTGTCGTAACGGTTGACGCACTGGCGGACGCGGCTTCGCTGACCATTAGTACCGCCACGCTGATCGCGAGCGATATAGGGGCAGCGACCAGTCTCAGCGGGCAGGCGGGCTTCGGTATCGCTGGGTTAGCAAATCTAACGGCCGGCGGTTTGGCGGCGGCGCAATCGGCTTTGGGTGTAGCGATGGCGATTACCGGGAGCGCGCTGAACGAAAGCACGGCTGCGATGGCCGAAGCAGCGGATGCATCGGCGGGCATCGCGGCGGTCAATTCAGCTGTTGCTGGCGCAGCGACGTTGGCCGGATTGGGCCAGATGAGTGGCTATATTAATCGAGCGGCAGTCAATTATGCTGGTCAACTGCCATGAGCGCGCAAAGCGTGACAGTAGCAGGGGGAAACTTGTTCGCGCTGGCGGCGCTATATCTAAATGATGCCACGCAATGGATAAGGATTGCCAAGGCCAATCAGCTTACAGATCCGGTGTTTAACGGAATCGTCACTCTCATAATCCCACCTTTAAATGTGGCGGCCGGGGGTGGCATTGCAGGTTGAACAACCGCAGCCGAGAATCACCGTGGCCGGCGCGGTCGTACCTGGGGTGATCCGCGTTGAAGTAGAAAGTCTCGCATATTGCGCGGCCGATCGATTCAGCGTTGATTTTGCCGTTGGGGCAGATGCGGCGACAACGGCCGCTTATTTCGCTTCGCTGGGACCGGAGACGATCGAGATCGAGCTGTCGCTTGGCTCGAGCGGCTTTACCACGATGCTGGTTGGGCAAATTGACAATGTCCGTACGGATCTTCTGAGCTACGTGGCGACGTTACGCGGGCGGGATTTGGCGGCGCGGCTTATCGACGCGGAGATATCTGAGCCTTTTGTGAATCAGACGTCGAGCCAAATTGCGCAGATCATTGCGGCGCGGCATGGACTTGCCGCGCAGGTGACGGCGACGGCGACGCCGGTTGGACAATATTATGAGTTAGATCACGCGCGGAATGCGTTGGGGATCGGGGCCCGTGCGAGCAGTGAGTGGAACCTGTTGGCCTGGTTGGCGGAAATAGAGATGTTCGCTTTATCTGTGACGGGGACCACGCTAGTTTTCGGGCCGTGGCCGCAGGCGGTGCCGACCTCGGTTAACCTGTCCGAGATGATGACGTTGACACTGGATGTCGCGACGACGGTTCCCTCAAATTTGGTTGTGAAATCATGGAACAGCCGGAACAAGGCAGTTGTGTCGGGGACCGCGGGCACTCGATCGGGGGCCTCGACGACGCTGGTCAGACCGAACCTGACCGCGGCGCAGGCGCAAGCCTTCGCCGACTCCCACTTGTCGACGCTGGCGAGCCACGGTGTGATCTTGACGGCAACAATGCCGGGCGAACTGACGCTGTTAGCAAATTCGCAGATCGCGCTTGCGGGAACAAACTCGGCTTTTGATCAAGATTATAGGATTGACGTGATAAAACGTTCGGTCAATGGCCGGAGCGGCTTTACGCAGATCGTGCGGGCCCACGCCATTACGAGTTGAACAGCATGATAGGGGCGTGATGGACCGGTTCTGGAATGATGTAAAAGCTCACGCGGCCGGACTGGATGGTATCGCAGGGGTCGCACGGTTTGGGTTGGTGACCAGCTTTGATCCGGCTGCTTATGCGGCGCGTGTGCAGGTTCAGCCGGAAAATGTGTTGAGTGGCTGGCTGCCAGTGCTTTCATCCTGGGTTGGGAGCGGCTGGGGGCTGGCGGCGGCGCTCACCCCCGGGGAGCAGGTGCTGGTGGTGGCCCAGGAAGGCGATGCGG
>CAXTRX010000210.1:2104-2420 GCA_964246785.1 uncultured Acetobacteraceae bacterium | reverse complement strand
GGGGGCGGGGGGGTGCGGCAATGGCGGCCGAACTTGGCACCATGCGGGTGACTGACCAGATCGACGCGCTGACCACGCTTTCGACCAACCCGATGAAATACCTGGTGGCGCCGCGCTTGCTGGCGGGGATCTTGGCGCTGCCGCTGCTGGTTATGGTGGCGGACGTGCTGGGCGTGATGGGCGGGTTCATCATCGCCGTGTTGAGCCTAGGGCTGAACGCGAAATTGTATCTGAACAATACGTTCGACTTCGTCACCACGACTGATGTGGTGAGCGGGCTGGCCAAGGCGGCGGTGTTCGGCTTCCTGATCGCGCT
>CAXTRX010000210.1:0-2094 GCA_964246785.1 uncultured Acetobacteraceae bacterium | reverse complement strand
TGGTCAGCACCGGCAAACTGGGGTTCTCGCCCCACATCTATCTCGCCAGTACCGCCGACATCCTGACCACCACCGACGTGGTCGCGGGTCTCGCCAAGGCGGCGGTGTTCGGCTTCCTGATCGCGCTGATGGGCTGCTACCACGGCTACAACAGCCGGGGTGGCGCGCAGGGCGTGGGCGCGGCGACGACGGCGGCCGTGGTGGTGGCCAGCATCCTGATCCTGTCCAGCGACTATGTGCTGACGGAGCTGTTCTTTGCCCGCTAAGGCCGTGCCGAAGATCCGTGTCCGCGGCCTCAAGAAGGCGTTTGGTGACAAGGTTGTGCTGGATGGCGTCGACCTCGATGTGATGCCGGGCACCTCGATGGTGGTGATCGGCGGCTCCGGAACCGGCAAGTCGGTGCTGTTGAAGTCCATCCTTGGTCTGGTGGAGCCGGATGCGGGCAGCATCGAGGTGGACGGGCAGGACGTGCTACGGATGGGCCGGCGGCAGCGCGAGGCGGTGAACCGGCATATCGGCATGTTGTTCCAGGGCGGGGCGCTGTTCGACAGCCTGCCGGTCTGGGAAAACGTGGCGTTCGGGCTGTTGGCGCAGGACGCCCTGTCGCGGTCGGCGGCGCGGCAGCGGGCGGGCGAGGTGCTGGGGCAGGTGGGGCTGGCAGCCAGCGTCGGCGATCTGACGCCGGCGGAGCTTTCGGGCGGGATGCAGAAGCGGGTCGGGCTTGCGCGGGCGATTGCGGCGCAACCGGAGCTGCTGTTTTTCGACGAGCCGACCACGGGGCTGGACCCGATCATGGGGGCGGTGATCGATGGGCTGATCGTGGACTGCGTGAAGCGGTTGGGCTCGACGGCTGTCGCCATCACGCACGACATGGCGAGTGCGGCGCGAATCGGCGACCGGGCGGCCATGCTGCATCGCGGGCGCATCGTGTGGGAGGGCCCAGCGGCGGACCTGCTGCACAGCGGCAGCGCCGTGGTGGACCAGTTCACCCACGGGCGGCGCGAGGGCCCCATCCAGATGGAGCTGCGCAAGTAGCGGTGTTTCCCCGCGGTTCGCGCTGGCTGGGCTGCTACGTGCTGCTCGGCATGGTGCAGAGCGGGCTGGTGCCGGTGGTATTGCCGCTGGCGGCCAAGCCCGGCCCCGCGGCGGGGCTGACCTATGCCGCCTTCGCTGCCGCTGGAACCGCCGCCCCGTTCATCGGCGCTTGGAGCGACCGCCACCGGGGGCATCGCTACACGTTGGCGGGCGGGCTGTTGCTGGCCGGAATGGCCTTGCTGCTGCATGCGCTGCCGGGTGGCTTGGCGCAACACATGGCAACGGCGGCGCTGGTGGGCTTAGGCGTGTCCAGCGCCAGCACGGTGGGCACGATGTTCATCGTGGAGGTGGAGCCGCAAGCCACCTGGGACGCCCGGATCGGGACCTTGCAGGCCTGCATCAGCGGCGGACAGTTGGTGGGGCTCTTGCTGACGGGAGCGCTGGGCCTGCGCCATGTGGACATAGCGCTGCTGCTGGGCGCCGGGCTGCTGCTGTTGGCCTGCCCGCTGGCGCTGCTGACCGCGCCGGACTCCGCGGTGAAGGTCGACCGGCCGTCGCTTCAGTTGCGCCCATCGCGCGCTGGCGATGGCGTACCGATGGGGCCGCAGCGCTCACTGCACCGGGTTAGCCGGGCAGCGGTGGATGGGCTGCGGCATAGCCCGCTGGCGTGGTTCCTCGCGGCTTGGCTGGTGTCCTACACCGCGACCAACGGGCTTTCGGTGATGTTCGCGGTGGCGATGGTGCGTGTGTACGGCGCCGTGGCGGCGTTCCCGACCACGGCCTACGCGGTGGGGGTGGGGCTGAGCTTGGCGCTGTACAAGCCGGTCGGGCGATGGGATGGGCGGTTTGGCCCCCGTGCGGTGTTGAGCGCCGGGCTTGGGCTGCGGGCGGTGCTGCTGGCGGCCATGGTGCTGTGCGCCGGGCTGCGCGGGCCGGGCGCGGTCTGGCCGCTTCTGGTGTGTTTCGCCGCGACCCAGGTGGTTTGGCCGCTGCTCTCGGTGGCGAGCAACACGCTGGCGGTGACGCTGTCGCCGGCGCAGCGGGCGGAGAGCGTGGGGT
>CAXTRX010000209.1:0-2577 GCA_964246785.1 uncultured Acetobacteraceae bacterium | reverse complement strand
TAGAGCCTGATCGCTTCAGGTTGGATCGACCTGAAGCGTGCATCAGCCTCTCAAACAAAGAGTTTGAGCAAGTCCGGTTCGCCTACCAGAAGCGGACTTGCTCTAAAGCTGACGCTGCAACGCAGTTTTGCCGCCAGAAGCTACTCCGCCAGGGCGCGTACCGCTTCAACAAACGCGGCGGGCGCCTCTTGCGGCACGTTGTGGCCGATGCCCGGCAGCTCGTGGCGCTGATAGCGGCCGGTGAAATGGCGATGATCGGCAAGGGAGCTTCCGGCGGTCGCGACCCCGTCGTCGGCGCCATGCAGGTTGATGGCGGGAACGGAGATGGCAGGCTGGGCGGCCAGGCGCTGTTCGGTGGCGAGGGCGGCCGGGTCGCCTGGGGCAAGCCCGAAGCGGTGGCGGTAGGAATGCACCACGACAGGGACAAAATCCGCATTGTCAAAGGCGGCGGCGGTGCGCGCGAAGGTCTCCTCGGTAAACGCCCAGCCCGGCGACCATAGCTGCCACAGCAGGCGCGCAAACGCGGCGCGGTGCTGGGTAAGGCCAGCCACGCCGCGCTCGCCATGGAGGTAGTATTGATACCATAGCCGGTGTTCCTCGTCCGGCCTGGCGGGGTTGGTGGCGGCGGCGATGCTTTGGATGTTGTAGCCGGTGCAGGTGAGCAAGCCGCGAACCCGTTCTGGCCAAAGCGCTGCCACGATGCAGGCAGCGCGCCCGCCCCAATCGTAGCCGGCAAGCACGGCCTGCGGCAGTTCCAAGGCGTCCATCAGGGCGAGCAGGTCGAGGCCGAGCACAGCTTGCTCGCCGGAGCGCGGTGTTGCCGGGCTGAGGAAGCGCGTGGCGCCGTAGCCGCGCAGGAACGGCACGAGGACACGGTGGCCGGCGTTTGCCAGGGCTGGAGCGACCGCCTGGTAGCTGTGCACGTCGTATGGGAAGCCATGCAAAAGCAACATAGGGAAGCCGTTCGCAGGGCCGAACTCCTGGTAGGCGACGCTCAGGGCACCGGCTGTGACGTGCTTCATGCCACGACCTTGGAACCAAAGCTTACTTGCGGCAACGCTCTGTACGAAGATGAAACAGTCCGACCCAAAGGATAGGTTATGTTCAACGCTGGTGGCGGCGATGGGCGGATTGTAGAATGGGCGTTATTTCGGTTGGTAAAACTCGTGATCACCGGCGCCGACTGTGGCCCTGACGCCTCTCAGGTAAGTTTTCGTGTCCCTGCACACAAAATACACGTTCCCGTGAGCGGTAGCTTGTTCTAAGTGACAATCAACGGTCCGTGGAGCGTACGATGCCTGCCAGCCTATCGAGCACGAGCGCTAAGATCCTGCCTTTTCCTAAACGTCCGACAATGCCGCATGTGTTCACGGCGCGGGACCGGCTGGACGTGATGCATTGGCTGGCGCAGGACCGTGGGGGTATTCGGCTGTCCATCCACAAGTGCGCGGAGGGAGACCCACCGGATGTGGGCGAGTATGCCAGCATCTATCTGGCCAATGCGCCTTGGGCGGCTTGGGGCGCGGTGCGGCAGGGTTCGGCCATAAGCGTATGGCGTGCGCGCGATGGCAAAGACCTGGGCCGCTATGACACCATGGAGGCAGTTTTGGCGATGCTGGCCGACTGCATGGCTCCGGCCAGGCAGCGCGGCTAACCGGCGCTTCATCCGTCTGCCGGCGGCCTGCTGAGCCGCCGCACTCGCAGCCATGCCCGAGCCATGCTACCGGCCGCTACCATGAGCGGGTGGGTTTGGTGAAACGGCTGCTACGGAGTGATTTCACCCAATCGGCTTTTGCGTTCTTGCTGAGCATCTATCTGCTCGTCGCGCTGCGAACGACGCGGTGGCACGTGATCGGTGACGAAAACATGGCGCAAGCCGTCGCCGGCCAACCGGTCATCGTCGCGTTCTGGCATGAACGGCTGGCTTTAATCCCGCCGCTTTGGGTGCACATGCGGCGGCAGGGCGCCCGCGGAACGCCGCGCGTGCTGGTGAGCCGGCATCGCGATGGGCGATTTATCGCCGCCGTGGTGCGGCGCTTCGGCGTGCGTGCAGTGCATGGTTCCTCGTCCAAAACCGGCTCGGCGCGGGACATGGCGCAGAAAGGCGGGGCGGCTGGCGTGCGGGCGTTGCTGGTAGAGCTTCACGCCGGCGAGCATGTGCTGATCACGCCGGATGGCCCGCGCGGGCCGCGCCGCCAGGCGGCACCGGGTGTGGCGCAGATCGCCGGGTTGTCTGGGGCGCCGATCGTGCCTGTGGGGGCGCAAACCAGCCGCCGCCGGGTGCTGCCCAGTTGGGACCGGATGTGCCTGCCGTTGCCGTTCGGCCGCGGGGTAATCGTTTGCGGCGCGCCGCTGATGGTCGACCGGGGCGATTGGCAGGCTGCCGTGCCGGCTGTGGCGGCGGCATTGAGCCGCGTTGCCGACCAGGCTGATGCCCTTTGCTCGGGTGGCTTCTATGCGGATGCGGCATGCGGCGTGCGATGATTGGGCCGGGGCATGGCGGGGCGCTGACGCTAGCGTGGCGTGCGGCGGCAACCGTGGCAGCGCCGGGCCTAAGCGTGCTGCTGCGGCGCCGGG
>CAXTRX010000208.1:0-2598 GCA_964246785.1 uncultured Acetobacteraceae bacterium | reverse complement strand
AGCCAACGCGAGTTTGATTTCAACTTGACTGCCGCTCCCTCTGGGAGAGGGTTGGGTGAGGGGACCACGCACGCTCATCGGGGCACTTGCCCCTCACCCCGGCCCTCTCCCAGAGGGAGAAGGAAGTAGAGGAGAGGGGAGAAGCACTAGCTTGCTTGCGTGCTCACGGCCTGGGTGGTGCGGATGGGGTCGGGGGGTGGTCCCTTGATCCAGACCGAGGGCGGCTTGGCCTGTGCGCTGCCATAGATCGAGCAGAACGCGACGTCGGCTGCATCGCGGCCAGCGCCGATACGCACCAGGCCATCCAGCGCCGCCATGCGCGTTGGATCGAACAAGTACCAGGCGCCGCCGCCGGGTCCATGGAGATAGGCTTCGAACACGGCGTGGAAGTCGGGCGGGTCGAGCAGCCAGGCATAGGCGCTGATATACCGGGCGGGAACACCGACGGCCCGGCATAGCGCAATCGCCAGGTGGGCAAAGTCCCGGCAGACACCCGCCCGGTCTCCCAAGGTGTCGTAGGCGCTGGTCAACGCATCCGATGTGCCGGCTTGGTAGTCCACATTGTCGCGGATCCAGTTGCAGATGGCCGTCACCCGTTGGTGCCCGGCCGGTTCGCCGCCGAACTGGCGGTTGGCGAAGCGGCTGAGACGGTCGGACTGGCAGTAGCGGCTGGCGTTCAGGTAGGTCAGCACCTCAAGCGGCAGCGACCCGGCAGCAATCTCGGTCACTCCCGTGGGATCGACGATCAGCGGGTCGAGCATGACGTCTGCCTTGTAGTCGATGGTGAACTGGCCGGGCGGAACAAGGTAGCGCAGCACGCGGTTGCTGCTCTCGGGCTGAAGGAAGCGATCAGGCTCGGCCAGCGCAGGCGTGGTGGTGAGCTGCTCGGAGCGGATGCGCTGACGCGGGAATTGCGCGGCCTCCAGGTTGAACACGAACGGCGTGAGGACGCTCACGGAGTAGGACAAGGTGCAGCCGATGGTGAAGTCCATTGCTGGGCCCTCCTTAGTCGTCATCGTTGGTGCGGCGGACCAGGATTTCGCGTTTGCCGACGTGGTTGGCGGGCGTGATGATCCCCTCGCGCTCCATCTGCTCAATCAGCTTGGCGGCCCGGTTGTAGCCGATGGAGAGATGGCGCTGGATGAAGGACGTGCTGGCCTTGCCCTCGCGCGCCACCACGGCCACGGCCTGGTCGAACAGGCTCTTGTCGCTGTCGCCCGCACCGGCAATCCCAGTCAGTACAGGGCTTTCGTCGCCGTCGTCGCGGGCTTCGGTCACGTCGTCGAGATAGGCCGGGTCACCCTGTTCGCGCAGGAAGGCCACCACATCCTCCACCTCGCGGTCGGTGACGAACGGGCCATGCACGCGGCCGATGCGGCCGCCGCCCTGCATGTACAGCATGTCGCCTTGGCCGAGGAGCTGTTCGGCGCCCTGCTCGCCCAGGATGGTGCGGCTGTCGAACTTGCTGATCACGGTGAAGGAGATGCGGGTGGGGAAGTTGGCCTTGATGGTGCCGGTGATGACGTCCACCGACGGGCGCTGGGTTGCCATGATGACGTGGATGCCGGCGGCCCGGGCCATTTGCGCCAGGCGCTGCACGGCGGCCTCGATTTCCTTGCCGGCGACCATCATGAGGTCGGCCATCTCGTCGATCACCACCACCAGGAATGGCAGCTTTTCCAGCGTGAGCGCGTGTTCCTCGAAGATCGGCTTGCCGGTCTCGGCATCGAAGCCGGTTTGCACACGCCGGGTCACCGTCTCGCCGCGCGCGGTGGCCTCCTCGA
This sequence comes from uncultured Acetobacteraceae bacterium, assembly GCA_964246785.1. Lineage (GTDB taxonomy): Bacteria > Pseudomonadota > Alphaproteobacteria > Acetobacterales > Acetobacteraceae > LMUY01. Next base: position 814 of record CAXTRX010000208.1, on the reverse strand, counting down.
CGCGCTCGTTGTAGCCGGCCACGTTGCGCACGCCCAACTGGCTCATGTTGCGGTAGCGGCGCTCCATCTCGCGCACGGTCCATTTCAGCGCGGTGACGGCCTTGGCGGGCTCGGTCACGACGGGCGCCATCAGGTGCGGGATGCCGTCATAGACCGAAAGCTCCAGCATCTTGGGGTCGATCAGGATCATGCGGCACTGGTCGGGGCTGAGCCGGTAGAGCAGGCTCAAGATCATGGCGTTGATGCCGACCGATTTGCCCGACCCGGTGGTGCCGGCAACGAGAAGGTGCGGCATGCGGGCGAGATCGGCCAGCACGGGCTCGCCGCCGATATCCTTGCCGAGGGCCAGGGCGAGCCGGGCAGGGTGCTTGGCGTAGGCGTCGGCGCCCAGCAGTTCGGACAGGAACACCGTCTCCCGCTTGGCGTTCGGGACCTCGATGCCGATCACGTTCCGGCCGGGGACGGTCGCGATGCGCACGGCGGTGACGGAGAGCGAGCGGGCAACGTCATCAGCCAGGCCGATGACGCGGGCAGAGCGGATGCCGGGAGCGGGCTCGAGCTCATAGAGAGTGACCACGGGTCCGGGCCGGATGTCGCGGATGGTGCCTTGGACGCCGTATTCATCGAGCACGGACTCCAGCAGGCGGGCGTTCGCCGGCAGCGCTTCCTCGCGGGGCCCGCTGGCGGCGCGCGGCGGCGGTGCCTTGAGCAGCGAGAGCGGCGGGGTTCGCCATTGGCCCTCCTCGGGCAAGGGCAGGCTCTCTTGGCGCGGCGGGGTGGCTTTGCGTGCTGGCAGGCTGATGCGTGCCTTGAT
>CAXTRX010000207.1:0-2652 GCA_964246785.1 uncultured Acetobacteraceae bacterium | reverse complement strand
GTGGTCATCCAAAGCAGCGATGCGGCAGCGCGGGGAATCCAGGCCGGCGACCGGGTAAGCGTGTTCAACGAACACGGCGCGTTCGAGGCGGTGGCCGAGGTGTCGGACGAGGCGATGGCGGGCGTGGTGACGGCCCCGATGGGCTATTGGAGCGGCCCGGGCCGCTCGCCACGCACGGTCAATGCGATCAACGCGCCCGCTTACGGCGATTACGGCAACGCACCGACGTTCTCGGAGACGAGGGTGGACGTGGCCAAGGCGAATGCAGCGGCGTGATGCTCTGAGGGTCCGGGGCGAAGACCAGGCGCGCCACCGCGGCAGAAATCCCGGTTCAGCGTCCTTATGCAACGCCAGCCGTCCGCGGATCGTAAGCGACGTGCGATAGCGGTCTATGCTACGGAGTCCGGCATGACCGTCGCGCTGCAAAGGCCCATGACCCGAGAGACGTTCTTCGACTGGGCACAGACCCAGGACGGGCGCTTCGAGTTCGACGGCTCCCAGCCCGTCGCCATGACCGGCGGCAACCTTCGCCACAGCCTGCTGACCGGCAACCTTATCCGCCAGCTCGGCAATCGCCTGGCCAGCCGGCCCTGCAGACCCTTCGGGCCCGATGCCGGCGTGGCGACGATGGGCGATGTCGTCCGCTACCCGGACGCCGTGGTGACCTGCACCCGCTTCAGCGGCCTGGACCGGCTGGTTCCAGACCCGGTGATCGTGTTTGAGGTGCTCAGCCCGTCCTCCGTCCGCCTGGACCGGGTGACGAAGCTGCGGGAATACGGGGCGGTCGCCAGCATTCGCCGCTATGTGATTGTGGAGCCAGACCAGGCGGCCATCACCCTGCTGTCCCGCGGCCGCGGGGGCGAACCGTTCCACGCATCCGGTTTTGCGGAAGGCGATACGCTGCACCTGCCGGAGATCGGCATCGCGATCCCCGTGGACGCCATCTACGAGGGCGGGGCGTTCGATGGGCTGCAGAATGGTTGACCTTACTGCTGGGCCATTCGTCGCGGCCAAAGCGCGTGGCGAGGAACACCTGCGTTGCTGCTCGCCGGCAGCGTAGAGGTGCTTGCTCTAGGGTCCGGACTCATAACCAGTAGCTGACGGCGGCGGCGAGGTAGACGGCGCTGAGGAAGTTAGCTGCGAGCTTGTCGTAGCGGGTTGCGATGCGGCGATAGTCCTTCAGCCTGCAAAACATGCGCTCGATGGCATTGCGGTCGCGGTAGAGCACGGGGCTGAAGCAACTCTTCCATAGCCGGGTGCGCTTGGGCGGGATGTTCGGGACGGCACCCTGATCCTCGATCTGCTTGCGGATGGTGTTGGTATCATAGGCCCGGTCGGCCATGACCAGGGTAGACGGGGCAAGCCTATGCAACAGGCCCTCGGCGGCACGGCAATCGGCCGCTTGGCCGCCGGTCAGCACGAAGGCCAGCGGGCGTCCAAGGCCGTCGCTCAGGGCGTGGATTTTGGTCGTGCGTCCACCACGGCTGACGCCGAGTGCTTGGGCTTTGAACCCCCTTTTCCACCGGCGGCACAGCGGTGTGCCTTGATGTGGGTGCTGTCGAGCAGCACGGTGGCGGGTGGCCCACCCGCAGCGGCCAGCGCCTCGAACACGGTCTGCCAGACACCTTGGGCCGACCAGCGCACGAAGCGATTATAGAGCGTCTTGCGCGGGCCATACTCGGTCGGAACGTCGATCCAGCGCCCGCCCGACTGCAGCGCCACGATGATGCCGCTGATCACTCGCCGGTCATCAACACGCGCCACCCCGCGCGGCTTGTTCGGCAGCAGTGGCGCAAGCCGCTTCCACTGCGTGTCGCTCAGCCAAAAGCTTTCCGCCATCACCATCTCCCCAACGGGGAACGAGGAATCACAGAACCACGCGTCGCACCAAGATGTTTATGGGTCCGGACCCTAGCCCATGTAGCATTGGGAGAACTGCGAAGGTTAGCCAAAATTGTTGAGGTCTCGGAGGTAAGTTGAGCTTGTGTCTCATTACGTCCCGTTGTTTGGATCGCATCAACTTGTAAGGCGCTTTGGGCTGCCGTTGACTGGATCAGAGTTGTTGCAGCGGCAATGTCACCCGTGCTTGCAAGCGTAATCGTCGTAAGCGCAGTCGTCGAAGTAGCGATAGTCGTTCCGGCAATGCTCGTCCAAAGTGTGCTGATGTCACCTAGGGCTTCTTGGGAATTAGCGATTGATCCTTGCAGCTGCTGGAGCGTCCCACCCGCAGCAAAATTGGCTTGGGTCGCCGCCAAAGACGCCGGATCGACCGGACGCCCCAGCACGTTTTCATAAACGTTGTTGATGGCAGTCACCGTGGGCGCGTAGAGCCACGCCAACGCGCCTTCCAGACTCGCCAATGTATAGCCCGCCGCAAACTGCTGCTGCCAGTAAGACAGGCTCCCGGGGTCAATCGATAACCCCGCCTCACCGCGCCACCGCGCATTCATGGCATTTGCGGCTTCTTGAGAATAGGCGACCGCGCTGCGCTCCAGCGCCATGGTTCCGCCCACACTCAGATAGTTCTGAATGTTCGGCAGGCTCCCTGCATCGACGGCCCGGCCCAATTCGTTCTGGTAAATCGCGGCGATATCAGCAGCAGCCTCCGCCGAATAAGCCACCTCGCTTAACCAGGCGGCCTGCGTCAACGAC
>CAXTRX010000206.1:0-2654 GCA_964246785.1 uncultured Acetobacteraceae bacterium | reverse complement strand
GGGTTGGTTACGTCGTTTTCGGGCCCCTTCCTCGGGGCCACCGCGAGTTATCCACAGAATGAGCTGCTCCAACTACAGGTAAAAAACTATTGGTAAGAGTCTATAGGTTTTAGGGGGTGGCGATTCAGCGTTGGAATCCGAGTCGAGGGGGTGGCGATTCAGCGTTGAACGGGGTGGCGATTCAGCGTGGATAACTCTCCCGATCCACAATCTAACGGCCTGAAATGACATGCCGGCGACCCGTTTCCTCCCGTAACCAAGGGTAGGGGTGGCGATTCAGCGTTGATGGCTGAAACCTAAGCTAAAACAGAAACTTGCGTCTTTGGCATTGGTGGTTGTGAGGGACGAAGAAGGATACCGCCGGCTACTTCTTCAACACGGGCATCGGGATAGACGGCCAGCGCCGGCCGGATGGCCTGACGGAACTCCTTCTTGAAGTTCTTTGGGTCTGCATATTCCTGCCCGAACTGTTCCCGAAGGTTCTCCCAGCTCAGCTTGACGCCTCCCGGCTTACGAACCCGGCAAAGCCGATGGGCAAGCCAGGTGTAAAGATCGAGCGACAAGGCGGAGTGCTTCAACGCCCCTAAGGCACGGTGATCGAGCGGCACCGCATGGGCAGCCAGCGTGTCGAAAAATTCTTGGCTGAGTTCCAGCAAACCCGGCCATAGCGGGCGCTGCTCGCCGCTTGGATGCAGCCACGCTTCAAACCGGCTGATTGGCTTGGCGTCCAAAGTGACGGCCCTACCGCCACCCGTAAAGCCAAGGGTCAACCGACTGGCGGCAAGGGCCTCCATCTGACGTTTAAACATCGTGTAGCCGCCGCGCGGGCCGCCATTGGTGTCGATTCCGAGAGCGATCAGAAAATCCTTCATGCTATCGCCGATGTGGATTTCCCGGCTCCGTGTCCGGACGGCCTCGCTGGAGACATGCACCATGACTAAACGGGGGCGCGTGCCGTAGGGCAGTGGAACCTCTCGCCAGGTCCGCCCTGTCCAGAGCTTGCCCGCTTCCAGCATCATGCTGGCACCGCCGCTGGACCGCTCGAAAACGCGGCCAGGCGTGGCTTTCCGAGGCATGCCAACCTGACAAAGGATCGCATGCAGAAAGTCGGCCCGGTCAGGGGCCTCTTGCATGATGGTGGCTCCTGCGGTCACCACCCGCCGCGTAGTCGGGGGCAGTGGCCGCATCTGTCCAAACAGGTCTAGGACTTCGCCATTGCCAGTTAGGGGAGTGTCGTCCTCCATCAGGAAGCCCGGCGCTCGCGCTCGACCGGCGCCACCTCGGGCTTTCCGTGTTTGGCGAACAAATCGTTCAACGCCTCAGCCATCAGATTTTGAACGGTTGTCTTGCGCTCGACCGCTAAGCCGCGAAGCTGCCACGCCACATCCTCAGGGAAGTGGGCAGCGATTTGCTTCGTACCCATGCGGGTCTTTGCCGTGCGCCCTGACACTTCCAGTACGGCCTCTGTAGACGAAAACGACGATGCCTCGGACCGGCGGGTACTGCCGGCGGCGGCGGCAACAGCCGCTAAATTCGGCCGCTTGCTCATCGCGTCATCTCCTTTATCGGCATGTCGACAATCTGACATATCGCAGTGTAGAGGTGTCTAATATCTGACGCGGCCCTACCATCCGGTTCGTACTCGGTGACTGTAAGCCCCGCCTGTGCCGCGTACTCGAAGGCGACCCTCTGGCCGATCTGAGCCGTGCAAACCATGAGGCCCATCGCGCCAATCGCCTCGGCGGCCTGCTCGTGCCTCGTTCCTTGGGCGGGAACCGCATTCAAGATCACCAACGGGGGGCGTCTAGCTCGCCCGTGGACAAGCTCCGCCGTTGCCCGAAGTGTCTCCAGGTCGAGAATGGACGGCTTGCAAGGGATCAAAACTAGGTCGGCTGCCTTGGCAGCCTCGGCCGCCGCCTGCTCAACGCGAGCCGGCGTATCAACGATGGCGATATCGACCCCGGCCTGCTCGGCTTTTGCCAGGGCTGCGGCCAGACGCGCGGGCTGAGCATCCATCACTGCCGGCACGTCTCGCGCACGACGGTCACCCCACTTGCAGGCGCTCGCCTGAGGATCGAGGTCGATCACCAAAACGCTTCGGCCAGCCGCTTCGGCCACGACGGCAAGCGACAAAGCCAGCGTGGTCTTACCGGTGCCTCCCTTCTGCGCGATCATGGCCAATGTCAGCATCTCGACACCTCTAATTGTCGACACGTCTGGGTGCCGATTAGGTGACGTGTCGTCTAGCAGACACCTCGATTCGCTTCTAGCGAGTTGCCGTCGGTGATTCCGCTCGCGCCAACAATCGCCGCACCTGTCCCGGCGACCACTGCTCCTTGCCCATCGGCGTTCGCACGCCGTGCGCATGCAGCTCCGCCGCGATGGCGCGAAGGCTGCCTGCACCTTCGGCCTGCACCTGACGCACTACGGCCAGCACGTCCGCTGCTCGCGACGCCACCTGGCGGCTGCGCGCCTGCCGGGCTGCCGCCGCCATCTCTGCCGTCGCAGGAATAGGGGAGGGGTTGCCGAGGCGGACACCCCGCGTCTTAGCGACGGCCAAAGCCGCGCGCGTGCGCTGGCTGATTAACCCCGCTTCCAGCTCGGCAACCGCCGCCATCTGCGTGACCAGGAACTTGCCGACCGGCCCGGCCGGC
>CAXTRX010000205.1:0-2655 GCA_964246785.1 uncultured Acetobacteraceae bacterium | reverse complement strand
GTGGTGCGCTGCTATCACGGGCTTGGCGACACGTTACAGTTCGCGCGATTCCTGCCAGCGCTGCGAGCCATTGCCAGCAGCGTGACGCTGGAGGTGCAGCCGGAACTGCTGCAATTGATGCAAGGCATGACGGGGGTGGACCGGCTGGTGCCGTTCGACGTGGCGGCACCAATTCCAGCCGAAACCGATATCGAGATCATGGAATTGCAGCATGCGCTGCGCGCCGTGCCGGACGCGGCGGCCTACCTTGCGGCACGTGGTAGCGCCCGTGGGCGCTGGCAGGCAGGCCTCTGCTGGCAGGCAGGGGGATGGGATCCGTCGCGCTCGGTGCCGCTTGCGCTCATACAGCCGGCATTGCCGCCGGGCACGATCAGCCTGCAGCGGGAGCCAGCGGACTTGCCCACGCCATTAGGCCGGGATGCCGACGTCAGCGACACCGCGGCCGTGATTGCTTCGCTGGATTGCGTGGTGACGGTGGACACGATGGTGGCCCATCTTGCCGGCGCGTTGGGCCGGCCGGTGCATGTGCTGTTGAGGGCGACGGCGGATTGGCGCTGGGGCCTGGGGGTGAGGACGCCCTGGTATCGCACTGCGACCCTGTACCGGCAGGCGGCACCAGGCGACTGGTCCGTTCCGGTGGCGCAGCTTGCTGGGCAATTACGCCGTTCCTGGCCGCGCTTCGGCGTGGCGTCGCTTGCGAACCGCTGAGGCATTTGCGCCGTGGGGGCAGCGGGTTTGGCTTGGGGCGACCACGGTGCGGTGATAGGCCGCCCAGTCAGAGGCTTGCATCGTCTCCAGAGTGCCGACGGCCACGTCGTTCAGCGTGGTGTCGCTGTAGGCCTCGCGCAGGAGCGGCTGGACTTGAAACAGCGGCAGGTTGGGATCGAACTCGACCGGTGTGCCAGTTTGGGTGAGGCGGATGTTGATGAACAGCGGCCCGAACCACTCGTCCGCCTCGACCACGCCTTCGAACACGTCATAGCCGACCGAGCGCGGCAGGTTGGCGGGTCCGCGAGCCAGCAGGCTCCAGCCCGGCTTGGTCTTGGCGATCAGCCCGGACCAGACTTGCACGATACCGGGTTCGGGCAGCGCGCCGAGGAAGGTGGGCGAATAACGCTGCACGCTCGGCGGAGCGTGATGGTCGAAGCGCTCGCGCAACCCAGGAAACTGGGCAGCTCCAAGCGGGTACCAGGAGGCGGCGCCCGTATAGGTCCAAAATACTTCGTCTCCGGTCCAATACAGCCGGAAGCCGATGGGCGGGAAAACATACCAGCCTAATGCGGCGGCGGTCGTGGCGGCCTCGCAATAGCGAAAGGCGCGGGTCGGCAAGGTGCCGCCGGCGGCCCGGTCGGCGCGTTGGGGCAGGCGTGCGGTTTCAACCAGGCGGAAGAACTGCACAGTGGGCGGCGCCGGCGCTGTCATGGTTGTCCCTCCCAGTCGAGTGCAAGAATATCGGGGGAGGACACCTCCTCCCCCGTCACGCGCTTAAATAGGTGTTGGTTAATCGAGCCGCCTCTCGTTGGATAACAGAAGAAGAGGGGCAGCATTTGGAGCAGATCGGCTCTGACTGGAGCCAGTCATGCGCTGAACATGCTCGACACAACAAAAGTCCAGCGCGGGGTGACCGGTTATGGTCACACTCGGGCCGCTCTGGAGCATATCGCGTTCACTCCATAAGCTCCAGCTCGTTGTTTTGCGAGCATCTTTACCCGATCAGACGATTTTGTCTGATCGGAATCTGCTCTAGAAGGTCGGGCTTTGGCCGCCGAGGCGCACGAGGCCGGCATCGGCGATGGTGTCGGGAATGAACATCGGCGCCTGCCCGCCCAAAGCCACGTCGCCGGCGTCGGCGATGTCGGTGGGCAGGAACATTGGGGCCTGACCGCCTAGGCGAACGCGACCCTCATCCATAACAGGCAGAGGCGGGAAAGCAGGGGCCGGGGCGCTCAGGTCCATGTTTGCGGCAACGCGTTGGTTGATCTCGTTCATTGCTAGGTTCCTAATAGGAGGTTGCGGTAAAACCGTTCTGTATAGCGCTGTAATACAGACGCAGATACTTCAACAGGCAAGCAAGCCCTTCAGATAAATTGGCCGCTTGCTTAAAGTCACTCTAGTATGTTCTTTTGATCGTCCCAAGAATTACTATGATATGAAACGTGAGTTTTGCACTGATTTATCGCTCCGGGGTGCCACCGGGCACAATGACAGCGCGGCCCCAAGGCCTGCCACGCCAGCCACAAGCCCCAAGGCCGCACCCCAGCCAACTTGACCATACAGCCAGTAAGCCGCACCGCCGCCAATGCCCCCGCCAAGCGAGCCGGCAACTGTCAGCAGAGCGGCGCAGCGGCTGCGCAGCTCAGGCAGAACGGCCTGCGCGCGGGCTTGATTGGCAACCAGCGCCACCTGCAACCCGGCGTCCACACTCGCCATTCCGGCCAGCAAACACAGGGTTTGGAGCGGACCGGCCGTCAGAGCGTAACCGACCGGAAGGATCAATGCGGCCGCTAGCACCATCACGGCGCTGCCGGCCAGAACGATCCGGCCTGGATCGCCCCGGTCGGCGAGCGAGCCAGCCCGAAGCGCCGCGAGCAGCCCGGCGGCGCCGCCGCCCACCACCACGCAGCGACCCAAGCGGGGTTTCGCCGGCAGGTGGCG
>CAXTRX010000204.1:0-2714 GCA_964246785.1 uncultured Acetobacteraceae bacterium | reverse complement strand
GTCCTGGACAGTCCACACGAAGGAAGCTCTTCTCAAGACCTTCAAAGATACAGGGGCAGTAGAGGAATTTCTCCGTGATATTTTACCGCACGACGATCTTACCAGGATTAGTATCGCCGACTATGCTTTTGTGGACCTGGACGCGGATGGGTCCTTGGAGTTAGTCGCCTCCCTCGGAGATGGCAGCGGGCGAGGGTTCTATCCAACTGTCCTGATCGTTGGCAAATCGACGGATAAATTCGTCTTCAGCGAAGCGTCCAACGGTGGCGGCATGGACGTGCCTGCCATCGACGACCTGCTTGTGCAGATTGATGGGCATCGCGGCCTTGAGCTTCTTCTGCCTCGCCGTTTAGGCCCCTACGAGGGGGCACGTGCGGTCCCTATCGTGTATGATGTTTACGAGTTCAAGAGTCATCGTCTGGTTCAGGCAGACCTCAAGTTTGCGCAGTATTACGCGGCGTATCTCTTGCCAAGGCTGCGAGCGGAAATCCCTAAGAGTCTGACTCATAATTCGCTTCAAGACCAGCGAGCGACAAACCTGACACTCCGGCGGATTGATGCAATGAGCAGCCACGCTTCGGATGAGGCGATGGTGGCTTCCCAGTCTTTGGCCAGGCGGCGGCAGCGGTTGAGCCATGCGAAGGTACGCTCCACCACCCAGCGTTTGGGCAAAACAACGAAGCCCGCCATGCTGTCAGCGCGTCTGACGATTTCGATCGCAAGGCCCTCGATATGCGCCACCGCACTTGCCAGTTTCTCGCCGGCATAGCCGCCATCGGCGAAAAGCCTGGTCAGGCTCGGATAGCTTTCCCGGGCGCTCTCGATGAGGGCAGGCGCGCCATCGCGGTCCTGGATGTCGGCCTTGTGCACCATCGCGTCCAGCACATTGCCCCGCATATCGGTGAGGATGTGGCGCTTGCGGCCTTTGACCTTCTTGCCAGCGTCATATCCGGCGGGGCCGCCGCCTTCAGTCGTCTTGACCGACTGGCTGTCGATGATCGCCGCCGTCGGCGTGGCGGCTCGCCCTTCGATCAGGCGGCTTGCCGCCACAAGCGCCTCGTTGATCACAAACAGAAGCCCGTTGTCGCGCCAGCGATAGAAATGGTGCTGGATGGTCGTGAAAGGCGGAAAGTCCTTGGGCAGCATGCGCCATTGGCAGCCTGTTGCCGCCTGATATTGGATGCTGTCCCAGATGACGCGCGCGCTGTGCGTGGGCGGACGCCCGACCGCGCTGCTCCGGGCCAGAAACGGCGCGATGATCTGCCACTCCTCGTCGGTGCTGTCGCTTGCATAGCGCAGCCCGCTCCTGTCATGCTGGCGTCGAGTGGTTTCAGTCCAGGCCATCCGGTCCTCCGTTGTCTTCGCAACCAACAGAGAATCACAAGCCACTGAAATCACTCACCTTAATTTTCGGTCAGACACTAAACGGCGCGACGGTATCGCCGCGGGCAATAGTGACCTCAATCACGGTTTGCAGGCAGACATCGATGCCCGGCGAGCCAGTGTGGATGCGATGGAAAAGATGCTTCAGACCGGCATCATTCCTTTATGCACCTATGGTCGTTCGAACCCATCTTCCGCGTTGAGAGTAGAGTGCGTTCCCCGGTAATTGGAGCCTGTCAGTAGCTTTGTGTGCGGGGCATGATCAGCTTAGAGGAGGACGCCATGCTGAGGACCCCCGAACGTCACCCGCTTGATTTCTCCTGCGTCCCATCCACGCGCGTGGTCTGACGACGCGCGGGCGCCGCCTGTTCCGCCTTGCGAAATGCGCGGCTTGAAACCTGAATGTTGTTGCCGCAAGGGTCCTTGGCGTTCGCGAAGGAATACCCATCAGCGGCATGCTCAGCCCCGAACACGAGCCCGTCGCGCGCACTTTTCTCGCGAAACCCCGATACGTCCTCGACGTCAAACACAAGTTTTACTGTGACCTGGCCGGTCTTGGCGCTCTTCGCGGCGGCGTGGACCATGATGTTTGCACCACCATTGACGGCCACCAACTCGGTGATGCGGTCACCCTCTAAACGCAGCACCCTAAAACCAAAGTGTCTTGCGTAAAACGCCGCAGTTTGCTCAACATCCCGCGCATAGAGAATGAGCCGGTTCAGCGCCAAAGGCATCACGCTTTCCTAGGTGATCCTGCATAGCGCCCCTGGCCTGTCGGCGAGGAATGGCTCTTTGGGCTGCAATCATGCCGTTTCATCACGGTTTTCCGCATAGCCGAACTCCGGCGTACCCGGCTCCGCGCCAAAATAGCGGTATGGCAGGAATTTACCGTGCATGGTCATCTGCACCCTATCGCCCTTCGGGTCGGCCCGTCGTTCCATCCTCATGTCAAAATCAATCGCCGACATGATGCCATCGCCGAATTCCTCCTGGATCAACTCCTTCCAGGTTGACCCATAAACCATGACCAGCTCGTAGAAGCGGTAGATCAGCGGGTCGGTGGGCGGCATGGGCATGCCACGCATCGGCGCCTCACTCAACATCCTCATTTCGGCCTCACTGAGGCCAAACAGAACGCCGGCGCGCGCCGCCTGCGCATGCGGCAGCCGCATCTGGCCCAGGCACGCAGCCACGATCAAAACCGGCGACAGGCCGCCAATTTCCGCGCTGATATGTTTCCAGCTCCAGCCATGCTCGCGTTTCAGATCTAGCAGTTTTTCGGTCAGTTGTTCGCGTTGCATGAAAAGCGTTCCTTATAGATTGCCCAGAAG
>CAXTRX010000203.1:0-2733 GCA_964246785.1 uncultured Acetobacteraceae bacterium | reverse complement strand
TCAGGAATACCTCTGGTGAAAGCTTCAGAGTGTCCACAAAAGCAGGGCAATCCCAGAAAAGGGGGACGTTCCGCTGGGCTCAGGCCGCGCTGATCGAGCGTGCCCAGGCCATGGGCCTGACAACCGCATCCCCGATTGCCGCCGTGGACGCAATGGGATTGACCCGCCATGTGAGCGCCCATTTCGGGCTGCGGCGCGATGGGGCGGGACACCGACAGCGGGCCTGGCCGAAGCTCAACGCCGTTGTGCACACGGCCTCCCACCTGATCGTGGGCGCTGTGCCAGGCGTAGGGCCAAGCCAGGACTCGCCCGACTCTATCCCAGCCATGCGGCAAGCTGCGGGCTTGGTCGCCTTTAAAGCAGCTCTGGCCGACGCGGGATATGATGCCGAGCACAACCATCGCCTTTGCCGGGAAGAACTGGGCCTGCGCCAAACGATCGTCGCGCTCGACCCTCGCAACACCGGCGGCAATCCACCCAAAACACCCTATCGCCGGGCAACTTGGAAAAACTTCCCCGCCAAAACCTGTCACCAACGCTGGCATGTCGAGAGCGCCTTCAGCCAGCACAAGCGCCGCCCAGGCTCCGCCCTGACCGCCCGCAGCAACAAAGCCCAGCAAAACGAACTCGTGCTGCGTGTCCTCACCCACAACCTCATGCCGCTTGCAAAAACCAGCCAGGGTTTCAACAGAGCAGTTAAAACTCTCAAATCATTGTCCGGTCAGCAGGAGCCATAACCCTGGCGGGAGATTATTGAGATAATGCAGGATCACGCAAAGCCAGAGCGTGCGAAGCCGCAGCGTGATCAGCGCCATGACCGGGCCGAACACGAAGCCAGTATAGAGCATCTGTGTCTCCAGGTCGGAAGGCGTCATCCAGAACGTATTCTTCAGATGCCACAGGCCGAACAAAGCCGATGAGCCCACAAGCGCCCGAATTGGTCCATACGCCTGCTCAAGGGCGCCGAGGATAAAGCCCCGGAAAAGGATTTCCTCAGTGATCGGAACAAACAGGATCCAGACGTCCGGAGGATAACCGTCCATGCTTCCAGTCTGGCGAAACTGCTTCGCGAACAGCAGGGTGGTCAGGACATAGAGCACGGTGATGACCACGACCTGGCTAACCGGAGTCAAGAGCCAAAGCCGGCGGAAACGGAGCAGCGCGAGCGGTCCGGTGGCAGCATTGGCTGACTTCAAGGTCGGCAACGGCATTCAGCGGCTCCGCGTTTGCACATGGCCGTCAGCGTCTATGAGGCCTCTGTGAAGAATCCGCTTGCGCCGAAACAGTCTTTTTGGGCTCAAGGCGGCACATTGGACCGCCGAATCGGAATGCCGGCGATATCAGACGGATCGAGCAAACGGGCGCTTACTCCCATCTGCGATGCACGTTCATCTGCACTCATCCAGTGAGTGACGCACCCGCAAACTCGGCACCTGTAGTATTCCAAGGTTCCGTCGTCACAGAGGTAGCCTTGGGTTGCGCTAGCCTCGCACAAGAAGTGCACCTGATCAGGTCGACAATGGACCCACAAAGCGCCATAGCACCGGCAAATGGAGCAGCCGCATTCGTCGAGGTAAGTCGGCAACGCCTCCAACTCGATATGGACTGCGTCGCAATGACAGGACGCAGACAGCATCGCAAACCCGCCCATTACCCCGCCGTCCCGTCCCCATGCAGCGCCGTCACCTGCCCCGCCAGGTGGTTCCCCTTCACCTGCGCCTCCGTCGCCGTGCCGTTGAACACCAGCACCGTGGGGTAATTGCCGTCGTTGCGCACCGTGTTGCCCTCCACCGTGATCTCGCGGGTCGGCTGGGTGATGCCCTCCTCGCCGATCATGATGACCGCAGTGTGGTTGCCCGCCTTCGGGCCCTTCTCGATCTGGTTGCCGCTCACCACCACGCTGCCGCCGTTCGGGACGTCCACCTCGTAGCTCGCCGTGCCCTCGGGGCCGTCGGCGATGTCGTTGCCCACCACCTCGGTCCGCGCGGCGCGGGACTTGATGTCGTGTGCCTCGCGCGTGTCGCGGAAGGTGCAGCCTTCCACCCGCAGCAGCGCGATCTGGCCCACGTAGATACCGTGCGCGCAACTGTGCTCGCAGGCGCCGTTGCGGGTGAACTCGCTGTTGCGCACCACGATGGCGCTGCCGGGGCTGTCGCCGGCCAGGATGCCGTCCTGGTTGTTGACGAAGCGCACGTGATCGACCGTCAGCCCCTTGCCCTCCGCGCGGATGCCGGCCCCGTTGCCGTCCGGCACGCGGATGCGGGTCAGCGTCAGGCTGCGCACCGTGACGCCGGCTCCCTGAATCACCAGAGACGCCTTGCCGCCGCACGCCTTGTCGGTGAGAACGGCGCCGGCTTCGGAGGCGCCCTCGATGGTCAGGTTGTTCTGCGGCAGCGTCGCGCAGTCGAAATACTCGCCGTTGGCGATCAGGATGCGGTCGCCGTCCTGCGCCGCCGCGGCTGCCTGGGAGGGCTGGGCATACGCCTTGCCGGGGCCGACCTCCAGCGTGCGGGCGGCGGCCGGGTGCGCCGCCAGCGCCAAGGCGGCCAAGACCCAACGGTATGCCATGCGAAACCCTCCCAAGCGTGCCGCAGCGATAGCCGGAATCGGCAGGATCGGCTACCGCGCCCTGCTCGCGCTGGCCCTGGCGACCGCCCCCGCCCGCGCCCGGGACATCGCGGTCGGGCCTGGCGAGGAGTTCACCGCCCCCGGCCAGGCCGCCCGCATCGCGGG
>CAXTRX010000202.1:0-2756 GCA_964246785.1 uncultured Acetobacteraceae bacterium | reverse complement strand
GGTCATAGACGGCCTTCCAGGTCGAGGACGGCACTAGCACGCCGTCCGGACCGATCGACTGCACCTGCCGGCCCTGGAAGGCCGGGCCGGTGACCAGGAATAGCTCGCCCTCGCGGGCGGCGAGGTGGCGCACCGCGCCCTCCACCCCGGCCCAAATGCCGCGGTTCAGCTCGGGCTTCTGGGGCACCATGTTGGCCAGCGAGAAGCTCTGCTGCTGGGCCTGCTCGTCCGGCATGTCGCCGCTGGGCGCCATGTGGCCGCGGTCGTAGCCGGAGCGGCGGTAGTCCTCCAGCTGCGCTTGGTCGGCCGATGGCAGGCGCTCCTCGGCGTGGAACTCACCCTGGCGCGGCGTCTCCCGGGCGGCGTCGAGGCTGGCCGCGGTGGGGTGTTCAGCCGACCAGATCGGGCCGTGGGTGACGCCGGAGGCGAGCGCCGCGTAGGCGTCGTTGCACAGCAGGGTGGTGCGCTGCGCCAGCCGCAGGTTGGCTAGGGCGGGCGGCTGACCGCCGGGGAAGAACTGTGGGCAGGCAAGCGGTTGGGCCAGGACAGCAGCTGGCACCACAAGCAGCGCCAGGCCAAACATCAACCCGCGTCTTCGGTCATGAGACCTCAACTACTTACGCTGACCGGGGCGATAGGGACCACATCGCGGTTTTCTCATTCCGCATCGGCAGCCTCCCCGCTCTTGATCGGCAGCGGCCTGGGGCTGGGCGGTGCAGAGGCTGGCTCTGTGCCAGGCGGCCGGCGCCGGGCTGGCCGCGGCGCGTCCACGTAGGGCCATTTCCACTTGCCGACATCCTTGTAGATTTCCGCCTCAGTCTCCGATCGGCCAGCGGTTTTAGGAACGTCGGTCACTTTGGTTCTCCTCGGCCCTGATCGCTTTCCGCCTCGCTTCCAGCCTCTTGTAAAGGCTGTTCCGGTGCACGCCGAAGCTGGCTGCGATGTCACCGAGTTCTTCGCCTGCCTTGCGGCGCCGGAGCGCGTCCTCGATCATGTCCGCGCTGATCTTGGGCGGACGGCCGCCAATCACTCCGCGGGCGCGCGCCTTGTCCAAACCGTGCTGTGATCGTTCTACGATCAGTTCACGCTCCCACTGCGCCAAGGTGGCGAACAACCCTAAAAGCATCCGCCCGGTGGCCGTAGTGGTGTCTATATCCCCATTCAACACTTTGAGCCCGATGCCGCGCTTCCGCATTTCCTCCACGGTCATGATGATCTGGACGAGGTTCCGACCCAGTCGGTCGATCGCCAGCACCACTAGAACATCGCCTTCCTGCATGTCGCGCCAGCAGGCTCGCCATCCTGGGCGGTTCATGGTCTTGCCGCTAGCGCTGTCTGTGAAGATGTCGCGCTCGTCCACGCCAGCCCGGATCAGCTCGTCGATCTGGCGCTGCGTGTTCTGGTCCGACATGCTGACGCGGGCGTAGCCGACAAGGTGCGGTTTTTCGGCCGGAGCATCGGGGGGCGATTGTAGGGTCCTAATCTTGGCCATGGCGTTTCATAGCCGGAACTCACTTAGAGCGCCTATCAAAACCTGAGAGTTCTAACCAAAGATAGTTCTAAACTTTTCGGCATAGGCGGCATAGGTTTTTGGGTTTTGCAGGTGGTGTAGCAGGCGCAATGACAGGTCCACCATGGTGCGGCACTTGGACACCACCTTGGTGCGGCGGTGGAAGCGCGCGAGATAGTGCCGCACGTTGCTGTTGTCCTGCTCGATGGGGAAGGTGAGGTCCTTGCCGGTGAACAACTGGCCCGGCGGGATCACCCGGCGATAGCCCTCCCACTCGTCGGTGACGAAGGTTTTGCCAGCTAGCCCCACCTTGTCGATCAGCCTGCGGCAGGTTGCATCATCACGCCCACCCAAAACCCAGGCCACGGCGCGCCGGCTATCAAGGTCACAGGCGCGCCAGACCCAGAGCTTGGCAGACTTTTTTTCAGGTAATGCCACATCTCGTCCACCTCCACCGTGACCACGGCGGCCGAAATCTCCGGTTCTGGCAGCGACGCAGCTTCCGCGCGCACCCACTTCAACACGGCCACATCGCTCACGCCCAGCAGGCGGCCAATGGCGCTGAAGCCCATGCCGCCCATGCCATACAGCAGCACCGCCAGCGCCTTCATCGAAGCCGGCTTGCCCCGCAAAGGCGTGTCGGTGAAATGAGCGCCGCAACTCCGGCAACGGTAGCGCTGATGCCCACGCGCCATGCCGCTCTTGGCGTAATCCGACACGCCACACCGCTTGCAACGCAACACACTCGCAGACATCACAGCCCCCACAAATCCAGGCCGCAAGCCTATCAAAGAAAAATCGCTACCTCAAGTTAGAACTCTCCAAAACCTGGAAGCAGAGTAGGTTGCTACCGATTTAGGTGCCATGTCCAAGCCTCTTTTGCCTGACGATTTATGGGGTGTGATTGAGCCGTTGCTGCCGCCTGCGAGGCCTCATCCGAAAGGAGGGCGTCCGCCGGTGCCGGACCGTGCGGCGCTGACTGGCATCCTGTTTGTGCTCAGGACGGGGCTGCCGTGGGAGTATCTGCCAGCCGAGATGGGGTGCGGCAGCGGCATGACTTGCTGGCGGCGGCTGCATGACTGGCAGCAAGCGGGCGTTTGGGCCGCCTTGCACCGGGTGCTGCTGGAGCGCCTGGAGCACGCAGGACACCTGGACTGGAGCCGGGCGTCGCTGGACAGCACCAGCGTTGCGGCGGAAAAGATCCTATGGGGCGACGGATTGCGGAGCGTCGGTAAGCTCGGGTCCG
>CAXTRX010000201.1:0-2789 GCA_964246785.1 uncultured Acetobacteraceae bacterium | reverse complement strand
CGAGCCTGTTCTGTGAGTATCGACAGGCGTTGCTGCTGGTGGCGGCGGCGGTGGGGCTGGTGCTGCTGGCGGCGGCGGTCAACATAGCGGGATTGCAGCTGTCGCGGAACGCGGCGCGCAAGCCGGAACTGGCGGTTCGGATGGCATTGGGAGTCAGTCGAGCGCGCCTGGGACAGATGCTGACGGTGGAGGCGTTGACGCCGGTTCTGCTGGGCGGGCTGGCCGGGGTTGGACTGGCGGCGATGCTGCTGAGGATTGGGGTGTTGCGGCTTCCTCCAGGACTGTTGCTGATCGATGCGCCGAGGATCGACGTGCCTGTCTTGGCGGTGAGTCTATTGGTGGTGCTGGTGGTTGGGCTGCTCACCGCGGCCGCGCCGATCGCCCAAAGTGCGGGACACTCCGGTGGCAAGCCTGGGATTTCGTCGCGGAACGTAGTGGGCGCGACACGAACATTAGGCCGGGGGCTGTCCGCGGCGCAGATCGCCTTGGCACTGGTGCTGCTTACGCTTTCAAGCGCGGTCATCTTGAATCTCTATCGACTGTTGAATTTGCCTCTGGGATACGATGCGAGTCACTTGCAGACGTTTACGGTGGACTTGCCATGGGGTGTGGACATGGAGAAGAGCCACCGGCTGTACGCGCGGCTCGAGGAGGAGTTCGCAACCATGCCGGGGGTGGAGAACGCGGGCGCGATTACGGCGCTGCCGCTTTCAGATTTCAGCATACGCAGCACGTTCGACGTGGCGGGGCGGGTGCCTACACCGCACCATGACTCTGTCGTGGCCGAGGGGCGGGACCTCACGCCGGGATATCTTCGTGCGCTGCGTATTCCGTTGCTAAGTGGACGCGTGTTTACACAACGAGACAGCGATCCGAAGGCACAGCCGGTGCTGATGATTAACCATGCTCTGGCGGCGAAGTACTTCGCCGATACAAACCCGATTGGCAAACATTTGAACGCCTGGTACGAAGACCTTCAATTGCCGCCGGGGTCAAACGGAATCCTGGACGCGGGCGAGATTGTGGGTGTGATTGGGGACGTGCATGGCACGGGCGGCGCGCTCGATGGGCCGGTGCAGCCGGAGGTGTATCGGCCGGAGCGGGGCGGCTGGCCGCATATGCAATTTGCGCTGCGGATGAAGGGGACGCCGTCCGATCCAGGCTTTGAAAGCCGCATCCGGGCGATTGTGACTGGAGCAGACTCCACGGCTTCGCCGGGCCACTTCGCGACCTTGGCTGGAACGCGGGACAGATTACTGACTCAGCCGCGGCTCAACGCCGGGCTCCTCACTGCGTTTGCGGGCCTGTCCCTATTGCTGGTGACCATCGGCGTGTACGGGCTGGTTGCCTTCGATGTGGCGCAGCGCACCCGCGAACTCGGCCTGCGGCTGGCGCTCGGCTCGACGCGCGGCGGCGTTCTTCGGCTGCTGCTCGGCGAGTCGGCGCGGATTCTGGTGGTCGGAATCGCGCTTGGCGTTGCTGGGAGTATTGCCGCCTCAAGGCTGTTGGCGGCAGCGATTACCGGTCCGCAGTCGAAGCCCTTCGTGCTGTTGCTTGGCAGCGTTGTCGTCCTCGTCGTGGCCGTCCTCGCCGCCACGCTCCTTCCCGCAACGCGCGCCGCGGCGGGCGACCCCATGCAAGCCCTTCGCACCGAATAACCCAAGGAGACCCGCCATGAACGACCTCGTGCAAGACATACGCTTCGCGCTCCGGCAGATGGTGCGCGCGCCCGGTTTCGCGGGGGTTGCCATTGCCACGCTGGCGCTTTCGATCGGCTGCGCGGCTGCCATCTTCAGCGTCGTCGACGTGACCATCCTCCGTCCGCTTCCCTACGCCGCGCCGGACCGGATCGTCGATCTCCATACCTTCTCGCCGCAGGGCTACGGCCAGCCCGCGTCTTGGGCGCGGTATCTGGATTGGAAGCGGCAGAACGGAACGCTCAGTGCGCTGGCGGGCTTTCAGTCCGGCTCGGCCAACCTCCAGATCGGATCGAGCGTTACGCCGGTCCATATCGTCAGCGGCACCGACCAGTTCTTCGATGTCTTCGGCGTTAAGCCGCTGCTTGGGCGCACCTTTCAACCGGGCGAAGACACCGCCGGTCACAACGATATCGCCGTCCTCAGCTACGAGCTGTGGCGGTCGAGCTTCGGCGCGCGCAAAGATGTTCTCGGCTCAATCATCCGCATCGACGGCGTGCCCAACACTGTGGTCGGCGTGATGCCCGCGGGTTTTCGAGTTCCGCTGACCGTCACGGAGGCGCTCTACCGGCCGATTCATGTCCCTGCAACCGAAATCAACCGGCGCGGCAGCCATTTCCTTCCACTCGTTGGGCGTCTCAAGCCGGGCGTGACCGTGCCTCTCGCGCAGGCCGACATCCAGCACGTCTTCGACGATCTGGGCCGCACCTACCCCGACGAGGCGGGCCGCCGTCTCAAGCTGCGCACCTTGGCCGAAGCCACCCTCGGCAACACCGGACCGGCACTTCAAACCCTTTCCTTCGCGGTGCTCGGCGTTTTGCTTATTGGCTGCGTCAACATCGCCGGTCTGCTGCTCGCCCGCGGTGTGCATCGTCAACGCGAGCTGAGCCTGCGCGCCGCCATCGGAGCGGGACGCGCCCGCATCGCCCGGCAGATCTTCACCGAATCGGCCGTGCTCGCGCTGGCCGGAGCCGCCGCCGGGATCGCGGTTGCGTTCGCGCTCTTGCAGGCCGTGCGCCACCGCCGGATTAACAAGCTGGCGCGCGGCGCGGCAGTCACGCGCAACCATACCCTGCTACCCCCCACCGGGGG
>CAXTRX010000200.1:0-2859 GCA_964246785.1 uncultured Acetobacteraceae bacterium | reverse complement strand
CATCAGGATCGCCTGGTGCATGGTCGGCACGGCGGTGTACCAGCTCGGCCGCACCGTCGCGAGCCACTCGCCGAACTTGAACGCGTTGAAGCCCGGCGTGCAGCAGACCGCCGCCCCCGCGGCGAGCGAGGCCGTCACCGCCGCGATCAGCCCGTGGATATGGAACAGCGGCATGATGTTGAGGCAGGTGTCGGCCGGCCTGAGCGCAAGCGCGGTTGCGATGTGCTGGGCGGACGCCGTCACGTTACGATTGGTCAGCGGCACGATCTTGGGCCGCGCCGTGGTGCCCGAAGTATGCAGCACCAGGGCGGGATCGCTGTGGTCGGGGTCAGGGCCGTCGCCGGGGGCGACCGCCGTGCTGCGCAGGTGGAACAGCCCGGCGGCGGCGGCTTGCGGCTCCAGCGTCAGCAGCGGGATCGCCAGCCGTGCGGCGATTGCGGCCGCCGGGCCCGCCTCGCCAGCGGCCAGCACGATGGCGGCCGGTTTCAGGTCGGCCAGGTAGAACTCGAACTCGTCTGCCTTGTAGGCCGGGTTGAGCGGCGCGGAACAGCAACTGGCCGCCACGGTGAGGAACGCCGTTGCCATCTCCGGCCCGTTCGGCAGCACGATCGCCACCCGGTCTGCCGCGCCGACGCCCGCCTGCCGCAGCGTTCGACGCACCTCCACGGCCAGGCCCTGGAGCTGCCGCCCACTCATCCATGGCCGCTCCGGCGCACCGATCACGCGCTCGCCGGAGGCCTGCTGGATGACGTCCCAAACTGTAGTCAGCATGACGACGAGTTACTCCATGCGCATGTACGGGACGGGCACCCCTGCAGCCATCGGGGGCATTGGCTCCAATGCTTGCTCGGCCAAGGGCGGCGTACCAATGCGCTTCAAGACAAGGATGGCAAGTGCCGCCGCGATGAGGTTCGCGCCGCTTGCAAGCCAAAAGACGACAGCCCAGCCGAACTTCATTTCGATTACCGCCGAAACCGGCACAATCAGGGCAGCGACACCCTTGGCCGTGTACATCATGCCGTAATTGGCAGTGGCATAGCGAGTGCCGAAACGGTCGCTGCAAGCGGCCGGGAACAGGCTGTAGATTTCGCCCCAGGCGAAGAACACCAAGCCGGTCAGCAGCACGAAAACGAGCGGATCGTGCGCGAACAGCATCAGCGAGGCGATGCCACAGGCTTCGAGCAGAAAGGCGACGAACATCGTGTTTTCCCGCCCCAGCCAGTCTGACACCCAGCCGAAGAGCGTGCGGGTGAGCCCGTTCATGATGCGGTCCAGAGTGAGCGCGAAGGTCAGCGCTGGCATGGTTATCCCAAGCAGCGAAACTGGGCTGTTCTGCACCCCGAAATCCATGGCGATGGTCGCAAGTTGCGCTGTCGCGATCAAACCGCCAGACCCCACGAGCACGAACATGGCGTACATGACGTAGAAGGCGGGCTCGCGCAGCACTTGGGCGGGGGTTTTGCCCGCCACCCGGCTCGTCTGAAGCAAGGAGAGCGCTGGCGGGCGCCGCAACCACAGCGCGGCGAGCACCAGACAGGCGCCCTGGCCGAGCCCAAAGGTCAGGAACGCCGATTGGTAGCCATGGCTCAGCACCCAATGCGAAATCGGCACCACCGTGAGTGCGGACCCGGCGCCGAACCCCGCTGCGGTGACCCCGGCGGCCATGCCGCGCCGGTCTGGGAACCACTTCATGGCATTGCCGACTGCGGTACCATAGACCAGCCCGGCGCCAATGCCAGTGACCGCAGCGGCGATGTAGAGCACCGGCAGGCTCGCGGCTAGCCCGTTGAGCGACCAGCCCAGCGCCACCATCGCGCCACCTGCTGCGGTGGCAATCCTGGGGCCAAAGCGATCGGCCAAACTGCCGAGAAACGGCAACAGCCACGTCTCCGACACGATGAAGATAGCGAAGGCGGCTTGGATCGCAGCCCGGCTCCAGCCATGCGCGGCCGACATCGGGCCGACGAACAAAGTCCAGCTATATTGGAGGTTGGCAATCAGGATCATGCCGGCGACACCGATCGCCAATTGAAGCCAACGTTGTGTTGCAAACGCCATGCTGCATTCCGTTCCGGAGCGTTGTGGAGGAGCCGATGCTGCCCCGGGGCGCCAAAAATTGTCTGTTCTGGGCCACGGGCATTCGAGAGGAGTTAACACCCTTTGAAGGAACCACGCGTGGATGCTCGCTTACGACGCAAAAACGCCGCTAGCTTGGTAATATAGCGCGAAATAACTAACAAGAAATTACCAGTTTGCCAAGATTTATCGCTACTCTTGTCAATCCTGTACAGACCTTTACAGCATTTTGCTGCGCGGACCTGTTGTGTTGGTTGTCCGCTGCCGCCCATCCAGGTCCATCGCCATAGACGTCCCCTAAGCCCCATGATGCCGTTGCCGGAAGGTCCCCGGAGTCGTGCGGCTGGCATTGGTCCGCCTCATCGCTCGATATCGGCAGAGTCGTCTGATTGCGACTGCATGTCGGACTGAGATAGTGTGCTCGGCATTCAAAGCAGGGGCCGCGCATGGCGGATGAGCCGCGCTATTCCGACGAAATCCGCATTCCGGTTGGCTTCACCCTGCCGTGGTCGGGCAGGCTGACGCCAAACGGGCATGTCTGGCCGATGGACGCCAAGGGGCGGGAATGGCCGAGCGACCATCGTGGTGATCCCGAGTTCCCGATCGACCTGCTGCCGGTGGGCTTCGCGCCGGGAACGAGCTCGGTTTACGGCCAGGGTGATGGCCGGCGGATGACGGACCGGTTTGCGGCGATGGACGCTGCGATGCTTGACGAGGGACGGCTTGCGGGGGAACGGGCCCGGCGTGCTGCTGATGGCGGAACCGGATCGGCGAGTCAGGTGC
>CAXTRX010000199.1:0-2871 GCA_964246785.1 uncultured Acetobacteraceae bacterium | reverse complement strand
TCAATTTCGGCCCGCAGCACCCGGCGGCGCACGGCGTGCTGCGCCTGATCCTGGAGATGGACGGCGAGGTGGTGGAGCGCGCCGACCCGCATGTCGGCCTGCTCCACCGCGGCACCGAGAAGCTGATCGAACACAAGACCTACATCCAGGCGCTGCCCTATTTCGACCGGCTCGACTATGTATCGCCGATGTGCATGGAGCACCCGTTCGCACTGGCGACGGAGAAGCTGCTCGGCATCACGCCGCCAGACCGGGCGCAGTGGATCCGCACGATGTTCGCGGAAATCACGCGCATCCTCAACCACTTGCTGAACGTCACCAGCTACGCCTTGGATGTGGGCGCGCTGACGCCGGCGCTTTGGGGCTACGAGCAGCGCGAACTCCTGATGGAGTTCTACGAGCAGGTATCCGGCGCCCGTTTGCACGCCAACTACTTTCGGCCCGGCGGGGTGCACCAGGACATGCCAGCGGGCATGGAGGAGCGCATTTTTGCCTGGTCGGAGAAATTCCCCAAGTTCATCGACGATCTCGAGGGATTGCTGACCAACAACCGCATTTGGAAGCAGCGCACTGTCGATATCGGCATCATGACGCCCGAGATGGCGCTCGCCTGGGGCTTCAGTGGCCCCAACCTGCGTGCCTCCGGCGTTGCATGGGACCTGCGGCGTAGCCAGCCCTACGACAAGTATGCCGAGGTGGACTTCAACATACCGGTCACGCGCAACGGCGACTGCTACGACCGCTACATCATCCGCATCGTCGAGATGCGCGAGTCGGTGAAGATCATCCGGCAGTGTCTGGAGAAAATGCGTCCAGGCCCGGTCAAGGTGAACGACCGCAAGTTCACGCCGCCCAAGCGCGAGGAGATGAAGCGCTCGATGGAAGCGCTCATCCACCACTTCAAGCTCTACACCGAAGGCTTCCACGTGCCGGCAGGTGCGACGTACACGGCGGTGGAAAGTCCCAAGGGTGAGTTTGGCATTTACCTGGTGTCGGATGGTAGCAACCGTCCATATCGGTGCAAAATCCGCCCGACCGGCTTCAGTCACTTGCAAGCCATGGAGGTGATGTCGCGTCGGCACATGCTGGCGGACGCAGTGACCATCATTGGGTCGATTGACATCGTGTTTGGCGAGGTGGACCGCTAAATGGCTGAAGATGTTGGTGATGGCTCGACCGGCGAGCGCCCCGAAATTGCCCAGCCGACCCAGTTCGAGTTCGACGAGCAAAGCGCCCGCGCCATCGACGCCCATGTGGCCAAGTATCCGCAGGGGCGCGAGGCGAGCGCCGTGGTCGCCGCACTCTATGAGGTGCAGAAGCAGATGAAGCGCCAGACCGGGAGCGCCTGGGTGCCGCGCCTGGGGATGGACGCGGTGGCCGCCCGGCTGAACATGGCGCCGATCCGCGTCTACGAGAATGCCACCTTCTACCTGATGTTCAACACCAATCCGGTCGGCCGCCACCACCTGCAAATCTGCACGACCACGCCCTGTTGGCTGCGTGGGTCCGACGAGGTGGAGGCAACATGCCGCCGGGTCACTGGCATCCGCGGTTGGCATGAGACCAGCGCTGATGGAATGTTCACCATGAGCCAGGTGGAATGCCTGGGCGCGTGCGTAAATGCGCCTGTCATACAGGTGGACGACGACTACTACGAGGACCTGGACGGCCCGGCGACCGAGCGTCTGCTGGCTGCGCTGGCGCGGGGCGAACGGCCCCAGCCGGGCAGCATGGCAGGACGCCAAACGTCTGCGCCTGAGGGTGGTCCCGTTACACTTCTGACGATCACGGAGTAGCAAGTGCTTGCAGACAAGGACCGCATTTTCACGAATCTCTACGGCATCCATGATTGGACGCTGGAGGGTGCTCGCAAGCGGGGTGATTGGGACGGCACGGCTGCGCTCCTGGCGCGTGGACGGGACGCGATCATCGATGAGATGAAGGCATCCGGGCTGCGCGGGCGCGGCGGCGCAGGGTTTCCGACCGGCATGAAGTGGTCCTTCATGCCAAAGACGTCGGATGGCCGGCCATCCTACCTGGTGATCAATGCCGACGAGTCCGAGCCTGGCACCTGCAAGGACCGCGACATCATGCGGCACGACCCGCATAAGCTGGTGGAGGGTGCGCTGATTGCTGCCTTCGCGATGGGTGCGCACACCTGCTACATCTACATCCGCGGCGAGTATTTCAACGAAGGCGCGAACCTAGAGGCGGCGGTGGCCCAGGCTTACGAGGCGGGGCTGATCGGCACCAATGCCTGCGGGTCGGGGTGGGATTTCCATCTCTACGTGCATCGTGGCGCGGGCGCCTACATCTGCGGCGAGGAGACGGCACTGCTGGAGTCGCTTGAGGGCAAGAAGGGCCTGCCGCGGCTGAAGCCGCCATTCCCCGCGGCCATGGGTTTGTATGGCTGCCCGACCACGGTGAACAATGTCGAGACCATCGCGGTGGTGCCGACCATCCTGCGCCGGGGCGCTGCCTGGTTCAGTGCGCTGGGCCGCCCGAAGAACACCGGCAGCAAGATCTTTTGTATATCCGGCCATGTGAACAAGCCGTGCAACGTGGAGGAGGAACTCGGCATCCCCTTGCGCGAGCTGATTGACAAGTATTGCGGCGGCGTGCGCGGCGGATGGGACAATCTTCTGGGTGTGATTCCTGGCGGCTCCTCCGTTCCGGTGATCCCAAAGGACGTCTGCGACACGGTGCTGATGGATTTCGACAGCTTGAAGGACGCCAAGACCGCGCTCGGGACGGCCGGGGTGATCGTGATGGACAAGTCCACCGACATCATCGCGGCGATCGCTCGGCTGGCGCATTTCTACAAGCACGAGAGCTGCGGCCAGTGCACCCCCTGCCGCGAGGGCACCGGCT
>CAXTRX010000198.1:0-2919 GCA_964246785.1 uncultured Acetobacteraceae bacterium | reverse complement strand
GGCGGCCGGGCAGCAGAGCTGCAACTACGGCGCGATCCTGCCGGTGTGGGACATGCTGTTCGGCACGGCGGATTTCGGCCGCGAGTATGTCCGCACCGGGGACCCCTCGGGCGAGGAGGCGCTGGCGACGGGGACGTGGTGGCAGCAGCAGGGCGCCGGGTGGCGGCGGATGGTGCGGATGCTGCGCCGGCGGCGAGCGGTTCGGCTGCTAGGCCAGTGAGGTTGAGGGCTGGGCAGCGGGCGGCCGGGTCAGCCCGATTTGCCGGGCGGCTTCGGTTTCCATGTCGGTGATGAGTGTCATGTACTTGCCGTCTCCGGCAACGAGTGACTGCTGGATAGCGACTATCCGCTGGGTGTAAGGATGGTCGAAGTCGCAAACGTATCCCTTCACCATATTAGTGAAAACGGCGCATGCAGCTTCCTTCTCGCCGAGTAGCGCCAGTGCGATCCCCCGATGATCTTCCTTGATTGACTCTTCTATCCCATTCGGCTCAGTGCCCGCATAATCAGAGAGAAAGGTTCGCAGGCTT
Source organism: uncultured Acetobacteraceae bacterium (assembly GCA_964246785.1). Classification (GTDB taxonomy): domain Bacteria; phylum Pseudomonadota; class Alphaproteobacteria; order Acetobacterales; family Acetobacteraceae; genus LMUY01. The sequence continues at coordinate 2,389 of CAXTRX010000198.1, read as the reverse complement.
ATCTCTGGAGCCTGCAACCGCTGCACAAAGACGCTTTGCTCCTTGATAAGCGCAGCTGCATGTTCCGCGATAGACTGCTCAGGTCCTTCGAACACGTAGCCACGGTCAAGCCGTTTGCTATAATTCAGTATCGGCTGCCGAACCGATGCCCATAACGGCGACAGAAGAGACCAGATGTAGAAACGCCCTTTTCCTCGGCTCTGTTCAACTACCACGCCTTCTAGGAAATGCTCTGGCGAAGGTTTGCAAAGAACGCCGCCGTTCAACACGATGGTGCCTGGGAAAATTCGGCGCAGGTGATGATTGATCGCGCGACTTCCACTTAACCGGGCCATCGCAGCAAACCTCCAGAGCCTAGTCGGCTTTGCCGACGATGACACGAATGCCGACGATCGGGACAGAGGAGTCAACTGGTTTACCCGTTTCCACTAGTGCTTTACGGATTTGTTCAGTCCGCTTGGCGCCGTTTGAGAGTATATCGCCGGGAGTCGCATCCGGATCGGCGGTCGTCTTATAATCGAGCACAGCCAATACCTTTTCCGAAACCGGGTCGATATACTCGATGTCGTTACGCACTGAGCCTAAGGCTCCTCGGGTGACTCCATACCCGAAGCTGCGCGAGAACCCCATTCGCAACCTCGGGTCGTTTTCAGACCTTACTGCGCGTTCAAAGTCGGTGTGCAGCACGCTTCCAATAACTGCGGGGCTGGCTTTGATCATGTCCGGGTGATTGAGGAAAAAATTGTTGGCCAACTCCTGCGCCGTGGCGAAAAGGTCGTCGAAGGCCTCCTGCACGTCGGGCGGAAGGGGTGGGCCTGCATACTTGCCCAACGCTGCGACTTGCGTGTCCTGCTCCACCTGCCGCGCGCTGAGGTCCGGAGCCGGGCCAGCCTCCGCAACCGGAGCCTCGCTCTCGCGGCGTAGCCAAGCCATCGCTTGCTTGAACTCCGAAACCGTTGGAGCCGCTGGATCGTCGCTGCGGCCAGCCGTGGCGAGGATTTGCTCCCTCGTGCCCTGGCGCTGGAACCGGTCGGGATCGGCGAAGCTCGGATGCTGCGGAGTGTCCAAATCCCACCGCCCGCTGGCAAGCCGTGGCCGTGGGTCGGGGATGGTGATCGTGACGGGGATGACGATCGGATCGGAATAGTCGTGCGGACCCATGCGGGCGGCCTCCAGTTGTCAGTTTGTATAACACACAGGCCCGTGCAGTTTCGATGCCTGGCGTTGCCTGCCCTGGCGTAGCGCTCTCGCAACCCCTAAATCGCGCCCATGCCCTTCCCTCCTGTCCACCCAGTGCTCGACGCGGCGCTCGCTGCGCGCGAGTACCTGGAGCCTACCGCCGTCCAATCGGCCGTCCTGCAGCCCGAGGCCGCGGAGCGGGATTTGCTGGTGTCTGCCCGCACCGGCTCCGGCAAGACGGTGGCGTTCGGCCTTGCCGCCGCCTCCACCCTCATGCCGGGGGGCGAGCTGCCCGCGCCGGGCGCGCCGATGGCGCTGGCCATCGCGCCCACGCGGGAGCTGGCGTTGCAGGTGCAGGCGGAGCTGGCGTGGCTGTATGCTGGGGCGCGCATCGCCTCCTGCGTCGGCGGCATGGACATAAGGCGGGAGGCGCGGGCGCTGGCCGCCGGGTGCCATATCGCCGTGGGCACGCCGGGGCGGCTGGGGGACCACCTGCGCCGGGGCAACCTCGACCTGTCCGCCCTGCGCGTGCTGGTGCTGGACGAGGCGGACGAGATGCTGGACCTCGGCTTCCAGGAGGAGCTGGAGTTCATCATGGGCGCAGCGCCGGCCGAGCGCCGCACGCTGATGTTCTCCGCCACCATCCCGCACGACATCGCCACCCTGGCCCGGCGCTACCAGCGCGACGCGCTGCGCATCGACACCATCGACCGCAGCCAGGCCCATGCCGACATCGAGTACCGCGCCATCGCGGTGCCGTCGCACGAGAGCCAGGCCGCCCTGGTCAACATCCTGCGCTGGTACGACGCGCCCGGCGCGCTGGTGTTCTGCGCCACGCGGGAGGGCACCAAGCGGCTGCACCTCTCCTTGGTGGAGCGCGGCTTCGCGGCGGTCATGCTGTCCGGCGAGCTGAGCCAATACGACCGCACGGCCGCGCTCGACTCGCTGCGCTCCGGCCGCGCCCGCGTCGGCGTGTGCACGGACGTGGCGGCGCGCGGGCTGGACCTGCCGGAGCTGGACCTGGTGGTGCACGCGGACTTGCCGACCAACCCGGAGGCGCTGCTGCACCGCAGCGGCCGCACCGGCCGGGCCGGGCGCAAGGGCACCTCGGTGCTGATCGTGCCCCACCCCAAGCGCCGCCGGGCCGAGCAGGTGACGACCGCGGCCCGGGGGCGGGGCAGTTGGTCCGCGGCCCCCGGGCCGGCCGAGG
>CAXTRX010000197.1:0-2932 GCA_964246785.1 uncultured Acetobacteraceae bacterium | reverse complement strand
GAACATGCTCCAGGGCAAGTCCGCTTCTGGTCGGCGAACCGACCTTGCTCTGACTCTTTGTTTGACAGGCTGATTGACGCTTCAGGTCGCTTCAACCTGAAGCGATCAGGCTCTAATCCGCCGCATCGGGGCTATCCGCCAGCAGGGCGATGGCCCGGTCCACCGAACGGACCACGATCTCGGCCGAGCGCTTGACCACCGGGTCGGGGCTCGCCAGCAGGCGGTCGGTGGCGAGCAGGGCGGGCGACAGAGCGCCGCGGATGTCGTGGCGGATTTGCCGCAGATTGGCCCGGCGCGTCGCCACCTGCTGCTCAAGCTCCGGCACGAGCTCGGCCTGGGTGCGCAATCCCTCGATCAAGCCCGCCGAAGCGCGCGCTTGGCGCCCGGCGGCCAAGCCACCGGCGCTGCCAACGATGGCGGCGGCAACAGCCAGGCAAATCCAGCCGGACCAGCTTGGCGGCAGCACGTGGGCCACCATTGCAGCCGCATAGCCGAGGCTGGCAGCGACAATGCTGATCAGCCCGCTGGCGGCAACCCAGGTCACGACGGGAGCCGGGCGGGTCGGCGACGACGTCTCGGCCGCGGGGGCCATTTGCATCTCCTGGAGAACAGCGTTCGCACGCACCGAATTGACGGGCACGGGCCAGCACGCCTATATCCGGCCGCCTGACGAGGGGCGAGCGCCCCATTTGCCATCTGGAGACCCGCCGTGAAGCGCACCTATCAACCTTCCAAGCTGGTCCGCAAGCGACGCCATGGCTTTCGCACGCGTATGGCGACGGTTGGTGGCCGCAAAGTCATAGCCAACCGCCGCCGGATCGGCCGCAAAAAGCTCTCGGCGTAACCCAGTGCTGGCGCCCGATGCGGCGCCGCCGCCTTCGATGCGTGTGCCCCTGTGTCCTCGCCGGCTGAAGCAACGGGCGGATTTTGTCCGGCTTGCCAAGACCGGACGCAAGGCGGTCACGCATGGGATGGTGCTGCAGGCCAGCGCGCGCGACGACGGGGCCGCAGCACGGCTGGGTTTCACTGTTACCAAGAAAGTGGGCAACGCCGTGATCCGCAACCGCACGCGCCGCCGCCTCAAAGAAGCCGCCCGCCTGCTCCTGCGCGAGCACCCGGTGGCGGGGGTGGACCTGGTGCTGATCGGCCGTGACGGCACGCGCGGGCGGCCGTTCCCAGAGCTGATGGACGACCTGCGCCGCGCCCTCATCAAGGTCGGCGTGCTTTGAGTGGCCCTGCTTTGCGTGCCCTGAGCCCAGCAGCCTTGGCGCTCAAGGCGTGCGTGCACACTTATCAATGGACCATCCGCCCCGTCTTGGGCGCCAACTGTCGTTTCTACCCGGGATGTAGCGACTACGCCGCCGAGGCTCTGCGCGTCCATGGCGCGCTCCGCGGCAGCGCCTTGGCCGCACGCCGGGTCCTGCGTTGCAACCCATGGCACGAGGGTGGCTTCGACCCCGTCCCAGACCGCGAGAGCTGACCGCCAGCATGGACCAGAAGCGTTTAATCATGGCGATCGCGATTTCGCTCGCCATCCTGATTTCCTTTCAACTGCTGCTGCCCAGGACGCCGAAGCAGCCGCAGTTGCAGCAGGTGGCGCAAAGTGAGCACGCGCCCGCCACTGCCAACACCGTCGCCAATCCGTCCTACGGGGGCACAGAGCCCGAAGCAGTTCCGCCGCCGAAAAACAGTCCAAGGGTGCCGATCAATGCGCCCAAGGTCCAGGGCAGCGTCAACCTGCGCGGCGCCATGCTCGATGACCTGGTGTTGCGCGACTATCATGAGGAAGTCAGCCCCAGTTCGCCGCTGGTCCGCATGCTGGAGCCGCAGTCCGACCCGGAGCCCAACTACGTCGAGTACGGCTGGACCAGCGATACGCCAGGGGTAAAGCTGCCGGACGAAGCGACGATCTGGACCGCTGGCGGCAAGGAACTGACCCAGGATGCGCCACTCACCCTCACTTGGGACAATGGCGCCGGGCTGCTGTTCAGCATCACCTATGCGATCGACGACAACTACATGTTCACCGCCACCCAGTCGGTGAAGAACACTGGCGCCACGTCCGTCGAGCTGCATCCATTCGAGCGCGTCCGGCGCGACTACCAGCCGGTGACGGCCGGGTTCTACATCCTGCACGAAGGCCCGGTGGGCGTGCTGGACGGGCGGCTGACCGATCCGAGCTACGCGACCATCAAGTCCGACGCGCAGAAGCATGACGGGGTGGGGCAGACCGCCCAAACCACGGGCGGCTGGGGTGGCATCACCGACAAATACTGGCTCACCGCGGCCATCCCGAGCCAGGACGTGCCGGAAACCGCCTCGTTCCGCTTCGGGCCAGCCGCCACGGGGCCGACCCGCTACGAAGCCGATTTCATCACCACCGCGCCGCAGCCTGTGGCACCAGGTGCTGCGGCCAGCCTTACCTCGCGGGCCTACGCCGGCGCCAAGGAGGTGCACCTGCTGGCGCACTACGAAGCGGCCGAGCACGTGCCGCTGTTCTCCTACGCGGTCGACTTCGGTTACTTCTGGTTCCTCACCAAGCCGATCTTCTACGCGCTTGACTGGTTGAACGGCGTGCTGGGCAATTTCGGCCTGGCCATCATGGTGTTCACCGTGGCCGCCAAGGCGCTGTTCTTCCCGCTGGCCAACAAATCGTATCGCTCGATGAGCAAGATGAAGCTGCTTGGGCCGAAAATGACCGCGTTGCGGGAGCGCTACAAGGAAGAGCCCACCAAGCTGCAGAGCGAAATGATGGCGCTGTACCGGACCGAGAAGGTGAACCCGGCGGCCGGCTGCCTGCCCATGGTGGTGCAGATCCCGGTGTTCTTCTCGCTCTATAAGGTGATCTTCGTCACCATCGAGATGCGCCATGCCCCCTTCTTCGGCTGGATCCACGACCTGTCGGCGCTCGACCCGACCAACGTGTTCAACC
>CAXTRX010000196.1:0-2939 GCA_964246785.1 uncultured Acetobacteraceae bacterium | reverse complement strand
CAGCAGCGGCGGCATGTGGCTGCCGTAGATCACCAGGTTCGCCGGGTTCGAGATCGGCAGCACGAAGCTCGCCGCGTTGGCGATGAAGGCGCAGATGAACAGGTACGGTAGCGGCTTGTCGGCCTTGGCGGTCTTGACCACGGCAGCCACTGCAGGGGTGAGCACCACGGCGGTCGCATCGTTGGACAGGAAGATCGTCACGACCGTGCCCACGGCGAACACGAGAGTAAACAGACGCGTGGCCGAGCCGCGCGCCAGGGCAGCGGCGCGTGCGGCCAACCAGTCGAACAGTCCCTCTTGCCGGGCCAGTTCCGACAGCAGCATCATGCCGGTCAGGAACAGGTAAACGTCGGTGCCGCGGCCGACGCCGGAAAGCGCGTCACCCGGGCTTAGCAGGCCGAGCGCCACCAGCAGGACTGCACCCCCCACGGCCCAGATGAACTCGGGCCATGAGAAGGGGCGGATGATAACCCCGGCGGTGGCGGCGCCGGCGATGGCCCATGTCGTCCATGGCGAGGCGAACAGCGACCCCGTCACCATGTGCGGCCGTGGCGGTTTTGACCGGGCTGGGTGTCGCGGATGCTCTTCTCCGGCCATGCGCCAACCCGGTCCGCATCGCCGCCATCGGCGCGGCACCGCGGCACCGTCCAGCCCTGCCTGGCTGGCCCGGCATGATCTTCGTCGGTTCGTCCTTGCACATTACGGGCGGGCACGGCTCGCATCCACGTTTCGCCCGCCTGTATAGCGATGTTCAGCGCGGCGGCGCATCGGGGCCACGTCGTGCAGGCGGCCACAGCCTCGGCTCGCCCAACCTGTGCGTGCGTCGACAAGCCCCACACACCGATAAGCCGACGTCGTCAACGAGTGCAAACAGACATCCCGCCGAAGTCTCTTCCTCAGGACTCCGGATTGACGTAGCATACACTACATTCAATGACCTTTAAAGGGCACTTGCTACAATGGCGTCAGCTCCTCGCGATCATGGCGCGCAAGACCTCTACCGCGACCGCCTCGATGCCCATGCGGCAAAGCTGTCTCCCGCGAGCCAGCGTGTGGCGCGCTACATCGATGCCAACCGCCCCGCCGTGCTGGCCAGCTCGGCGACGGAGTTGGCAACGCGCACCGATACGTCGGACGCGACCGTCATCCGCACGGTGCAGAGCCTGGGCTTCAAAGGTTTGGCCGACCTCAAGCAGGCTTTGCTGCCGTCGCTGGGAGTGGCATCGAACCTGGCCGACGACATGCGGCGCACGCTGGCCGATATTGGTGAAAACACCGATCGAGCCATCGCCTCCGTCCTGGATGCGCATGATGCAGCCATGCAGCACCTGCGGTCGCCGGTGGGCCGCGAGCGGATCGCTGCGGCGGTGGCCGTGCTGCACCCGGCGGAGCGCATCGCAATCTTCGGCATCGGGCCCTCGGCGGCCCTGGCGGCCTACGTCGCCACGCTGCTGGTCAGGGGCGGACGGCGGGTCCTGCTGCTCAATGCCACCGGCGCCATGCTTGCCGACCAGATGCTGGACCTGCGGCCAGGTGAAGCCCTGCTGATACTGGCCTACGGCCGCGCCTATGCGGAGGTGGTCGCCGTGTTCGACGAGGCGCGCCAACTGGGCTTGCCAATCGTGTTGGTCACCGACAGCCTCGACAAGAAGCTGTCGCGCTTCGCAGCCGTCATCTTGCCTGCCCATCGCGGCCGGACCAACCGGGTTGCCCTGCATGGCGCGACGCTCGTGTGCCTGGAGGCGCTGGTGCTGGGATTGGCCGCCGCCAGCCCGCAGACGGTGATCAGTCTCGAGCGGCTGAGCCGGCTACGCGAGGCCATCCGCCGCACCGGGGGCGCTCGCTCGGTCACGGTTTAGCCAATCCTCTCAACGCGGCTCCGACTTGCCCGCGTTGGCCCAGCCGGCGATGGGTCAGGCATGGATTGCCGGGAGCCATGGCAGAGGTCGGCCCCATCCCTGTCGAGCCAAAGCTCGTTCGCGCCTAGGCTTCGACGCCTGGCGGGACCTGGTTGGCGCTGTGGTCAACTTGGTTCCCCCCAGCGCATGCCGATGCCGCCAGCAGCGCCGAGCGCCACGACCCGAACCTAGCCCAGCAGGGCAAAGGTGCAGTCTGCAAGGCGTTTGTTCGAACCGGGTTGTAGAGCGCGGTCCCGAGCACACCGGCCACGGCGGCGTCGCCCCCCGCATGGCCGATTGCGCGGCCGGGAGGGCTCAAGGCGCAACGCGTATGCGGGCGGTTGCGGCACGCCTGTTTCGGCCACCGTGCAGAACAGCTCACGCCCGCGTGTTCCAAACAACAATCGAGTGGCTCCGAAATCTGGTTGCGGCCATGCTGCGGTCGACGGTGAAACAGAAGAGCCAGCCATGCCCGCTTCCAATTCGCTGAGCACCATTGACACTCCGCTCGTCGGCAACGCGGCGCTTCCTGGGGAGAACAGCGCCAACGAGGTCGGCACCTTCAGCTATGTTCCTCTGGGATCATCGCCGTTTGCCCCATACGTCACGCTCACCCCTCTGCCACGTCGGGCGACGGAGGCCTTGGACTTGTGGGCAATCCCGGGCCCTCGACCGTTTCATCCTTCTCCGGTACCGCCGCTGATGGCGCGCCAGCAACCTACTACCTGCCCCCTGGCAATGGCATGCCGGGCGGCCCCGGCGGCAATGCGGGCGTGGCTGAGATCAGCCTCACCGGCAGTTACGCAGGCTCAGTGACAGCCACCGCGACCGGCGGCCAAGGCGGTGAGGCGACCAACTCGGGCAAAGGCGGCAACAGCCCGCCCAGCGCCGGCTCGGTCATCGGAGCGGCCGGAGGTGCGGGCGCAGCGGGCGCAGCGGGTGGTGCAGGCGGCTCCGCCATCACCGCCATATCGAGCCTCCAGCTCTATGGCTACAACACCACGGTCAGTCTGACGGCAACGGGCGGGGCAGGGGCTGCAG
>CAXTRX010000195.1:0-2966 GCA_964246785.1 uncultured Acetobacteraceae bacterium | reverse complement strand
CGCGGGAGCGGCCGTCCTTCGCCACCACGCGGCGCAGCACCACCGCATCCTCAAGCTCTACGCCCTGCTCGGCCAGCAGAGCGAGCGCCGGGTGGCCTGCGGGCGGGCTGAACGAGGCGGCCACACTCGCCTGCTCGGCGCCGTCGCGCACCAGGCCCTGCTCCGCGCGCGCGCCGAGGGCCAGGCCCAAGCTGTCCAGCAGGATCGACTTGCCAGCGCCGGTCTCGCCGGTGAGCACGGTGAGGCCCGGGCCGAACGGCAGGTCCAGCCGCTCGATCAGCACCACGTCGCGGATGGAAAGCGCCGTCAGCATGCGTGGCGCCCGGTTCCTGTTGGGGCCACAACGCCGCGTCTCAGAAAATCGATCCGAAGTTCCGTGCGAAGAAGCCGGGTTTCTCGATGTGGCCGCGGGCGTTGGGGATGTCGCCTTCGTCGACCAAGTTGTTATAGCTATCAGCATACCAGCGGCTGCCGGGATAATTGTGACCGAGCACGGCCGCGGTGTTCTTGGCTTGGTCGGTCAGGCCGAGCATGAGGTAAACCTCGGTCAGCCGATAGAGCGCTTCCGGCGTATGGTTGGTGGTCTGGAAGTCATCGATCACGCGCTGGTAGCGGTTGATTGCGGACGTGTAGAGATGCTGGCTTTCATAGAACCGGCCGATCTCCATCTCCTTGCCTGCCAGGTGGTCGCGGCAGAGGTCGATCTTGAGGCGTGAATCCGCGGCATAGGCAGAGTCGGGGAAGCGGTTGACCACCTCCTGCAGCGCCGTCATGGCTTCCTGCGTGCCCTTCTGGTCGCGCTGGATATCGGCAATCTGCTCATAATAGCTCAGCGAGCGCAGGTAGTAGGCGTAAGCGACATCCCGGTTGGTCGGGTGAAGCTGGATGAAGCGGTCCAAAGTCGAGATCGCTTCGGTGTAGTGGTTCTGCAAATACTCGGAGTAGCCGTGCATGAGCTGCGCATTGGTTGCCCAAGAGGAATACGGGTAATACTGCTCAACGTCGTCGAACTGCTGCACCGCCAATGGGTAGCGGCGGCTGTTTAGCGCGTCCACGCCGTTGTTGTAGAGCTGTTCCACGGGCGTGTTGGCCGGGTCTTTCTTTGCCCTGGCTTCCTTTTGCGCCTTGATCGCGTTGGGATCGCCGTTCCAAGGCGCGATGCTCGCCAAAGTCTGGCAGCCGCCTGTGGTGAGGAGGAGGGCGAAGCAGGGCAGCAAGCGGCGCAATGGCTTCATGGCAGACGCGTTCCAAACAGGCGTTGGTTGCGCAATCCTGTGCCGCAAACGGCGTGCCGTGGAAAGGCTTTTGACGGCGGTTTAGCGGGCGTTACGCCGCCGCTGCCGCCAAAGGCACGCCCCCCCAACCGGCGAAGAACGGCTCGTCGGACCAAGACCAAGCCTCCTGGTCCGCAAACAAAGCATGCAGCAGCCGGTTGTTCAGCGCGTGACCGGGGCGATGGGCCACCACGCGAGCCCGCAAGCGGCCCGGCGCCAACGCCAGATCCCCCAGCATGTCGAGCGCCTTGTGGCGAACGAACTCGTCCGCCATGCGCAAGCCGCCGGGATTGAGCACGCGCCCGCCATCCACGACCACGGCGTTGTCCAAGCTGCCGCCCAGGGCAAGGCCTGCGCTCTGCAGCCCGGCAATATCCTCAGCCATGGCAAAGGTGCGTGCCCTGGCGAGTTCGGCGCGAAAGCTCGCCTCCGTCACGCCGAGGGAGAGGCTTTGGCGGCCGATCACCACCGCCGGGAAGTCAATCGAGATGGCAAGCTCCAGCCCGCCAGCATACGCCGGGCGCAATTCGGCAAAGGCGGCGCCGTCCGCGACACGCACGGTTTTACGCACCTCGATGAACCGCGCTGGTGCGTCCTGTTCCTGCACGCCGGCACAGTTGATGAGGAATACGAACGGCGCCGCAGAACCGTCGAGCACCGGCAGTTCCGGTCCGTCCAGCGCGACCACGACATTGTCGATGCCGCAGGCGGATAGCGCCGCCATGACGTGCTCCACCGTGCTCACCCGAGCGGCAACGCCGCCAACCACGGTGCAAAGCCGGGTATCGGCGACCGCGTCATAACATGCGGGTATGTCGACCCCGAGATCAGTGCGGCGGAACACGATTCCGCTGCCGGCAGGGGCGGGCCGTAGCTCCAGCGTGGTCTTAGCACCGCTATGAAGCCCCACGCCGACACAGCCGATGGCAGATGCCAATGTGCGCTGCCGGGTCGCAGGGTCCGTGCCAGCAACTGGCACGCCGGCAGTTATTGCAGTCGGCAATCCATCCATTCGCGTCGCCTCGCTTGGCCAAAACGGCCAATCCGCCTTTGCGGGCGTGCACCATAGCATCCCGGATACAAACTACGGTTGCGAAAGGATGGCGCCAAGTCAATCATTGTTGCCGAGTATTTCCATCTAAACCCTTGTAAATGCACAACTTAGTTGATGCTCAGGAGGACTGCCGACGCAGGAACGTGGGGATGTCCAAGCCCATCTCGTCACCCTGCACGGGCCGCACCGTGGGTGCTGGCTCCGGCACAGTGGCAAGCGACGGCTCGGCTCGAGCCGGTTCGGGGGCGTGTGCGGCGGACACGCGGCTGCGGATTGCGCCCGTCACGATGCCGAACAGGCTGCCGCGGGGCGTTGCGGGTGCGGTCAAGCCTTGCGGGGCGGGGGCTGCCTCGCTGAACAGCCCGGCCGGCGCTGCGGCTTGGCGGGGCGCGGCAGGCGCCAGGGCGTTGGGCGCGCCCATCAGGTTCATCGGCATCAATGGCTGCAGGGCTCCGGGTGATATTTGCGGGGTGGGCGCCATCGCCGGGCCCGAGCCGGGCATCGGCATCACCGGGGCCAGGTGCATGGCCATCGGCGTCATCGCTGGCATCGGCTGCTGCGCCGCCATACCGCCCACCGCCACCAGCCGCGGGCGGGACTGTTCAGCGCCCGCTTGGGTATCGATCCCGGTTGCCACG
>CAXTRX010000194.1:0-3105 GCA_964246785.1 uncultured Acetobacteraceae bacterium | reverse complement strand
GATAACGGCAGCGGAAAGCAAAGCGCACAGAATGTACGTCACCAGCTGCTGTGGATTGAGGCCCAACGGCTGGGGAACAAACTCGCGGAAATCTGGGTCAATCCAAGCGGTGCCAGGGAAGAGCGGCGTTAACGCCATCGCCAGGAAATAGACGCCTGCTACCGCAGCAGCGATGAGGAACAGTGGCAGTGTGAGCGGCCCCATCGCGAAGAGAATGACAAGGGCCAGCGTGCCGAGGAACAAACCGAGCAAAATCGTCTGGCCATTATGAAACTTTGCATGGGGCGGCCAAGCGGGATTGTAGAGATGCATTCGGGCGGTACGCGGCAGGACCGCATCGTATAGAAAGCCGCCGTAGTTGTATACGGCAACGATCGCGACCATCCACTTGGCAATTTCCATGACGTGGCTCCTCTGGATCTCGGCAATGGCACTTTCCGGACGGAGTAAGGTATCGATAAATTGCTGTTAGTTGGCTCAGTCGGCCATCGACGCTGATCGAAGCTGACCGGGCGTCACCCCGAGCGTCCTGCGGAACCCGTCTATGAAGTGCGCGGCGGACGAATAGCCTGCGAAGATCGCGGTGTCCGTGACGGGTGTGTGGCCGTCGAGTAAAAGAGCCACCGCTTTCTCCAGCCTGCGAGCAACGATCCAGACGTGCGGCGTCACGCCTTCGCTCACCTTGAAAGCGCGAATGAAGTGAAACAGGCTCAGTCCCGCTTCATCCGCGAGATGGTGCACGGAAGTGATCCTGTCCGGTTGGTGTTCCAGCTGCCTCTCCACAAGGGACCTGATCCTTTGCAGGGTCGCAGGCGCCAATCCACCCCGCGCGTGACCAGGCGGCGTACTTCGTTGCTGGATCATCAAAGGCGCCGCGGCTTTGACGATCGCGCGCATGTCGAAGTCTCTGCTGACCGTCAGCGCTACCAGCGCTTGTGCGCAGAGTGCCAGGCGCCGCTGGGCGCTTGCCGCCTCCGTCAATGGCTCGCCTTCGGCGCCAACCGATCGCTCGAGCCACACCGGGTCGATCAGAATTTGCAGCGTATCGCCGCGACCATGGATTTCGAGCGTGGCGTCAATCCCGTGCCCGGCCGCCGACACCGATCCGCAGCGGGCGATGGCACTGGCAACGCCCCTCCCGCTTCGCCACTGCAGTGACTGCCCACCATTTAGACTGAAAATCAGACGCGTTACCCCGACATCGGCCAGTCCGATGCGCCGACCCTCGTGGCGCCATCGACCTATGGCCGCGATGACCCGCCCTCGCTGCCGAACGCGACAAAGGCCAAGCGGCGGCCCAAGAGTTGCCCGGAAATGCTCGAGCGTCAGATCGGTGGGCAGGAGGTCATGAGCGTCAAGCACCGTTCGTTGCAGCGACTCACCAATGCCCATGCGCGGCACTCCGCCGAACCGCATCGGGGCCTCGGCCGAAGTGTCGGACTTTTACGACGTTGAGAGCCTCGCCTCCGGCCCCGCCGCTACGCTCATGCACCACGGCCGACCTAACGAAACCGGCGGCGCCGGTGACGAAAAAACGCATGGGGGAAGCCTCCGAACCTCGCCGCTCGCCGAATACCAGGATCAGTCGCCGGGAAATTAGGGAGCTTAACGGAGAATGGACACCAGCAGGACCAAGAATTTCATAAGCCTACTCGAAACCCGCGCCCGGCTCGGCCCGCAGCCCTCGCCTTCCGCCTAGTAGCAGGCCGACGTCGGGGTGCGCCGAAAGTAGGTGGCGCAGCGCCCCAGACCAGCAAGGCCTGGTTCGCGCGGATCGACAGGGCCACTAGGGGCGTCTGCCCAGGTGCCCCGCCTTGCATCCATATGGCACTGGACTACGGTCGCCATGGCGTAAGCCAGGTCATCGAGTCCGATGTGTGGCGAATTGCAAGGATCAAGGGTGCGAGTAGCGACCGATGAAAGTCCCGCCTGCGCTGCCATGCCGGTCGGTGGCCGCACTCACGTCCAGCCATGAAGCTCGGGATGGAAGAATGCTGCTATACCAGTTTCGAAAAGGCACGAACCCGCGGCGCGTCATAATCTACCTTGCGGAGAAGGGCATCGATGTCCCGCGATACGAGCTTGATTACGCAAACGGCGAACATCGGTCAGATCACTACCTCCGCATCAATCCGGCGGGAAGGGCCCCAACCCTGGTCACCGATACGGGCCTTGCGATCACGGACTCGGCTGCAATCATCGAATACTTAGAGGAACTGCACCCTGAAAGGCCAATGATTGGCGCTGATCCTCAATCTCGTGCGCGGGTTCGCTCGCTCGAGAGGCTCGGCGCAGATCTGATCGGCCGATGTCAGTTGTGGCTATGGAACCAGACCACCGCATTTCCTGCGAAGGAGGCGAGCCCATCGAAGGAGACGGCCGACCGCACCTATCGCTATGCTTCTGAGGTCCTTGATGCATTGGAGAGGGAACTGGGGGAGAATACGTTTCTGGCGGGCGACGACCCGACAATAGCTGACTTCACGGTCTTCCCTATGTTCCAGACGGCGCGCGAGAGGTTCGATCTTCCCTTCGGCAGCGATCATCAGCATCTCGATGCCTGGTATGAGCGTTTTCGGCGCCGTCCAAGCGCAGATTATTGAAGACGGCATCACCCAGCAGGTCAGTACCAACCAGCTTGCCAGTTTGGTAGGGTGAGCCAAGGCGATAAAGCGGCCTTGAGCGTCAGAAAGCGGCTCCGATCGACTGAGAGCAGCGCTGCAGCAGCCCGGGTGAACTTGGCGGTTGGAGCGTGCGGAAGCTTGGCATAAGCGACTTCGTCGCTAGAAGGAAAAGTGTGGGCTCAGAGGCGACGAGCTGCCTTGGCGGCCGCGCCATTGGGCTCGTGTGCGCATGGAGGACCCGGATCGTCCGAAAACCCGCTCTAGATGTCGCTGCTATAGAGGTTGTCCCTCCGGGGCTGAGGGTGGAGGCTGTGGTTACCACGCCAACAACCCCGATCTCGGAGCCCCGGATGGACATCCATAAGAATGCCCGAACCACGGTGCATAGTCGAATGCTGATTGTGGACCGCCTTACTCAAGGCTGGTCGGTGGGCAGCGTCGCGGCCAGCCTCGGGGTGCCCCCCAAAACCGTGCGCAAGTG
>CAXTRX010000193.1:0-3117 GCA_964246785.1 uncultured Acetobacteraceae bacterium | reverse complement strand
ATCGGAATGTCGAGCCAAATGCCGCCGCCGCCCCAGATCGATTGCCGCGACGATGTCTCTATGCCCGCCCAAGGCTTGACCTTGAAGTAGTCCTCCAGGAAGGGCAGCAGCGATAGGCCCGACCGATACTCCAGCCGGAAGTCGGCAGCCGCGCGCGCTCCCTGGTTTAGCACGTCAGTCCCGCCAGCACCGACGCTAAGAAGGTCCGGGTCCGCCCACGCCCTGTCCGCCCCGAGGCAGAACCCGATGCAAAGCACTGCAAGGACCCCAGTCATTCGAACATTAAACAAACATGGGCTCCTTCCGCATCGGACACTGTCGCCCAACGCGCAGGGCACATCAAGCTCACACGCTTTGCTTGATGGTCTTGTGCTCGTCAGCGGCTCGCCAGAGATACCACGCCGCCACCGAGCGATATGGCGCCCAGGCTGCACCAATTTCGGCCAGAGCTTTCGGACGTGGCTGCTGTTCAAGCTGTTGCAGCCGGCGCCAGCCCTCGCGGACGCCGAAATCATCGACCGGCAGGACATCGGGCCGGCCGAGGGTAAAGATAAGCAGCATCTCAACCGTCCAGCGGCCCACGCCACGAATTTGGGTCAGCCGTTCAATCAGGGCCGCATCGTCCAGTTCGGCGGCCGTGATGGCTGTAGGCACGGTGCCGCTCTGCGCATGGGCGGCGATGTCGCGAATGGCGGCGATCTTGCTACCGGAAAGGCCACAGGCCCGCAGGCTCGCAGGGTCGGCGGCCAACACCTCGGCTGGCGGCGGGAATGCAACACTGGGGAACATCGCGGTAAACCGACCCAAAATGACTTGGGCGGCGCGGCCATGAAGCTGCTGATGACAGATGGCGCGGATCAGGGCCTCATACGGTTCACGCGGCACGACGGCGAGGCCGCAGGGCCCAACCCGCCTGATCAGCGCGGCAAACTCCGGAGTTTGCGTGCAGAGGTGTCGCGTAGCCCGGCTTGGTTGCTGTCCCATCTTCCGCTTCTCCCTCATGGTTGAACGTTGCTGCCAACGCCGCGGCTTGACCATCGGCATACGAAACGTGGATGATGCAATCCAACGGTTGGAGGACGGCGCGCTCCGTAAGGGCGCACTGCCGGGCAAAGATGAGACGGGTTGAGCATTGGATCTCGGCCGAGGACGAAAAGACCGGCGCAGACCGTCAAACGGCCAGCTTGGCAGCCCTTGCCGTGGTTTTGGTGCTGATCATCGTAAGCTTGATGCTGGTGCGAACTCTTCGAGCGGAGGCATCGCTGGAGGATTGCTTGCTGTCCGGCCGCATCGGCTGCACCGCGGTCGTGACCAAGTCCTGAACACGGGTTGAGTGAGACCCTACCCTGCTGAGCGGCAGCCTCGGCTGACACAAAGCGTTCACGCATTCGTCTCGGCAGCATGATAAGACGGCGCGCCAATTCAGGAGAGCGCGCTATGCCGAATGCACCGGTGCAACCAGGCGTGAGCCTGACGCGGCGCGAGGTGTTCGGCGCGGCGGCGGGCTTGGCGCTCGCGGGCAGTGCCCGGGCGCAGCCGACTGCGGATGGGGTAACGGCCAGCGGAACCGTGTTTGAGGACACCGACGGAAGCTTCCACCGCACCGCCGACAGCCCGGGCGTGCCAGACGTCCTCGTGTCAAACGGCCGCGATGTGGTCAAAACCGATGCTGCCGGCCGCTGGAGCCTGCCCGCCCGCCCTGGCGATGCAGTGTTCGTCATCAAACCCAGCGGCTGGACCACCCCCATCGACCCGGCCACTCAATTGCCGCGGTTTTCCATGCTCCACCTGCCGAACGGCACACCGGCATCGTTGAACCTCCGCTTCAAGGGCATCCCTCCGACCGGCAAGCTCCCGGACAGCATCGATTTCGGGCTGCGGCGGGAAACCGAGGCGCCCCGCTTCAGCGCCATCCTGTTCACCGACACGCAGCCCGAAAGCCTGGCCGAAGTCGGCTACATCCGCGACGACGTGGTGGCGCAAACGGCCGGCGTCGAGGCCGCTTTCGGCATAACCCATGGCGACCTGATGTTCGATGACCTGGCGCATTACGAGCGCTACAACCGCATTGTCGGCACGGTTGGGCTGCCCTGGTACAACTGCCCGGGCAATCACGACATGAACCTCGAGGCGCCGGACAACACCCACTCGCGCGACACCTTCAAACGCATCTACGGGGCTCGCTACAGCGCATTCCAATATGGCGGCGTCACCTTCTTTACGCTTGATAATGTAGAATATCTTGGCACCGACCCAAACAAGCCGAACGGCTACGGCAAGTATCAAGGGCGGTTCGGCCCGGACCAGTTGGCCTTCATCCGCAACGTGCTGGCGCAGGTGCCGCAGGATAGCTTGGTGGTCTATTCGCTGCACATCCCGTTGCGCACGCTGCAGGGGGATGAGCCGGACACGGCCAACACCGACACCCGGGCGTTCCTAGAGACGATCTCGAGCCACCCGAACTGCGTGAGCTTCAGTGGCCACACCCACACCAACGAGCACTGGTACCTCGGCGCCGCGGAAGGGTTTTCCGGCGGCACGCACCATCACCATGTCCTAGCGGCGGTGTCGGGCAGTTGGTGGAGCGGGCCATACGACGAACGCGGCATCCCGGTTGCGGTCCAGACCGATGGCAGCCCGAACGGGTTCCACATCCTCGCGGTGGACGGCACCAGCTACGTCACCACCCTGGTGCCCGCACGCGACCCGGCGCAGGCACAACTACGCATCATGCTCGACAGCCAAATGCACGCGGAATCGCCGGAAATCCTGCGCGATTACCACGAGGGCGCGTTGCTGACCGGGCCGATTTCACAAGCGTCCTGCCAGTCCACGCGGGTTGTGGTGAACCTGTTCGATGGTGGGCCGCGTTCCAGCCTCACTTTGCTGGTGGGGCGCGGCAGCGAGCCGGTCACCATGCAGCGGGTGGAGCGTCGCGACCCGTTTGTGGACGAGCTGTATGCCCGCAACCGGGCAACCAAGAAGCCCTGGGTGAATTCAACCAAGTCGACGCATGTTTGGCAGGCCATGTTGCCGGCAGAGCTGCCGGTGGGAGCACACCGGCTGACGGTGAACGCGACGGACGAGCACGGCCGGGCCCATACCGCATGGATGGTG
>CAXTRX010000192.1:0-3153 GCA_964246785.1 uncultured Acetobacteraceae bacterium | reverse complement strand
GCGCGGTCCTTTGTGCCTGAGCGTTTCCGGGGGCCGGTTGCGCCTTCGGCGGCAGCGTTGCTGCGCTCTCCCGCGAGGATGTTTCGAACGCGCCTAGTTTGGCCCTTTGCGACCGCCTGTGCAACTGCCAAGGCCGCCGAAGAGCGTCATTAGCGCAAGTCCGCTTCTGGTGGGCGAACGGCACTTGCACTAACTCTTTGTTTGAAAGGCTGATTCACGCTTCAGGTCGATCCAACCTGAAGTGATCAGGCTCTAGTTCACGGCGTGGCTCGCGACAGCCACGCGAGCCGGCTCACCCGCGTTGAATCCGCGCGACAACGAGTTCGCAAGCGCTTCAGCGACGCAACGGTAACCGTAATCGTTCATATGCACGCCGTCATGAGCGAGGAACCGGTCGTAACCCATGCCTGCTTGCTTCCAAGCGTCCATCAAAGCGCCGCGGGAGAACACTGGCACGTCTTCCTTCGCCCCTATCTCGGTAAGCGCCTGCTCGATAATGGCGTGTTCTGGGGAGGCCAGGATAGCTGGCGAACGTTGATTGTCCATCAACACGACGTCGATCCCGGCGGCTTTAAGCTTTGCTATGCCCTCGGCCATGCGCTTCTTGAAGTTGCTCGGGTCGGCGTTTTCCATGGCACCGTTCGCGCCAACCTGCCAGATGACCAGGTCGGGCTTGACGGCAATCGCGTCGGTATCAAGCCGGGGCAGCTCTTCCTTGGCGTCCTGCCCGCCGATGCCGCGGTTGATGATCGCGAAGTGGGCGCGCGGAAAGGCCTGCGTCAAGTCCATCTGCAATTGCGCGGGGTAGCTGTTGCCGATGTTGGAGGCCATCCAGCCTTCGGTGCTGGAGGAGCCGAGTGCCACGATCACCACCTCCTTGCCGCTGGCAAAGGTTTGCCGGGCTTTGTGCAATGCCAGTGGCGGTGCCACGACGGATGGACATGCCTCCTGTCCTAAACCGGACGCAGATCCGGCAGTGAACAGCAGTAATGCGGCGAGGGTCCCGGCGCGAAACATCTGAAACATTGAAGTTTTAAAGCGCAGACCAAGCCTGAAGGTCCAGAGGCAAAGCGATGCTACGCCTTTATTCCCGCGTTGCTGCCGCGCGCGGCGCCGCGAAGCTGGGTGGTTGCCCCGGGAACGGGGTGCTGCCCGCGCTGTGGCGACGGCGTGCTAGGTTTGGACAACGCAGCGTCACGCCGCCGCGGATGCGATGCCGAAGCACCGCACCCGGCGTTGTTGGTTAGGCGGTGCCGCCAACCGTCATGCCGGACAGCTTGAGAGTGGGTTGGCCCACGCCGACCGGAACGCCCTGCCCGTTCTTGCCGCAGGTGCCGATGCCCGGATCGAGTTCTAGGTCGTTGCCCACCATGGTAATCTTCGTCAAGGCATCCGGGCCGTTGCCGATCAACGTGGCACCTTTGACCGGCGCCGTCACCTTGCCATCCTCGATGAGGTAGGCCTCGCTGGCGGAGAACACGAACTTGCCCGAGGTGATGTCCACCGAGCCGCCACCGAAGTTCACCGCGTAGAGCCCGCGCTTGACCGAGCGGATCATCTCCTCCGGAGCATGTTGCCCGGCCATCATGACGGTGTTGGTCATGCGCGGCATCGGCGCATGGGCGTAGGACTGGCGGCGGCCATTGCCGGTCGGTGCCACCCCCATCAGACGAGCGTTCAGCCTGTCCTGGATGAAGCCCTTGAGAATGCCGTCCTCGATCATGACCATGCGGCCGGACGGGGTGCCCTCGTCATCGACCGTGAGGCTGCCGCGGCGGTCCGGCATGGTGCCGTCATCGACCACGGTGACGCCCGGGGCGGCGATCCGCTGGCCGACCAAGCCGGCGAAGGCAGAGGTCTGCTTGCGGTTGAAATCCCCCTCGAGCCCATGGCCGATGGCCTCATGCAGGAGGATGCCGGGCCAGCCGGAGCCGAGCACAACCTCCATCTCGCCAGCGGGGGCGGGACGGCTGTCCAGGTTCACCAGCGCTTGCCGCAGCGCCTCATCGACACCGTGGCGCCAGGTGGCTTCCGTCAGCAGGCGGGCATAGCCGAAGCGGCCGCCAGTGCCGAAGCTGCCGGTTTCGCGGCGGCCGTCCTGCTCGACGACGACCGAGACGTTGAGACGGACCAAGGGGCGGATGTCGGCGACCCGGCGGCCGTCGGCACGCATGACCTGCACGGCTTGCCACTCGCCATACATGCTGGCCATGACCTGCTTAACCCGAACATCCTTGCCGCGGGCGTAGCTGTCCATGGCGCCGAGGATGGCGGTGCGGGCGGCGAAATCGAGCTCGCCAAGCGGGTTCACATCAGAATACAGGCGGGCGTTGCTGGCGCGGGGCGGCTCGGCGGCGACGCCACCCGCGCCCCCGTCGCGCACGGCCGACGCGGTCGCTGCAGCCCGGCGCAGGGCGGCCTAGGACCACTCGGCGGCCTGGGCGGAGCCGGTCTTGCCAGAGCCGGCTGCGGGCTTGCTTTCAGCGACCAGGCTCAGCTTGCGCCGGTTGAACTCCCGGATGATACGCGACACGTAGGCGCGGGTCTCGCGGAAGGGGGGAACGCCGTGGAAGCGATCGACGGCCCCCGGGCCCGCGTTGTAGGCGGCGAGCGCGAGAGCGATATTGTCGTGGTAGCGGGTGAGCATCTGGTCGAAGTATTTGGTGCCGCCTTCGACGTTCTGCGCGGGGGCAAAGGCGTCGGCGACCCCGAGCGCGGCGGCGGTGCCGGGCATCAGTTGCATCAGCCCGCGCGCACCGGCACGGGAGACGGCTTGCGCATGGCCGCCGCTCTCCGCGTGGACGATCGAGGCGAGCAGATCGGCGTCGATGTTGTGCTGGGCTCCGGCGGCACTGAGCATCTGCTTCAGTTCGGCGATTGTGGGCTGCGTCGAAGCCTCAGCGGGAGGCGCGGGCTTCACTGCGGCCGGAACCGGCGGCAGATCGGAAATAGCCTCCGAACGCAGGATAGCCGCGGCCGGCACATCCATGTAGTTGGCTTCGCCCGACTTGGTTTCGCTCAAGAACAGCCGGACCTTGTCGCCCACCAGTTCGCGGCGCAGGCAGTCGAGCTCAAAGCCGTTGCGCAGCGTGATGTGTTCCGTCGCGCGGGCGTGTTGCGCGCAAGCCAGCAGGATCGCGATGGCTGCGATGC
>CAXTRX010000191.1:0-3272 GCA_964246785.1 uncultured Acetobacteraceae bacterium | reverse complement strand
AGTTGGGGCGGCGCGCACCGCCTCGGACTACGCCACCCGCTCGCCGCCTTGCCCGGCGTAGGCGGCGCCTACGCGCTCCCGAGCTATCCAGCCGATGGCGGCAACGACACGTTGAACAAGACCGGCCATGGCCCCGTGGCCGGGCGGCACAATGTCACCTTTGGCGCCTGCGCCCGGCACTTCTCCGACCTATCGGACCCGGATGCGAATGAGTTCGTCTTGCTCGGCGGGCAAGATGGCTGGCTCGGTTCGGCCAACGCGACCGACCAAGTGGCGCTCTGGCGGGCGGGCAAGGCGATCCAAGTGCCGCTGAGCCTGGAGGGGGTGCGCGGCTGGCCCCATCAAACCAGGCTTGCGCCCGGGTGATTGACGCGACACCTGCCCTGCGCCTCTTGGCCGGCCGCCGGCTCGCCGGCTTGGCGCAGATGGACCCGGTGGCAGCCCAGAAGGACACGCTTAGGACGCTCCTTCGCCGCGCCGCCGGCACGCGCTTCGGTCGTGAGCACGGGTTTGCCAGCATCCGCGGCGTCAACGACTACCAGGCCCGTGTGCGATTGCGCAGCTACGAGGATTTCTGGCGCGAGTATTGGCAACCGGCTTTTCCGGTGCTGCGCGATACAACCTGGCCCGGCCGCATCCCGTTCTTTGCGCAAAGCAGCGGCACCACCGGCGGGACCACCAAGCGCATCCCGGTGAGCTACGCCGGCATGCGCTCCAACACGGGCGCGGGTTTCGACACGATGGCGTTCCACCTCGCTGCGCGGCCGCATTCGCATGTTTTTGGCGGCCGCAACCTTCTGCTCGGCGGCTCAACGGGGCTCGACCGTTTGGCGCCAGGCGTGCGCGCGGGGGATTTGAGCGGCATTGCCGCGGTGCAAATGCCGCGGTGGGCACAAGCGCGTGCATTTCCGCCCCCGGCGCTCTCGCTCATCGGCGACTGGGAGGCGAAAATGGCCGCGGTGGCGCCTGCCTCGCTGCATGCCGACGTGCGCAGCATTTCAGGCACACCGAGCTGGATGCTGCTGTTTTTCGAGCAAGTTGCCGCGCTCGCAGGCAAGGCCCGGCTGGCTGAGGTATTTCCTAAGCTTGAGCTTGTCGTTCATGGCGGTGTGGGTTTCGCGCCTTACCTTGAGCGCTTTGCCTTTTGGCTTGAGGGCAGCCGCGCTGAGTTGCGCGAGGTCTATCCCGCCAGCGAGGGCTTTATCGCGCTGGCAGATCGCGGCAGTGGCGAAGGCCTGCGCCTGGTCGTCGACCGAGGCCTGTTTTTCGAGTTCGTCCGGCCGGAGGAACTCGGCCAGGAGCAACCGGACCGGCGTTGGCTGGGGACGGCCGATTTACACACCGACTATGCCATCGTGCTGACCACCAATTCAGGGCTGTGGTCGTTCATCGTGGGCGACACCATACGGCTTATCGAGCGCCATCCGCCCCGGCTGGTGATCACCGGACGCACGGCGTTCACCTTGTCGGTGTTTGGAGAGCACGTGATTGCGGAGGAGCTTGACCAGGCGGTGGCGGAAGCCGCGGCGGCAACGGCGGTCAATGTCGATGATTACGCCGCCGGGGGGTGGATTCCTGAAGGTGCCACCCGTGGCGGGCACGTATTCGTGGTCGAGGCGGCGCCCGCCGGGGTGGCGAGCGAGGCTGAGTTTTCCCGCGTGCTGGACGCCTCGCTGGCGCGGCAGAACGCCGACTACGCGGATCATCGTCGTGGCGGGTTTGGTATGGCGGCGCCTAAGGTGATGCTGGTGCCGCCGGGTCACTTTGCGGGCTGGATGCGCCGCCGCGGCAAACTTGGCGGGCAAAACAAAGTGCCGCGCGTGATCAACGACCCGGCGTTGCTGCAAGACCTGCTCCGGTTCAGCGAGGCCCAGCAGGGTTCGGCTTAGAGCAAGTCCGGTTCTGGTAGGCGAATCGAGCTTGCGCTAAGCCTTTGTTTGAGAGACTGATTCACGCTCCAGGTCGATTAAACCTGAAGCGATCAGGCTTTAGCCCCAATATGCCGCCGCCGGACTGGCCTTGTCCTTGCTTATTGGTTTGCAAGCGAGTTGATACGATGGTCAAAAGGCTTTGCTTCAGCAGGGAGATCAGCGGATGTCGCAACCAAATAACGAGCCAACGCAGCCCCCCAACCTTGCCCGGCGGGATTTGGCGAAACTGGCGCTAGGCACTGCCGCGGCGGTTGCGGCTGCCGGCCGCCTCAGCCGCCCCGCCCGCGCGCAAGCGGCCACCATCAAGATCGGCGTGCTGCACTCGCTCTCCGGCACGATGGCCATCAGCGAAACCACGCTGAAGGACGTCATGTTGATGCTGGTGGACCAGCAGAATCAGAAGGGTGGCGTGATGGGCCACAAGATCGAGGCGGTCGTGGTCGACCCCGCCTCCAACTGGCCGCTGTTTGCCGAGAAGGCGCGCGAGCTGATTACCATGGACAAGGTGAGCGCGGTATTTGGCTGCTGGACCAGCGTGTCCCGCAAGTCGGTGCTGCCGGTGTTTGAGGAACTTAACAACCTATTGTTCTATCCCGTCCAGTATGAGGGCGAGGAAAGCAGCAAGAACGTGATTTATACCGGCGCCGCACCCAATCAGCAGGCGATCCCGGCCGTCGATTACTTGATGAGCGAGAACAAGATTACTCGCTGGGTGCTCGCCGGGACCGACTATGTGTATCCCCGCACGACCAACAAAATCCTCGAGGCTTACCTGAAGTCCAAGGGGGTGGCGGCGGACGACATCATGATCAATTACACACCGTTCGGCCAGTCCGACTGGCAGACGATTGTGGCGAATATCAAGAAGTTCGGCTCCTCGGGCAAGAAGACGGCGGTCGTCTCTACGATCAACGGCGATGCCAACGTGCCGTTCTACAAGGAACTGTCAAACCAGGGCATCAAGGCGACCGACATCCCTGTGGTCGCATTCAGCGTTGGCGAGGAGGAACTTGCGGGCGTGGACACCAAGCCGCTGGTGGGCCACCTGGCCGCCTGGAACTACTTCATGAGCGTCGACACGCCCGAGAACAAAGCGTTCATCGACCGGTGGCACAGCTTCACCAAGAACCCGAAGCGCGTCACCAACGACCCGATGGAGGCGGCCTATATCGGCTTCAACGCCTGGGTGAAGGCGGTGGAAAAGGCGCAGAGCTATGCGCCGGCGGACGTTATCAACAACATCATTGGCGTGTCGGTGCCGAACCTGTCGGGCGGCTATGCCACGGTGATGCCGAACCACCACATCACCAAGCCGGTGCTGATCGGCGAGATCCAGGACGA
>CAXTRX010000190.1:0-3287 GCA_964246785.1 uncultured Acetobacteraceae bacterium | reverse complement strand
GAGGCCGGGGAGGAGGCGTGAATGTCGGCACCAGCCAGGCAGCGCGTTCGGCCAAAGGTGTTGAGGACGGTGGGACGGGCGTGGCGCAGCGCCGGGTCAGCGCTGGTGCGGATGCCGCTCGCGTTCGTGCTGACGGTTGCAGCCCTGGTGGCGATGAGTGGCGCACTGCAAGCCCTGGGAAGCGGCGCGGCGGTTCAAATGGGCGGCGATACGATAGGGCCCACCACCCGGGGCGCGCTGGCCACGCTTCTCGCCATCGTGCTGCAGTCCCTGCTGCTGGCGCCGCTGGCGATCGCCGTCCACCGTTTCGTGTTGCTGGGCGAACGGGCGCGGCGGCTGCCGCTCGTGCCGTTGGGGCGCGTGCTGCGGTTCGCGGGCTGGCTGGTTGCCCTCGGGATTGCGGTCAGCCTGCCCGGGCTCTTCAACCTGAGCCCGCAGCCTTTGGCCAAGCTGGCGTTCTCGCTGCTGCAGATTGCGATCGTTGTGATGACCACACGGTTCGCACTGGTTTTCCCGGCCGTCGCGGTTCAGCCGGACGGCAAGCCGGAGCGGCTGGGCTGGCGCGAGACAAGCTGGCAGTTCTGGCGGATTTTCACCGTGCTGTTCCTCAGCGGGCTGCCCGTGATCGCGGTTGAGGCGCTCGACCTGCTGTGGCTGACGGACTTCAACGTCAGGCCAGGTGCGCCCGTGCCGGCCGGCCTCGACTCGCCTTTGCAATATGGGATCAACGCTGCGGTCAGGACCATGGGCGCGGCGTTGGCCGCTGCCGCCGCGTCCTGGCTGTTCATCGGCTACGGCATGGCGGGCGAGCGGCCTCAAGCGCCCGCGTAGGCCGTCACCACGAGGCCGGGAACGGCGAGATGCCGATGAGGTGGGAATGCCCGCCCAGCATCAGCGCGAAGGCGGCGGCTCCTGCGGCCAGGCGGCCCCAGCCGATCTCCTGGCCAGAGAAGCTTTGACGGCCCTGCCAGATGGCGGCGAACGGGACGATGGAGGTGCGGCGGGCGAACGCCTGCCACGCCGGCGCGCCCAGCACCCGACGACGCTTGGCGTCGATGGAGACGGCACCGGCGACCGACACCACGGCCAGGGCGGCGAAGAACAGGAAGGAGGCGAGGTCACCGTTGCCGACCAGGTGGACGGCGGCCCAGAGCGCCACGCCCATCAGGAAGGGGTGCCGGGTGACGCGGACGATGCCGCGCGGCGGCTGGGCGACCAGGCCCTCCTGCGCCACCGAGGTCGGGTTGGGGGTGGCCAGGCCGATGACCACGAGCAGGAAGGCTGGCAGCATGAGGGCGAGCTGGACCGGCTTCCACCATTCCAACTGGCCCCAGCTTTCGAGGTATGGGGCGGCCTTGTAGGCGCCGACCAGCCAGGCGATGGCGGCGATGGAGGCCAGGGAGAACGCCACCATGTAGCCGCGCAGGCCGATGGCGGCGACGGCGCGGTCCCGCAAGGTGGAGCCGGAGACGCCGATGTGGATGCCGATGAAAGCGAGGGCGGCGAGGATGAGGGAGGTCATAGGGGAAGCCTAGATCGATCTGGCCGCGGCGTCACTTGCCGAGCAGTCAGGCGCTTTCGTCCGGCAACAATGTCCACACCCGTTTCAGGGGAATGTCCGCGCGGATGGCGTCCGGCAGGCGCTCGTAGTTGTCCTGCACTGCCCTGACCACGTCTCCAGCGTCCCACAACCTGAGCTTGAAGTAGTCGGCGGCCGTCTCGGCCAAAGCCGCCGAGGTGAACGATCCCCACCCGACCAGCAACGCATGGTCGGCGTGGAAACGGCCCATCACGCCCGTCAGCTCACGAAGCACCTTCACGTCGACTTTGCTGTCCTGCGACTTGACTTGAACGATGAGCTTCGGCGCATCGAAACCGAGATCGCCGGTGCCCGCCATGATGTCCACGCCGCCGTCCGCTCCGGGCGGGGACACCCGGGCACGATAGCCCTGCGCTTCCAGGATGGCGGCCACCAGGGTGGCAAGGCCGTGGCCCTTGAACCGCTGGGCGATGCGGTCGCGTATCTGGTCCCTGGATTGCTCCTCCAAGTCGATCGCCGAGGAGCCTTCCGTCGCTTCCTGGTGCCCTGCGTTCTTGGAAGGGCCCATGGGCAGGCCTGTCGGGCTTGCGGCTCCTCCGGCCAGCTTGGCTTTGACGCGCTGCTCCGCGTTGTTCCGCTCTATCCTGCACACCGTCATGAACGCGCCGAAGGAGTATAGAAGGTCCTTGTCAAATGCGGCGCGGGGATATTCGGCAAGCCACTCGACCGGGCGCGTGTGCAAGGGACCGCCGGGGAAGTCCGCCCTGTAACGATAAGCCCCGACGACTTTGCCGACCGCGATGTCGGCCCTCGTCTTGAGCGGCATGACCACGAGGTCGCCTTCCTGCATGACGTGCCGGAAGGGCCAGATCTGGCTTTCCCAGTTCGTGAGGGTCCTGGGTTTCTCTTCCGGGTAAGCCTTCTTGAGGCCCTTCTGCAACGCCTCGCGCGTGACAAAGGCGTCCAGGTCGGGAAGATCGATCCATCCGATCGAGCAAACCTTGTTGTCCAAGCTAAGCTTTTCGTATTCGCCGTGCCGACCCGCACGGCACAACCACATCGTCATGGATCGGGCTTCCCGCCTTTGCGGCAAGCCTGCCGTCGACTCACCCTAGTGGAACCCCTGCGGGCAACAAGGCCCAGGCAGCCTTGGGGGATGCGTCTGGTCGCCTTGCCCGGCCGGCATGCCGGCGACGGAGACATCCTCGTCCAAGTCTTCCCGGAGCAGCCCGCGGCTGCTGATCGAGACTTGCTCACGCTGTTTAGGCGTGCCGTGCAACAGGCGTGGGAACCAGGCGAGCGGGATGCCCAAAGCGCGGCCGTCCCAAAGCTCGATCCACGGGCAAGGCCCCCTCACCCTGCCCTCTCCCGCAAGCGGGAGAGGGTTCCTCCGTGCAGGCCAAAGTCAAACACCGTGGGTATCAGTCAGCTTACGGAAGGTCTTGACGCTGAAATCGTCCTGCAAGCCACTCCCATGGGACGCGAAGCAAACGGGCCTCCCCATGCCTGGGAAGGCCCGCAAACCGTCAGCATCGCAAACTGGTCACTCCGCGATGATCGACCGCACCTCGGGGCCCTTCTGGCCCTGCCCCACCACGACGCGGACCGACTGGCCTTCCGTCAGCGGCGGGTGGCCGGCGCGTTCCAGGGCGGTGGCGTGGACGAAGACGTCCTTGCTGCCGTCCTGTGGGGAGATGAAGCCGAAGCCCTTGTTGGGGTCGTACCACTTCACCGTGCCGGTCATCTC
>CAXTRX010000189.1:0-3320 GCA_964246785.1 uncultured Acetobacteraceae bacterium | reverse complement strand
CTGTCGTTTGGACGACAAACCCGGCAGGCGAGCTGACGCCGCCGCAGCAAAGCTGGACCGCGTTTACCGGTCAACCAGAAGCGGAATATGCTACTTTCGGCTGGCTACAGGCGATCCACCCTGAGGACCGCGAGGCGACGCTTGAGGCTTGGGAGCACGCCATCCAGGCGCAGGCGCTCTACGCCATCGACCATCGTCTGCGCCGGGCGGATGGCGAATGGCGAATGATGGCGGCTCGCAGCGTCCCGATCCTGGATGATGGCGTCGTCCGCGAATGGGTCGGCACTCACACCGATATCACCGAGCGCAAGCGCGTCGAAGCCGAGCTGAGCGCGGCAAAAGAGGCAGCGGAGGCGGCCAATCGCGCCAAGAGCCAGTTCCTCGCCAATATGAGCCATGAGCTGCGCACGCCGTTATCGGCCGTAATCGGCTACAGCGAGATGCTGGAGGAGGAGTTGGAGGAAACTGGCGAGACGCATTTGTTGGGCGATATCCAGAAAATCCAATCCAACGCTCGCCATTTGCTCAGCCTCATCAACGACGTGCTCGATCTGTCCAAGATTGAGGCGGAGCGGATGACGGCTTTCGCCGAGACCTTCGCAGTCGACGATCTGCTGCGCGACGTCGCCGCAACCGTGGGCTCCCTAGCGCAGCAAAAAGGCAACTCCCTTGTGCTCGACCTCGCGCCCGGGCTCGGCACGATGCACACCGACCAGGTCAAGCTGCGCCAATGCCTGTTCAACCTAGTCAGCAATGCCGCCAAGTTTACCGAGGGTGGGCAGATCACGCTCGGCGCTGTGCGCCTGGAAGCCAACATCGTGTTCAACGTGACCGACAGCGGCATCGGCATGACCCCCGAACAACTGGAGCGACTGTTTGAGCGGTTTACCCAGGCCGATGTTTCCACCACGCGTCGGTTTGGTGGAACCGGCCTTGGCCTGGCGATCACCCGTGCGTTCTGTCGCCTTCTGGGTGGCGACGTCGACGTCACCAGCATCTATGGCCAGGGCTCGACCTTCACGATCCGCCTGCCCGCCGAACTGCCCGAGCAGCCCCCGGAGCCGCTGCCGGCCGAAACGCTTACGTCCGATAAGCACATAGTCATGGTCGTTGACGACGATCCGGCGCAGCGCGACCTGCTGAGCCGCTTTCTTGAACGCGAGGGCTTTGCTGTGCGCACGGCGAGCGATGGGCGGTCCTGTCTGCAACTCGCCCGTGCGATCCATCCTCGAGCCATCCTGCTCGACGTCATGATGCCCCAGATGGACGGCTGGTCGGTGCTGAGCAAGCTCAAGGCCGACCCGGTGCTGGCCACAATCCCTGTCGTGATGGTGACCTTTGTCAACGAGCCAGGCCTTGGCGCCTCGCTCGGTGCGGCCGACACGGTACTCAAGCCGGTGGAGTGGGACCGGCTCAAGCAGGTCATGGAGCGATTTCGCGGGGATGCCGGCGACATTCTGGTGGTGGATGACGATCCCGACGCACGAGCGCGGCTACGGATGGTGCTGCAGCGCGATGGTTGGACGGTGTCGGAGGCCGGCAATGGCCTAGAGGCATTGGATATCGTGGCGCAGGCGCCCCCACAGCTTGTTCTGCTCGACCTCACGATGCCGGTGATGGATGGGTTTAGCTTCCTGCATGAGCTGCGGCTTCGTCCAGGCTGCGCCAACATCCCTGTTGTCGTGCTGACCGCACGAGACCTGGATAGCGACGAGCGGCAGCGACTTGGCGGTGCAGACCGGGTGCTGAGCAAAGGGCAGACCAATTTGCGCCAACTTGCTGAGGAACTGCGCTCTCTGGCCCCCCACGCTGCATCGTCCGACGACGATGCGACCAGCGCGACGGAACACACCTGACCCCTATTGCAGAGGATGGATCATGCGCCTGCTGACCCAGATCGAGGCGCTGGGAACACCGCGCACCTGACTTCTGCACGATGAGAGAGCCCATGTGGGATTCTCAGAGTGGGTGTGGACTTTGGCGACCACCCTGGACTTGCGGCCTAGCCTTGCTTGAGCATCTTCCTGACCGGCGGCGGCGATGGCTTTAGCACGAGCCCAGCTTCTGTGACCTCGACCTTGGCGTCACGGTAGACCGCCTGCGCCAGTGCCAGGCTTTCGGTGAAGGCCGGCTTGAAATGTTTTCTGAGCTTGATCCCGGCGCCAAATTGGCCGGCTAAGGCCGCCCAGGTTATCGACTTCTCAGCCGAAAGCGAATGCAGCCGATAGGCTAGCCAGCAATAGACATCCAGCGCCATCGAAGAGTTGCGGATGTGACGGATCGCTGCTTCGTCGAGCGGCACGGCGTGCTGCCGCAATTGCTGGAAGAAAATCTCGCTAAGCCGGGCGGTCTCGACAAACAGGTTGCCCTGGCCATCCTCGCCGTTGCCGGTCATAAACATCGCTACATCAACAATGTTCTGGTTCACCAGCACGCTGCCGCCACGTCGCCCGGCGTGAAAGGTGAGACGGCAGCGGCTGATCCGCTCTGCTTGTTCGCGCACCAGCAACGTCGTCTTGCCGCCAACCGAGACCCCAAGCCGCCCCAAAAAGGCACGCAGGCTGCCGCCGAGCTGGACGTCGCGGCTGCCGGTCCGCAACGCCTCAGATTGCAGGTAAATCAGAATGAGCCTGGCGATGGCGCCGAACGGAACCCCTACATGTATCGGATTTCCACCAGGGGCGACGGTGACGCCGGGCTCCACAAGCAGCGTCATGCTGTCGGTCTCGAGCTTCCAAATCGCCGCGTTATCGGTCGGACGGCGATGCGGCAGGGCGGTTTGGCACCAGCCGGAATACATGTAGCCGGTGCTGATGTCCTCGTCGGCCGACCAACTGGACGCCGCTTCGACGACCCGTGGTCCCCGACGCCCATCCACAAGGTCGCGCGCGCCCTGTTTGCCCCTCTTTTCGAGCAGGTCGTGGACTGATCCCATGATCGGCACCCTGACAACTATCGGAGCACCGTGCGCGATCGTTGTTGTTTTGTCGACGTGGACTCTGCCGACCGAGAGCTATTTGAAGCTATTAGAGATCTACTATTTGCTTGGCCGGCAGAGTCCACGGGATAACTTTTGCAACCCATTGATTCTGCATAAGCTGCGGTCGGCAAAGTCCACAGTTTGGTCGGCAAAGTCCACGGTCGGTCCTGTGTGTAATGCTTGCCGCTGGCATGCCCGCCGTGCCTCGACTCGGACGTGCGGGTGAACCGGACGCCATCGGCCCTGGGTTTAGCCGGTCGGCAGAGTCCACACCTGCGCGATGCCGTAGGTGCTGCTGATCCCCTCTGCCGGTGGGCACCCCATCTGCCGCATACGCGAC
>CAXTRX010000188.1:0-3371 GCA_964246785.1 uncultured Acetobacteraceae bacterium | reverse complement strand
GTTGCGCGCGCTGGGCGTGCGGGTGGTGCCGGCCACCGTGCTGGCGCCGGAGGCTTACGGCCCGCCGGCGCCGCCGATGGTGGCCGCCCGCTCCGCCCGGATGCCCAGCCAGGCCCGCGAAGCCGCCGCCCCGTTGCGGCCCGATAGCCCATTTGCCGCGCTCGCCGGGCTGCATCGCCGTCCATGATCGAGGCGTAGGAGTGAGCGAAGGCGAGGACCAGCTCTGGCAGCGGCTGGACAAATGGCTGTGGTGCGCGCGTTTCATGAAGCTGCGTGCCGGTTGCGCCCGCTGGGTTGTCGAGGGCAGCATCCGGATCAACCGGCAAGCCACCGACAAGCCGCATGCGCGGTTGCGGCCGGGCGACGTCCTGACGTTGCCGACGCCGTCCGGTGTCCGGGTGGTGCGGGTGTTGACGCTGGCAAGCAGGCGGGGCCCGGCGATAGAAGCGCGAGCGTTGTATGAGGAACTGCCGGAACTTGCCTCGCCGGAGCTGCCTTTGCCCGAGCAGCCTTGCAAGGGGGCTGAAACGACGGCATACCGCCCCACCTATCGGCCAGAGCAAGCGTAGGAGTCTGCCCAGAATGACCTACGTGGTCACTGAGAACTGCATTAAATGCAAGTATATGGATTGCGTCGAAGTGTGCCCGGTCGACTGTTTCTATGTCGGCGAGAACATGCTGATGATCCATCCTGACGAATGCATCGATTGCGGCGTGTGCGAGCCGGAGTGCCCGGCCGAAGCCATAGTGCCGGACAGTGATGACCGTGCAGCCGCGTGGGCTGAGAGCAATCGCACGTATTCGATGCAATGGCCGAACATCACCCGCAAGGGCGTGCCGCCTGAGGACGCTGACGAGTGGAAGGACAAGCCCGGCAAAGCCGAGATGTTCTCTCCAGCTCCCGGCACGGCCTGATAGCCCAGCGCTTTTGCGGCTGACGGCAAGGCGAAAACGTGATAGCGTCGTGACCGTGTAAGCGGCGATTGCATGATTGCCGTTTGCGCTGATCCATCACTGGCATGGTCGCGGCGCCCTCGATGGAGCGATGCGAGGCATTTATCGGAGATCCGGTCATGGCTGTTGCGAAGCCCGGCAGCGCGCGAGGCTCGCATCCGCCCCGTTCGACAGGATCGCCGCCATCACGCGCGATAGACCCTATCACGGAGTTGCAGACCATCACCACCCAACCATCCAACCAAGCCGGGAGCAAGCCAGCAGCGATTGCTGCCGAGGATACCGACATCAAGCAGGCGGTGGCGCCTACCGTTGACGTTGAGGCCCTGGACGATGCCGGCCCGGATCACGACCGGCTTGCAGCCGTGCCCACGGAGCCAGCTCTGGACGTGGCAGACCGGGACAGCGACGCGATGGACCCCGGGCTTGAGGCTGCCGATCCCGCCTTGGACGCCGTCGACCCAGCCCTCGACGACGAAGAGTTGGTCGAGAACCTGGACGCCGCCGTTGTGGTCGAGGACGAGGAGGAAGAGGACGACACGTCGCCGCCGCGCTCCAACCGTGTGGCGCCGCGCATGCCGGGTCACATGCCGGGCGTGCCGAACCGCCCGATCATGCATGCCCGCATGCCTGCCAAGGCCGAGATATTCCATGAGGGCGACCATGTGGTTTACCCCACCCATGGCGTGGGCAAGGTGGAGCGGATCGCCACCGAGGAGATCGCCGGACACAAGCTCGAACTGATCCACATTACCTTTGAAGAGAACCGCATGACGTTGCGGGTGCCGGTATCCAAGGCGCGTTCGGCGGGGCTACGCAAACTGGCCAGCCGCAAGATGTTTGACGAGGCGATGGCGATTTTGAAGGGCCGCGCCCGTATCAAGCGCACCATGTGGTCCCGCCGGGCACAGGAATACGAGGCCAAGATCAACAGCGGCGACCCGCTGGCCATTGCCGAGGTGGTGCGCGACCTGCACCGCAACTCCGGCCAGCCGGATCAGAGCTTCAGCGAGCGGCAGATCTACGAGGCGGCGATGGACCGGCTGGCCGCAGAGCTTGCCGCGTTGGACAAGACCGACAAGCCCACCGCGGTGACGAAGCTCGGCGACTTCCTAAAGACGGTCTAAGCAAGGCACTCCGGCTTACTTCTCCCTCTCGCCCTGGGAGAGAGCGGGGTGAGGGGCAACGTGCGCCGGACTGAGCCGCTAGCACCCCTCACCCAACCCTCTCCCAAAGGGAGAGGGCTTTCTGACGGTGAGGGCTGGTTAGTTGCGGCGGCTGCCCGTCAACTGCAGCAGCAGCATGAACAGGTTGATGAAGTTCAGATACAGGCTCAGCGCATCATACACGCTGCGCTTGGCTGCACCGTCCACGCCCTCGGAATAGGCGTACTGCGTGTAGGTCACCTTGATACGCTGCGTGTCGTAGGCGGTGAGGCCCACGAAGATCAACACGCCAACGATGCTGATCATGAACTGCAAGCCGCTGCTGTGGATGAACATGTTCACCAGGCCGGCCAGGATGATCCCGAACAGCCCCATGATCAGGAAGGCGCCCATGTTGGCCAGGTTGCGCTGCGTCGTGTAGCCCACGATGCTCATGGCGCCGAACGTGCCGGCGGCGATGAAGAAGGTGCGCGCGATCGACTCGCCGCTATAGACGAGGAAGATCGAGGTGATGCTGGCGCCCATCGCGGCACAGAACGCCCAGAAGATCGCTTGCACCGCCGTCCGCGACAGCCGGTTCACACCGAACGACAGCACCAGCACGAAGGCGAGCGGCGCAAACATCGCAACCATCGCCAGCGGGCCCTGCGTGCGCACCGCGTAGCCAGCGGGCGACTGCACCACTGGATAGAACAGGTCGAGCAACGACGTGTTGGCGATGGCATATGCCACAACCCCGGTCAGCAGCAGGCCGGACGCCATCCAGTTGTAGACGCGGAGCATATACGCGCGCAGCCCGGCATCCAGTGCCGCGGCATTGGCGGCACTTGCCGGCGCGTAGCTCCGGGAGTCGGGAGTGTAGGCCATGGCCTTATGTTCCTCAAAAAGGGCAAGATGCCCGGTGGCAACTATCTTGGATGAACCTGCCGTATGATCAAGCGGGTTCCGGCTGGAGTTGCCGCGCTTTAACCCTTAATCATTACGCAACTGGGAAGCCGGAGACACACGCAAAGCCGACGCCGTGCCTATGTAGCCGAAAGCCAGCATCAAAACAACGCAACCCGCCACCGTCGCCGCCAGCACGCCGGGCAGGAAAGACCACGGGCTGTGCAGCAGGAAGCGCACCACGCCCCAGCTCGCCAAGGTGCCGAGCCCGGCGGCGATCACACCCGCCACCGCCCCGATAACGCCGAACTCGACCATCCACGCCGTGCGGATTTGCGCCCGCGTGGCCCCGAGCGTCTTCAGGAT
>CAXTRX010000187.1:0-3390 GCA_964246785.1 uncultured Acetobacteraceae bacterium | reverse complement strand
CCCCCCGACGCGCGGCCAGCAGACCGGCGGAGCCGCCGCCCACCACAACGAAAAACCGCGCGCTGGGCGGCAAGGCGGTCAGCGCGATCAGCCATGACGCCTGAAATGCGGCGAACAGAGCAGCTTGCTGCCAGGCAATGCGGCGCAGCAACGCGCTGCTGCGCCACAGACCGAGCGCATTCACCCGCAGCGGCGCGGCGAGCGGCGGCAGTTGCGCGCGCAGCAGAGCGCCCGCCAGCATGGCGCAACCAGCCGCCGCCGCGCAAACACCTCGCCACCCGATCAAGTCTGCCGCGCCGGCGCCCAGAAGCTTGACCAGCAACACGGCCACAAGTCCGCATGCAATCACCCGTCCGATGGCGCTGCCCGCCGCGGCACGGCCAGCTAAATGCGCGGCGGCCGCGAGCACGCGCTGGGCCACCGCAGCGCCTAGCCCGATGCCAGCCGCCGCCAAAGCCAGCAACGGGGCATTGGGAGCCACCGCGGCGCCGGCGAGCGCCAGTGCCAGGCAGCCCAGATGGCTCGACACACTCAGCGAGGGCCCGGCGGGACCGAAGGCAATCAGCGCCACGCCGCAGCCATAGCCTGCCAGGCCGGCCAACGGGATCAGCGCCAGCCAAGCCGAGGCGGGAAGGTTGGCTGAGGCGGGTTGAAGCAGCGCTTGCGTCAGATACAGCGATCCCACTGCCATGGCGTTTGCGGCCATAAGCGCGCCGGCTTGCGTCGGCCAAGTTCGGGAGCAGCTAGGCGCCGGCAGCACAACCATCCGGGCATCCGTTCGTACAGGGTTCGCCACCAATAGAACATACCATGAACGCTTATAGCTGAACAGACGAGAGTATGCAACTTGCCACGAGCTGCCTGCTGATCAGGGAAGCCGGCGCAACAGCAGCCAAGCAACGACTGCCGACGCTGCCGCCAGCAGGAATGGCGCACCCGGAAACACCAAAGGATTGCCATGCGCGGTGAAAGCAAAGAAGAGGCCCGCTGTCAGCAGGGGCGCGACCACCGCCGTCAGCCCCTCGACCGCCGCCAGCACGCCTTGCATCGCACCTTGGCTATCGGCGCCGCCCCGGCCCGACACCATCGCGCGCACCGAGGGCGTCGCCATACCCCCCAGCGCGATGAGTGCGACCGCTGGCACAATGGTCCAGCCGGCCAAAGCAAGCGCAAGCACGGTGTAGCCCAGCGCACCGCATGCGTAGCCCAGCATTGCCGTGCGCTGGACACCCATGCGGTCGTTGACGAAACGCAGCAAAACACCCTCAACCACCGCCTGCGACAGCCCGACGCCGGCAAGCACCAGCCCGGCGAGCGTCGAACCCCAGTGAAACCGGTACGCCGTGAACAACACCAGGCAGCTTTGCACCGCGCCCAGGCCGATCCAAGTGCAAGACCAGGCCAGGGCCAGCCGGCCCAACGCAGCGTCACGCCAGACGCCGACGAGTTGTGCAAACGGGTTGAGTTTGCGTAGCTCGAGTGGGCGCCGGTTTTCGCGCGGAAGGCTTTCCGGCAACACGAACAGGCCAAAGCAAGCATTGATGAACGACAGCGCCGCCGCCGCTACGAAGGGCAACCGTAAGCCGAACTGACCCAGCAGCCCGCCCAGCGCTGGCCCGATCACGAATCCGGCACCGAACGTGGCACCCACGAGGCCGTAGAGTTTGGCGCGATCGTCCTGCGACGAGACGTCGGCGATGTAGGCGGTTGCCGCCGCAACGTTGGCCGAGGTGGCCCCGGCAATCAGGCGGCCGGCGAACAGCCACCACAGGTTTGGCGCAAAGGTGAGCAGCAGATAGTCGCAGCCGAGGCCGAACACGGATGCCAGGATCACGGGCCGCCGGCCAAACCGGTCGCTGAGTTCGGCAAGCAATGGCGCGGCAAAGAACTGCATGGCGGCGTAAGCGGCGATCAACGCTCCCACCCACGGAGCGGCATCTGGCGCGGGCAGATGGGTGAGTTGCTGCACCAGTCCTGGCACGATCGGGGCGATCAGCCCAACGCCGAGTGCGTCCAATCCGAGGGTGACCAGCACGAAATTCGTTGAAGCGTTCGGCCGGTGCTGCATCGTCCGGGGCGGAAGTCGTTGGCGCGTAAAGAGTTCCGCCAAGCCAACGCAACCCAATGCAACAGCCCGCCGCCTGTGCCGTTGCGCAAGTGTGACCGCCATCTCACCGCTGCTGCGCTTCCTTCTGCTCTATGCCAGTTTGTTCGCCGCCTTTGGTGTCGCCGCCCCGTTCCTGCCGGCCCTGCTCAGGGAAGATGGGCTGAACGCGAATGCGATCGGGCTGGTGCTGGCTGGCGGCGCGCTGATCCGGCTTGTCACCGGGCCGCTTGGTGGGCGCTGGGCAGACCGCACGCGCCATCCGTCCCGCCTGCTGGCAGGCTTTGTTGCGCTCGCGGCGGTGATCGCCACCGCCTATGCACCCGCCCGCGGGGCGCTACTGCTGTTGTGCGTGAGCGTGGCCCATGCCTCCGTGCTGGCGCCGCTCACACCGGTCGCCGACGCTCTCACCCTCGGTTCAGCGCAGGCGCGTCCCGGCTTCTCTTACGGCTGGGTGCGGGGGGCTGGCTCGGCGGCATTCATCGGCGGCACGCTGCTGTCGGGGCAGTTGGTGGGCACGCATGGGCTGGGCGCCATCATCTGGCTGAACGCCGGGTTGCTGGCGGTGGCTTCGGGGGGGGCCTTGGTTGTGCCCGACCGGGTCGCGGGCAGCGCTGCCTCCATGCCGGCTAGACCTGGGCGCAGCGCCTGGCGCACGCTGGTCCAAATTCCCGTGTTCGCCCCGCTGATGGCGACCGTGGCCTTGATCGGCGGCAGCCACGCCTTGCACGACAGTTTCGAGGTCATCCGCTGGCGCTCGGCTGGCTTGTCCACCACCGAGGCAAGCGTGTTGTGGTCGCTCTCGGTCGCGTCCGAGGTGGTGGTGTTCTTGTTTCTCGGCCGCCGGATTTTGGACCGGCTTGGCCCCTCGCGCGCCATGCTGCTGTCGGCCTGCGCCGGCATGATACGTTGGAGTGCGGTTGCCCTCACGGCGGCGTTCCCGGTGATGGCGATTGTGGAGCCTTTGCACGGGCTGACGTTTGCCTTGCT
This sequence comes from uncultured Acetobacteraceae bacterium, assembly GCA_964246785.1. Classification (GTDB taxonomy): domain Bacteria; phylum Pseudomonadota; class Alphaproteobacteria; order Acetobacterales; family Acetobacteraceae; genus LMUY01. The sequence continues at coordinate 296 of CAXTRX010000187.1, read as the reverse complement.
GCATCTTGCCTGCATGGACGTCATCGGCTCGGTGGTGCCGAAGCCATTGGCGGCAACGGCGCAGGCGTTTTACGCCACCATCGCTCTGGGCGCGTCCACCGCTGCCATCACCCTGCTGTCGGGGCCGTTGTATGGCGGGCTCGGTCCGGGCGCGTTCTGGGTCATGACCGGGCTTTGCGTGCTGGCATTGCCGTTCGCGCGCGCAATTGGCCCGGCCACGATGCGGGTGCAAACCACGGGCTAGAGCAAGTCCGCTTCTGGTAGGCGAACCGGACTTGCTCAAACTCTTTGTTTGA
>CAXTRX010000186.1:0-3523 GCA_964246785.1 uncultured Acetobacteraceae bacterium | reverse complement strand
CGCAGCTCTTCTTGAACGCGGCGTCCTCCGCCGGGTCGAGCGCGATCTCCACGATCCGCTCCACCCCGCCCGCGCCGATCACCACGGGGACGCCGACGTAGAGGTCGCTCACGCCGTACTGCCCGGTCAGCATGGCAGCGGCCGGCAGCACGCGCTTCTTGTCCTTGAGATAGCTTTCCGCCATGGCGATGGCGGAGGCGGCCGGGGCATAGAACGCGCTGCCCTTCTCCAGCAGCTTGACGATCTCGCCGCCGCCGTTGGCGGTGCGCGTCACGATGGCGTCGATCTTCTCCTGCGTGCTCCAGCCCATCTTGATGAGGTCCGGCACCGGGATGCCGGCCACGGTGGAGTAGCGGATCAGCGGCACCATGGTGTCGCCATGGCCGCCGAGCACGAAGGCGGTCACGTCCTCGACGGAGACGTTGAACTCGTGCGCCAGGAACAGGCGGAAGCGCGAGCTGTCCAGCACGCCCGCCATGCCGACCACCTTGTGGGGCGGCAGGCCGGATTTCTGCTGCATCACCCACACCATGGCGTCCAGCGGGTTGGTGATGACGATGACGAACGCGTCCGGGCAGTTGGCCTTGATGCCCTCCGCCACGGTCGCGATCACGCCCGCGTTCTTGGCCACCAGGTCGTCGCGCGACATGCCCGGCTGGCGGGCGAACCCGGCGGTGACGATCACCACGTCCGACCCGGCGATGCTGGCGTAGTCGCTGCTGCCCGTCATGTGGCTGTCGAACCCGTCCACCGGGGCGGACTGCATGATGTCCAGCGCCTTGCCGGCCGCGACCCCGCCGAACACGTCGAACAACGCCACGTCCCCCAGCTCCTTGAGGCCGGCGAGGTGGGCCAGCGTGCCGCCGATGTTGCCGGCGCCGATGAGGGCGATCTTGTTGCGGGCCATGGATGTCCTTCCGGAAGGCGAGTTGACGCCCGCCAGGGCGGCCGGGCGTCCGGAAGGCGGTTGTGGGTTAGCCCATATGCCGGGGGTGGGCAACCCAGTGACAAGCTAGACGGCCTATGTGTGAGAAAACCTCGATGGTATATTGCTTTGTGCGACTCGGAATGGGTAACCATGAAAATACAATCTGAGACTCAGATCAACCCTGTCAGCGATGAAGTGCTTGCCGTGACGGCAGTGGTTAGACCCATACTTAAGGGCACGCTTTATGCCTTGAAGGCAGATGTGGTGGGGGAAGTGGGTGGTTATGAAGCCGTCAAGCTGAAAATGCTCCCGCGCCTCTACAGGGCAGGTGACGGCGATTGTGGTATTTGCTTTGAATACGCCGTTCATGAGGCGTTGAATAGCAGAAATCCATTGGTGCTTGAAAGAATAAAAGATGCTGCGAAACTGTGTAATGTTCCAGGACAGGAGACTAGGTCTATTCTCTTTGGTTTGGAAAAATCGGGGTCTCAGCAACTTATTGCCACAGCTGAGGACATACTAACTGACGAGTCATCACTTTTGTCAGGTAGCCGGGGTAGGCCAGTAAAGCTTAGAAAACGCTTAGCGGAGATTGCTGGCGCATTCAAAAACCGTCGGACACGACCGGCTCTGCCTTATTCAATCCGCGGTTTATGGAAGGCTGACCTATTCATAGGATTTGCAGACAGCGAGCGCTGGGCTGCGACTACCGTGAAAATAAATCCCCAGCAACTTGAAGGAGCAGCCGGCTTACGCATTGGGATTGTACCAACAAGACAGGGCCAGTCGGACTCCGTTCGACTCGATGAAGCACGGAATTTGGTGGTTTGTCCCTTGCATCACGACGGCGACTTCATGCAAGTTTTTTACGAGGCTTGGCGGATCGTCCAAGCATTCATAGACGCCGATGCTCAATTGCCAAAAGAGGTAAGCCTACCTCGGCCTGCACATCGTGAAGTTGCTCGTATATTGGTCGAACGCCGGGATTTCCCCATAGTTGACGTTGTAGACGCATTAAGAGTATTTAGCCAGCCTGAACTACTAGAGTCAGGCATCAAGTCCGCTGAGACTCATGCATTGCAGGGTGCTTCTCAAACCGAGATGTTTATCGCACCTGTTTCTCGTCAGGTGTGAGTGAACTAATGAGATAAAATTGGCATCGCATTGTCGATCGCTGTCTCAAGAAACCTTGAGCAATGTTTGAGCCACCACGTCCGGCTCGCGCTCAATTACCAGAAGGTAGGACCGCGCGGCCTGGTCCGGCTGGTAACGGCCCTGCTCCCAATCGCGCACCGTCGCCAGCCCGAGCCCGAACCGCCGGGCAAAGCCGGCCTGCGTTAGGCCCAGCTTCCGCCGGATCGCGCGGACGTCTGCCGTAGCAGGCGCAGGATGAAACCGGGCAGGCTTCGCCACACCACGCAGAATCGCCATGCCTTCCGTGAGCGAGGCGACCAATTCGTCACCCAAGCTGGTGTCGGTTTCGGGAGACGCTTCCTTGACCTTCATGCGTTCGATCCTTCTGCAAGCCTATCTGGCTCGCACATCCGCCTTGCCTGCCGCGAGCAGCGCCAGCGATGCGTCGTGTTGCTGTGGCATAATGGCGGTCGAAAACCTTGAACAGATTGCATAACGTTGCCCAAATGGACTACATAGTAGGCTAACCGAACTGGAAGCCACATGAACGGATACGTCCGCGCGCGGATCGACGATGATCTTAGGAACCAGGCTGCGGCCGTCCTGGAGGGCATTGGCCTGAGCGTCTCTGATGTCATCAGGGTCGTGCTGACCCGTATCGCGAAGGACAAGGCGATACCCCTTGGATTGTTCGCCCCCAATGCGACGACCATTGCGGCGATGAACGAAGCCAAAGACATTATGAACAGTAATGCGCCACGCTTTCAAAACGCACAGGAGCTATTCGGTGCCCTCGAAACCAAAGAAGCAGAGGGCTAAGCTGCCTCTAGAGGTTGATTACACGAAAGAGTTCAAGAAAGACTGGGAAAGGTTGCAGCGCTCCGGCACCTGCAACATGGAGCGGCTGAAGGCTTTGATGGTGAAACTGATCGCCAACGAAGGCCCACTGGACGCCATTCACCTCGAACACCAACTGGCTGGAACTTGGGCCGGGTTCTACGAGTGCCACATGGGCGGGGACGTGCTGCTGATCTACGGCAAGACAGAACTTCGGATCGTCTTCACCCGGGCTGGATCGCACGCCGCGCTTTTCGAGAACTGATTGGCTACGTCAAGTGCGGCAGTCCCAGCCAAGCCTCCGACTGCATCTCCTCCAACCGCGACACCGTCCGCTCGAACGCCTTGGCCCCCTCGCCGCGCTGGTAAAGCTGGTCCGGCGGCGCGTCCGCCGAGGCCAGCAGCTTGACCCGGTGCTCGTACAGCGCGTCCACCAGCGTGATGAAGCGGCGGGCCAGGTCGTAGTTGTCCGGCCCCAGCCGGGGCACGCCGTCCAGCACCAGCGTGCGGTAGTGGGTGGCCAGCGCCAGGTAGTCGCCGGCGCCGAGCGCCTGGCCGCACAGCGCCGTGAAGTCGAAGCGTGCCACGCTGTCCGCCGCCAGCGGCACGCGCAGGGTGCGGCCC
>CAXTRX010000185.1:0-3625 GCA_964246785.1 uncultured Acetobacteraceae bacterium | reverse complement strand
CCCTGGCGCCCCCCCCACCCCTCAATTAAAGCGCCTCGGCGCCGGATATAATCTCGATCAGTTCGCGCGTGATGTTGGCCTGGCGCGAGCGGTTGTAGTTCAGGGTCAGCTTGTTGATCGCCTCGCCGGCATTGCGGGTGGCGTTGTCCATCGCGGTCATCCGGGCACCATGCTCGCCGGCGCCGCTCTCGAGCTGGGCTCGGAATAGCTGGATGGCGAGGTTTTTCGGCAGCAGCTTGGCGAGGATGGTCTCCTCGTCGGGCTCGAACTCGTAGATCGCCTGGGCGGTGGTCTGTTCCGCCGGGCCGGTCTCGGTCATCAGCGGCGGGATGATCTGCAGCTCGGTCGGGACCTGGTTGATCACCGAGACAAAGCGGTTGTACACCACGGTGGCGATATCGAACTCGTCGCGCCCCAGCATTTCCGCGGCTTGCATGCCAATGGCTTCCACGTCGGCGTAGTCAACCTTCTTCTTACCCGCGAAGGAGATGTCGCCCACGATGTTGCTGGCCATCTCGCGGCGCAGGTAGTCGCGGCCCTTGCGGCCGACGGTGATGATCTTGACCGTCTTGCCCTCAGACATGAGGCGCCGGGCCAGGTTGCGCGCGGCGCGGCCCACGTTGGTGTTGAAGGCGCCAGCCAGGCCACGGTCGGCGGTGATGACGATCAGCAAGTGCACCCGGTCGTTGCCGGTCCCGGCCAGCATGCGGGGCGCGGTCGGGCTGCCCTGCACGCTGGCGGCCAGGGCGGCAAGCATGCGCTCCATGCGCTCGGCATAGGGCCGCGCAGCCTCCGCCTGCTGCTGGGCGCGGCGCAGCTTGCTGGCGGCCACCATCTTCATTGCCGAGGTGATCTTGCGAGTGGACTTCACGCTGTTGATGCGGGCGCGAAGGGCTTTGAGGGAGGCCATTTAGACGCTGTCCGAGACTTGGGCGCGCGCGCCCTCACCCAACCCTCTCCCAGAGGGAGAGAACCCCTTCTCTATTCTGCTCCCTCCGGGAGAGGCTCGGGGTGAGGGGCCGCCCATCACGCCGAGAATGACTTGGCAAAGCCATCGAGGAAGCCCTTCAGCTTGGCCTCCGTCTCAGGCTTGATGTCCAGGTCGGCACGGATGTTCTCCATCACCGACGGCTCGCGGGCACGCAACTCACTGATCATGCTGCGTTCAAACTGGCCGACTTTGCCGACGTCCACATTGTCCAGGTAGCCCCGCACGCCGGCGAAGAGCACCACCGCCTGGACCTCCACCGGGAGGGGTTGGAACTGCGGCTGCTTCAGCAGCTCGGTCAATCGGGCGCCGCGGGCCAAGAGCTTCTGGGTGGATGCGTCTAGATCGGAGGAAAACTGGGCAAAGGCGGCCATCTCGCGATACTGCGCCAGCTCCAGCTTGATGGACCCCGCGACCTTCTTCATCGCCCGCGTCTGCGCCGCGGAGCCCACCCGCGACACCGACAACCCGACGTTCACCGCCGGCCGGATGCCGCGGAAGAATAGCTCGGATTCGAGGAAGATCTGGCCATCCGTGATCGAGATCACGTTGGTTGGGATATACGCCGACACATCGCCGGCCTGGGTCTCGATCACCGGCAGTGCAGTCAACGAGCCCGCGCCGTTGGCATCGCTCATCTTGGCGGCGCGCTCGAGCAGGCGGCTGTGCAGGTAGAACACGTCGCCCGGATAGGCTTCGCGACCCGGCGGACGTCGCAGCAGCAGCGACATCTGGCGATAGGCGACGGCCTGCTTGGAGAGGTCGTCATAGGCGATCACCGCGTGCATGCCGTTGTCACGGAAGAACTCGCCCATGGTGGCACCGGTGTAGGGGGCGAGGAATTGCAGGGGTGCCGGGTCGGAGGCGGTGGCGGCGACCACGATGGAGTACTGCATCGCGCCGTTCTCCTCCAGCGTGCGCACGATCTGCGCCACGGTGGAGCGCTTCTGGCCGATCGCCACGTAGATGCAGTAAAGCTTCTTGCCCTCGTCCGTGCCGGCGTTGACCTGCTTCTGGTTGATGATGGTGTCGATGATGACCGCGGTCTTGCCGATCTGGCGGTCGCCGATGATCAGCTCACGCTGGCCACGGCCGACCGGGATCAGCGCGTCGATCGCCTTGAGCCCGGTCTGCATCGGCTCGTGCACCGACTTGCGCGGGATGATGCCGGGCGCCTTTTGCTCGACCAGCATGTCCTTGACGTCGGTCAGTGGGCCCTTGCCGTCGATGGGGATGCCGAGCCCATCCACCACGCGGCCGAGCAAGCCACGGCCGACCGGGACGGACACGATGCGCGAGGTGCGGCTGACCGTATCGCCCTCGCGGATGGCCTTGTCGTCGCCAAACACCACGACGCCGACGTTGTCGGTTTCGAGGTTCAGCGCCATGCCGCGCAAGCCGGCGGACGGGAACTCGACCAACTCGCCGGCCATCACGTTCTGCAGGCCGAACACGCGGGCGATGCCGTCGCCGACCGAGAGCACTTGGCCGGTCTCGGCAACATCCTGCTCACGGTCAAACGAGGCGATCTGTTGCTTGAGGATTTCGCTGATTTCAGCGGGGCGGATGTCCATGGTGCTTACGCAGCTCCCTTCATGGCGTACTGCAGGCGCTGCAGCCGGGATTTTAGACTGGTATCATAGAGCCGGGCGCCAACGCGCACGACCAGGCCGCCGAGCAGGCTGGCATCCACAGTCTCAAGGATGTTCACGTTGCCAAACCCCGCCTCAATCATGCGGGCGCGCAATTGCTCGCGCTGCACATCGCTGAGCCGGTGCGCCGATGCAACGGCGGCGGTGACGACACCCCGCTTATCGGCCACCAGGGTGGCGAAGGCGGTGACGATGGCGCGCAGCACGGGTAGGCGGCGGTTGTTGGCTATCACCCCGACAAAGTCGCTGACGGTCTTGCCGAAGCCTTGTTCGGACAGCACGGCCGTGGCAGCGGCACGCGCCTGTGTGACGTCGATCAACGGGGAAGCCAGCAAGCGGCGGAACGGAGCGCTTTCGTCGATCAGCCGGCCAAGCGCTGTCATTTGATCCACGACTGCGTCCAACTCGCGATGCTCCGCTGCCAGATCGTAGAGCGCTGCGGCATATCGGCCCGGCAGTCCGCCGCTTTGCGAGATCGTGCCTTCAGCGGCCACGTATGTTTCATCCAGGATTAGAGGGTGGGTTAGACGGCGGCTGGCCTTAGCATGCAGGTATGGGTGGTGCAACAACGTGACCGCCGGGTCGATCGCGTTTTCGTTAACCACGAATTTGGCCGGCATTGACGCCCCATGCTATGGGCCCCGCTTCCTCATCTGAACAGGACGGCTGCGGGATGCGCCATGCCATTGCCACCCTTATAGGAGCTTCGTTGATCGCCATGACCGCATCTGCCGCACCGAGCGACTACACCACCCTGCCCTCGGGCCTGGCCTATCACGACGCGGTGGTGGGCACCGGGCCGGTGGCGCATGCCGGGCAGACGGTGCATGTGCAATATACCGGCTGGCTGGACGATGGCGGCAAGAAGGGCCGCAAGTTCGACAGCTCACGCGACCGCAACCAGCCGTTCAGTTTCAGCCTGGGGGCGCAGCAGGTGATTGCCGGCTGGGACCAGGGTGTTGCCGGCATGCATGTCGGCGGGCAG
>CAXTRX010000184.1:0-3860 GCA_964246785.1 uncultured Acetobacteraceae bacterium | reverse complement strand
CAGCCACCTTACCGCGGGGTCTCCCCCACCTGCCCGATCCCGTCCAGCTCCCCCGCAATCGGCGCATGGTTCAGCAGCGCCGCCAGCAGCGTCCCGCCCACGCTGTTGCCAATCAGCGTCGGCGCCAAAAACTGCCCCAAATACTGCCAAACCGTCGCGTGCCCGCTGAACGTCAAATACGCCGCCTCAACCGACCCGGCGATGATATGCGGGAACTGGCACACCGAGATCGAATACGTCAGCAAGATGATGATCAACGGCCGCGCCGGCCCCGACCCAGGCAGCAGCCAGACCATCAGCCCGATCAGCCACCCGGCAAACCCCGCCATCAGCACGCCATGCCCGAACGACGGCTGTAGGGTGTGGGCCGCAATCTCCAGCATCGCTGTCGTCATGTCCGGCGGCATCACGCCGGGCCGCGCCAGCACCGCCCCCAGCACCAACGTGCCCGCCAGGTTGGCCACCAGCACCACGCCCCACACCCGCATCGTGCGCACCATCATGCGCCCCGTCCGCTGCGTCAGCGCCGGGATCAGCGCGGTCAGCGTCGTCTCGGTGAACAACTGCTGCCGCCCCATCACCACGATAAGGAAGCCCAGGCAGTAGCCGAACGACGCCACCAGCCGGCGCCAGGCCACATCCGGCATGCCCGATTGCAGCGCCGCCTGCACCAGGAACGAGAACCCGATCGAAAGCCCCGCCGCCAGCCCCGACCACGCCAGCCCGCCGAACGACCGGTCAAGTTCCGCCAGCCCCTCGTCGCGCACCACCTCATGAATGACCAGCGGCCCGATCGGCGAGCTCTGCGCCGCCTGCTTCTGCTCGCTCTCGGTCAGGTGGACAGAATCCTCCCCGGCCGGGTGGCTTTGCTCCCCCGCCGTCAAGTCCTCTTCGGTATCAGCGGGCAGGGCTGAACCGCCGCCGCGTCACCATGCGCCACATCCGGCGCAGCCCCGCCGCCTGCTGCTGCAGCCAACTCCCCGTCGCCAACGCCTCCTCGCCCGACGGGTCCCCGGTGCGGACATAGGCGCGGCCGAAATCAGCGGTGCGGAACATGATGTCCCAAACGGGAAAGATGGCGCCATAGTTGCAGCTCTCCTGCCCCGCCGCCAACACGCCGTGATGCGCCCGGTGGAACCGCGGCGAAATCAGCAGCCGCTCCCCAACCGCCCCAAACGACACCCGCGCATTGGCATGGCTCAGGCTCTCGAGGAACCGCAGCACCAGGATCAGGATCGGGAACTGCAGCGGCGGCACCCCGATCAGCAGCGCCAGCGCCGCCGACCACACGAACGAGATCACCTCGTCGATCACGTGGTTGCGGTCGTCCGACCAGAACGTCATCTGCCGCTGCGCGTGGTGCAGCGAGTGCAGCGCCCACCACCAGCCAAAGCTGTGGCTCAGCCGGTGCCGCCAATACTCGCCAAAGTCCAGGATCGCCGCATACACCACGAACGTGACCACAGGGTGCCCCAACAAGCCCGGCGCCACCCGCTCCAGCGTCGGCGGCACCACTCCGTGGTCGGTCAGCCACCCGCTCAGCCACACCTGCACCTGGTAGAACAGCACGAACGTCACCAGCGGCAACACGCCGACGCGGTTCACCAGCGTGTAGGCGACGTCAACCAGCACCGCCCGCGCGTCCGGCCAGCGCTCCACCGGGCGCCAGCGCTCCAGCGGCAGGCACACCGCCAGCGTGATCAGCACCTGCGCCACGCCATACATCGCAAACAGCGCCCAGCGATAGCCGACGTCCTCCCACTCCATCAGCCCAAGCTGATACAGCATCGGGATCACCAGGTGCTCCTGCAGCCACCCTGCCGCCGTGTCGAACGGGTCTATCACCGTGCGCTCACCTTCACTGCCGCCGCCGGATGCGTGTTGAGCCAGATGCCATGCGGCGACCGCCCGGTCTCGATGGTGGTATAGTCGCCGCTCGCCGGGTCCAACAGCGCCACGCTATGCGCCCATCGCCGGGTCACCCAGATTGTGCCGTCCGGTGCGAAGTCCATGTCGTCGGGCCCCCCCGGCAGCGCAATCCGCTTGCGCACCGCCAGCGTCTTGGCGTCAAGCACCGAGATGCTGCCATCCACCCGGTTGCAAACATAGAGTGTCGCGCCATCCGGGCTGACGAACAGGTTGTGCGCCCCCCGCGCGGTCACCACCTTGCGCTCCACCGCACCTGTGTCCGGGTTCACCACCGCCACGTAGTTGTCGCCCATGATGCCCACCAGGATGCGCCCATCCAGCCACAGCACCCCGGCCGGAGTCTTCCCCACCGCCTGCTGCCACACCACCCGCCCGCTTGCCACGTCGATCGCGGTCAGCGCGTTGGACCCTTGCAGGCTGACGAACACCGTTCGCGAATCGGGCGAGTAGTTGATGTGGCTCGGCATGCTGGACGCCGCGACCCGGTGCTGCAGCGTGAGCGTGGCCGCGTCATAGATGTCGATCTGATCCCGCGCCAGCCCAGCCACCGTGAACCACTTCCCGTCCGGGCTGAATTCCAACTGGTACGGGTCGCTGATCGTGGCCCGGCGCTGCACCTCCCCGGTTTGCGGATCGAGGAACAACACCGCGTTCCCCGCCGTATCCCCCACCAGCAGCGAGCGCCCGTCCGGCGACAGCGTCATATGGTGCGGCTCCCGCAGCATGGGGATGCGCTGCACTTCGCTGTGGCTGCCGGTATCGAACAGGCTGACCGAGGCGTCGTTGGAATTGACCACAAACGCCAGCGGCCGCGCCGCCGCCAAACCCGGCAGCAGCAGGAGGGCAAACAGGGTTCTCTTCATGGCGCATCCAAGTGGTTGGCACGGGTTCTTACCACGGCAGGTGCGATGGATGGGAGCCCTTTGCCGAGCGTAAGTAGAGCCGGATCGGGGTTAAACCAGGAGTTGCACAACGTCTGAATAGGCAGGCAGCTTCGGGTCAGCCGTGTAGAGCCGGAATGGGCCGACAATCGCCTGCGCCACCAGCAATCGATCAAATGGATCACGATGAAGCCATGGCAGATCGGCCACCATCGCCGCCGCCTCAGCTTTAACCTCCAGTTCTTGGAATCCAGTTAGACGAGCTTCCTGGGCGATCCTGTCAGCGCCAACCATGAAATCGGCCCTCCGAAGGCTGGCTTTGATCGCGATCTCCCAAATGCTAGCCGCGCTGAAGAACACGTCTTGCTCTGGGTTCTCCAGAACGTCACGAGTTGCCAAGTCCAATTTCTCGGGATTATGCAACGCCCATAGCAGAACATGTGTGTCCAACAGCAGACGCATTATCGACCATCAAACAAATCAACTATGTCGTCGGGAAGTGGTTCATCAAAGTTGTCTGGCACGGTGAACTGCCCCGCTAACCGGCCAAGAACCCGCCGCTGACCCTTCGCGGGCCCAAACGGCACCAGTTGCGCTACGGGTTTACCCTCCCGCACAATGATAACCTCCTCACCCGCCATAACCTGATCCACGAGGCGAGAGAGCTCGGCTTTGACTGTATCGATCGGTATGGTCGCCATTCATCGATCCACGAACTGCTGGACCAGCATACCACAGGTCGGTTGCCAAACCATTCCTCGCCGTCGATATCGAGCGCGAGCTAACCTTCAGGCCTCTTCCGTGGGCCACCAGCTTGCCGCTTGCTATTGCATTTACATCCGGTCAACCCGTGTATTTCAGCCGGCCGGATAGTCATACAGCGAGCAAAGCCTGGCAGTGGTCGGCTTGAGGCCTCTGGATGTTTGGACCGCCGACGGTTTTATTGGGCACTGCCATTCGGTTTTTCACGGTAAAAACGGCCTAGGCGGTTCTACTCTAGAGCAGATCCCGATCAGACAGAATCGTCTGATCGGGTGAAGATGCTCGCAA
>CAXTRX010000183.1:0-3951 GCA_964246785.1 uncultured Acetobacteraceae bacterium | reverse complement strand
GCCCATCCGCCCCGATACCAGCGGGCACGGCCCAGGCCGCCAGGTCGCACAGGTTGACGAAGTTGGTCCAGGTGCCGAGGCGGCTGTTGGGGCCAAGCGGATCGGCGGCGACATCGGCCAGGCTGGGGGTGTCGGGTGCGGTGGGCAGCAACAGCGCGTCGAACTGCGCGAACAACCCGGCGGCGAAGCGCTTGGCTGCCGCAAGTTGGTCAAACGCATCGAACGCGTCGGCGGCCCGGCGATGCAGGCCGCTCTCCAAAATGGCCCGCGTCACGGGGTGCAGCAGCTCCGGCGCGGCGAGCATGTCGCGCAGGGCGGCGGTGCGTTCTGCCACCCAAGGCCCGTCATACAGCAGCCTGGCCACGGCCAGCAGCGGTGCGATGTCCACCAGCTCGGCGCCCAATGCCGCGGCGGTGGCGCGGTAAAGCCGGCCTGGTTCATCGGCACAAAGTCCGAGGCGACGCAGGCCACGCGCATCGTCGCTTGGGCTGGCCGGCGCAGATGCGCATAGGGTGCGGCTCGGGAGTAGGGGTCGGCCGTGTCCCAGCCGGCGATCACCCGGGCCACCGCGAGCGCTTCGTCCACGCTGCGGGCGAACACCGACACCGTGTCGATCGAGCGGCAGGCCGGCACCATGCCCCGGGCGGAAACGCTGCCGACGGTAGGCTTCAGCCCGACCACGTTGCCGAACATCGCCGGCACGCGGCCCGACCCGGCGGTGTCGGTGCCGAGCGCCACCGGAACGATCCCGGCCGCCACCGCACAGGCGGAGCCGGAGGAGGAGCCGCCCGGCACCAGCGCAGCATTGAACAGGTTGCGCGGCGTGCCGTACGGGCTGCGCACGCCCGTGAGCCCGGTGGCGAATTGGTCGAGGTTGGTCTTGCCCAGGATGTTCGCGCCGGCATCGAGCAACCGCTGGACAGCGGCGGCATGGCGCTCGGGCATGCGACTGAAGCCGGGGCACGCGGCGGTGGTGGGGAGCCCGGCCACGTCGATATTGTCCTTGATCGCCACCGGCACACCCCAGAGCGGCCGGCCTTGCCGACCTTCCGCCTCGAGCGCCTCGGCGCGGGCGACAAACGCCTGCTCTGACACTCGGGTGATCCAGAGTGCCGGGTCCGCCAGCGCTTGATCGGCGGCCAGAGCAGCCGTCGCGGCAGCGATCGGGCGGGTGTCGCGTGACATGGCTGATGTTGCATTACTCGCGTCGCATCTGCAATGTCGTGGGCGGGGGCTGCGGACATGGCTGCCTCGACACGGCGGCAGCTCCGCCTTAAATGCAAACTCATGCCAACAGATGATGCGCCATGAACACCGGGAACATGCTTGGGCTGGCTGGCTTCGTTGTCGCCTGTTTGGCGGCCGCGAGCTCGGGCGCGGTGTTCAAGCCAGGCGACTGGTATGAGAACCTGGCCAAGCCCTGGTGGCGGCCGCCGAATTGGCTGTTTCCTATCGCTTGGTCGCTGCTCTACGCCTGCATTGCAGCCTCTGGTTGGCTGGTGTGGAAGAAAGCCGGGTTTGCTGGCGCGGGACTGGCGCTGACGGTGTATGCGGTTCAGCTCCTGTTCAATGCCGCCTGGTCCGGCCTGTTTTTCGGCATGCACCGGATCGACCTCGCGTTTGGCGAACTCGTGCTGCTATGGCTGTCCATCGTTGCCGTGGTCGTGATGTTCGCCCCGTTCAGCGCGTGGGCGGCCGGCCTTCTGCTGCCCTACCTCGTTTGGGTGACCTTTGCGGGGGCGCTCAATCTCTCAATGTGGCAGTTGAACCGCGCGCCTGGCTAGTCCGGTCATGATCGCGATGAGCGGCCTGGTGAAGCGGTTTGGCGGCCAGGTCGTGCTCGATGGGGTGAACCTCCACGTTCCACCCGGACAGTTGCTGGCTCTGCTGGGCCCATCCGGCTCCGGTAAAAGCACGATATTGCGCATCATCGCCGGGCTGGATGCACCCGATGCCGGGTCGGTGCTGATCGATGGCCAAGATGCCGCCGGGCTTTCCCCGGGCGAGCGCCGGGTCGGGTTCGTGTTCCAGGGCTACGCGTTGTTTGCGCATATGACGGCGGCAGAAAATGTCGCATTCGGGTTGCAAGTGATGCCGCGGGCGCAGCGGCCTTCGCGGGCAGCAATCAACGCCGAGGTGTCCCGGCTGCTGGCGATGATGCGCCTGGATGGTCTGGGGGCGCGCCTGCCAGCGCAGCTTTCCGGTGGACAATGCCAGCGTGTCGCCTTGGCCCGGGCGCTGGCAATCCGCCCGCGCATCCTGCTGCTGGACGAACCCTTCGGCGCCCTCGACCGCGCGGTGCGTGACGAACTGCGGGCGGAATTGCGCCGTGTGCAAAGCGAACTAGCGATTACCACCGTATTAGTCACGCATGATCCGGAAGAGGCAGAACTGCTGGCTGATCAAACGATAATATTGGAGCACGGCAGCGTCAGTAGCCGCAGCGTTCGCAGCACAGGATCGCAAAAAGTCGCTGTCGACTGACCGGTCATAGCTTGGCGATGCAACCCTGTGGATTGCGGCCGTGTTGTCTTGGCCAACGAAACAGGAGCGCCCCAAATGGTTGATCGAGCCTACCTCCTGCACGAACCGCCCGGACCTTCCCGCCAGGTCGTGTTCCTCCATCAGACGGCCCTGCCCTTTCTCATCAACTTCGTCGGCGCTGTTGAGCAGCGGCTCGAAAGCCTGGCGGTTTTGACACGGGCCCGGCCGGCAGCGGCATTGGCCACCAGCTTTGCTGCAGGTTGCGTAATGGCCACAGTCACACCGCGCCGTCGCCGCTGAACCTACTCGATGGATGGTCCGAGCGTTGCAAGCTTGCATCAAAAGGCATCGGTTCGCCGTGGCCAAAAAGCCGCATTTAGCCGGTGAATTTCCTCGCATCTTGCGTCATTTGCAGTCGCGGTGTTTGTTGGCACCTAAATCGGTCGTCCGGCGTCCACGCGAGGTGCGAGCGTCAATGCCTTGCCGGAGGCTTTTCCGGGGAGCTTCGTCGTGTCCAGCATTTGTCATGTCGATTGATTACGTGCAGCGCACGTCTGCGGACACACTGACCGATGCAATTGCCGAAGCGGCAACCACGACCGAGCGGGCGCTTTCTGAGTTGCTGGGCGAGCCGGCAGGGGGCCAAACGCGGCTTATCGAAGCCATGCGCTACGCATGCCTGAACGGCGGCAAACGCATGCGCGCCTTCCTGGTGCTCGAGGTCGCGGCGCTGTTTGGCGTGCCGGTGAGTTATTCCCGCCGGGCTGCGGCTTCGGTTGAGATGATCCATGCCTATTCTCTCGTGCATGACGATCTACCCGCGATGGACGACGACGACCTGCGGCGCGGCCAGCCAAGCACGCATCGCAAGTTCGACGAGGCCACTGCCATCCTGGCTGGAGACGCACTGCAAACTCGCGCCTTCGAAATTCTGGCCGAGCCAGCAACGCACCCCAACCCGTCGGCGCGGTGCGAGTTGATCGCGGCTCTGGCGGCAGCAAGCGGAGCGCACGGCATGGCAGGCGGCCAGATGATCGATATGCAGGCCGAGGGACGCAAGCTCAGCGCCGCGGACATCATCGAGCTGCAGGCGCTGAAGACTGGCTGCTTGATTGAATACAGCGCACGCGCCGGCGCAATCCTCGGGCAGGCCTCGCACGCCGACCGCGACGCCATCGTGGCCTATGGGCGTGATCTCGGCACTGCATTCCAGATTGCCGATGACCTGCTCGACGCCACGGGCGACAGTTCGACCATCGGCAAGACCGCCGGCAAGGATGCCGCGGCGGGCAAGGCCACCCTGGTTTCGCTGCTCGGCTACAAGGCCGCCGCCGCGCAGGCGCAAGCGTTGAGCCAGCGGGCGGCGGCGCATTTGCACGGGTTCGGCCCCGCGGCCCGGCGGCTGCAGGGTCGCGCCCGCTACGCCGTGATGCGGGGGCCCGGGCATGAACGCCCCCCTGTTGCCGC
>CAXTRX010000182.1:0-3965 GCA_964246785.1 uncultured Acetobacteraceae bacterium | reverse complement strand
CAGATGGTGGCCGAAGGTGACCGGCTGGGCGGTCTGCAGGTGGGTGAAGCCGGGCATTGGATCGGCCGCATGCTGCGCCGCGCGGTTGGCCAGAACCCGCATCAGCTCGGCCATCTGCCCGTCCAGACCATCAATGGCATCGCGCACCCAGAGCCGGAAGTCGGTCGCCACCTGGTCGTTGCGGCTGCGCGCGGTATGCAGCCGCTTGCCGGCCTCGCCTACCCGCTCGGTGAGCCGGGCTTCGATGTTCATGTGGACGTCTTCGAGATCGCCGCTCCAGGTGAATCGCCCGGCTCCGATTTCCGCCCCGATTGCCTCGAGGCCAGTCCGGATTGCCGCCTCATCCTCAGGCGTGAGCAGCCCGGCGCGGGCCAGCATCGCGGCGTGCGCGAGGGAGCCGCGTATGTCCTGCCGCCACAGCTTGTGGTCAAACCCGACGGACGCGTTGATCTCTGCCATCACCACATCCGGCCCGGCGCTGAAGCGCCCGCCCCATTGCGGGTTCGCCGCCGCGTTCCGACCTGTGTTGCCGCCTGACACTGTTTGAGGACCTATCCCGATGACCAGACTTACGCGCCGCACTCTGCTGGCGGCGGGCGGGACCCTAGCGGCGGCCGTCCCGCTCCGCAAACCGCGTGCTCAGGCGCTGGAGGGCATCGAGACGCTGCACGCACTGCACCAGCCGCGCAAACTGGACGACCTCAAATGGGTCGCGGCCGACGGCACTGCGGTTGCACTGTCGGATTTTGCCGGCAAGGCGGTGGTGCTCAACCTGTGGGCGACTTGGTGCGTGCCCTGCGTGCGTGAGATGCCGGCGCTGGACGCGTTGGCGCAAGCGGTGGCGGGCTCTGGCGTGGTGGTGCTGCCGCTCTCCTCGGACAATGGTGGCGCGGAGGCGGTGCAGCGCTTCTATGACCAGCGCGGCATCAAGCGCCTGCCCGTCATGCTGGACCCACGCAGCGCCGTGGCGCAGGCGCTCAATGTCCGCGGCATCCCCACCACCTTGCTGATCGACAAGCAAGGCCAGGAGGTGGGTTGGCTGGAAGGCGCGGTGGATTGGGCCTCCCCGGACGCAATTACGGTGGTGAAGAAAGTTGCCGGCTAGGCGCACCGTCCGGCAAAACATGGTCAACGCCAGGCCGTGAACACCCGTGATCGCCAGGACAGTGCGGGGCGTGCACGAAGCCACTGGCTGATCCGCAATGCGGGCGCTTCGACGAGGTGCCAACTGGCGAATCCAGCCAGCAGCGCCAATCCCCAGCAGACCACAAACACCAAGGCTGGGCTTTGAATGAGCTTCGACGCAATCACCAATTTCTGTAGCGGCCATCCATAAAGGTAAACGCCGTAGGAGACGTCAGGCAGGCGCCGGAGAGCATAAAGGTTCAGTCGTAAGTGTCCAAACCACACCAGTAGATAAGCGCCAGCGGACGCCACTGCGATCTCCGCGGTGACTTTGTCGCTCAACCCGACCAGCAACGTGATTGCTGCAAATGCTACGAGCCACCTTGGCGGCGCGTATTGGTAAAGATCGCTTTGGTAGAGAGACGCGCCAGACAAGAACATAGGCAGAAAGCGGATCATTGGCAGAATGTGGCCGCCGTCGTCGATTGCACCTGTTCGAGGGTCATGCATCCGGCTGATGCGAAAGGCGGCGAAGCCCAACAGCGCGGCCGCCCAAAGCAGCACGAGCATGCGCTGCCGGCCGAGCAGCCCTGAGGCGCCAAGCAGCAGAACCAGGAGGTAGCACGCGAATTCATACTGGATCGTCCAGAGTGCACCATTGACCAGCGGATACGGCCAATCGGTGAAGGCCGGCGCCGTGGACGGCGGCTGCAGGAGTGCTGCCTGCCGCAACAGTGAGAGTGGGTGCAGATAATGCCAAAACCTGCTAGGGTTATCAGCGCCGATAGCACCGACAATGTAGACGGAGATAAGGAAAGCGACACCGTAGCCCGGATAGATACGGAACACGCGCTTGGTCAGAAAGCTCAGAACGTTAGGGTCTCGCGTCCAGCTTGCAGTTATCAGGAATCCACTTAGTATGAAGAAGCAGTCGACGCCAAGTTCTCCGCAGGATATCGTGTGGAAGATTTGTGTTAGCGGTTCTTGGTCGCGATTTCCATAGCGAAGCTCGGTTGAGTGAGAAAGCAGAACTATAGATGCGAATACCAGCCGCATCATGTCAAAGTTGTTGCCGCGATGAGAAATCGGTGCACCCACCCGTCAGACATTGCCTCGGCGAACTGCGTCAACCTACAAACGTAGCCGAGTTGGCTGTATGTTATTCGTTTATGATAGGCAAGTTATTTTCATTGCATGCGATCGCGTGATCTCGCTTGCCGGAGACGTGGACCACGGGTCGAAAGCACGACGCCGGCAACTTGAACGCGTTATCGCGCGCCGCAAAAACCAGGGCTGGCAACAGTCCATCGATGAATTTCGATCAACCACCATCTTCGTCAAATCTGCCGGTCCGGCGCAACGGCTTGCGCCATTGGCAACCATCATTTCAAAACCATATCAAACGGCACGCGAGGGAGCTCCTGGCTTTGGACATGAATGAGCCGCAGCGGCCGACGCAAGCCGAAGCCGAGGACGCCGTGCGCACCCTGCTGCGCTGGGCGGGGGACGATCCCACCCGTGAGGGCCTGCGTGACACGCCGAGGCGCGTCGCCCGCTCCTACCTCGAACTCTTTTGCGGCTACGAGGTCGACCCGGTCGTCCTGCTCGAGCGCACGTTCAAGGAGGTGGACGGCTACGACGAGATCATCCTCCTGCGCGACATCCGGCTCGAGAGCTACTGCGAACACCACATGGTGCCCATCATCGGCCGCGCTCACGTGGCCTATCTGCCGGACAAGCGCGTGGTCGGGATCAGCAAGCTCGCCCGGGTGGTGGATGCGTTCAGCAAGCGGTTCCAGATCCAGGAGAAGCTGACGGTGCAGATCGCCGACACTATCCAGGCCGTGCTGAACCCGCGTGGCGTTGCCGTCGTGATCGAGGCAGCGCATCAGTGCATGACCACGCGAGGCGTCCACAAACCCGGCGTGGGCATGGTCACCAGCCGCATGCTGGGCGCATTCCGAACCAATGCTGAGACGCGGCGTGAGTTGCTGGCGATGATCGGCACCCGCCGCACCTGCGAGGAGGCCTGAGCCTTCGATCTATCTGCCTTGCTGTTCTCTCCCCGCCGGGAAAGGGCCCTTTGCGGTAGCGGAGGCTGGCGACGTTACAGCGGCAGTTCCGCCTGCCGGGTCGTGCCGCCGCCTGGCCGCTGCACCTCCACCGTCCCATCGGCAAATTCCAGCCGCACGCGCGTGCCCGGCATGATCGCAGCAGCGCTGGTCACTGGACGATCTGCCAAGTCCGTCACCAGCGCGTAGCCCCGCGCCAGCACCGCACGCGGGTTGGCCGCCTCTAGCCGGCCGTCCAATCCCTCCACCCGCGCCCGCGCCTCACGCAAGCGGCCACCCATTGCGCCATCCCCGGTTTGCAGCATCACGCGCGCGCCGCCGATCCGTTGCCGCTGCACCGCATGCCGCAGCCCGGTGGCCAAGCCGCCGCCAGCGACCTCGAAGCGGTGCCGGACCGCCGCCAACGCGCTGGCGGCACTCGGCATGTGCCGCTCGGCCGCGATCAGCGCTGCACGCCGGGCACCAAGCAAGCCAGGCAAACCCAACCGAAGCCGCAGCGTGCGGTCGGCCAGCACTTGCCTGGCGCCGCGCACCAGCAAGGGGCCGTCCGGCAGCGCCCGTTCCGCCCGCACCAGCGCCGAACGCCGCGCCGCCATCAGGTTTGGCAGCGCCAGCAGCAGCCGATGCCCGCGATCGTCCAGCCGTTGCCGGGCCGACCCGGCGAGCGAGGCCACATCCGGCAGCCGCGCCAACAAGCCGGCCAGCCGCATCCGCCGCTCGCCGTCCATGCGCGCCGCCGCACCCGCCATCCGGGCCGCACGCTGCGCC
>CAXTRX010000181.1:0-3974 GCA_964246785.1 uncultured Acetobacteraceae bacterium | reverse complement strand
CCCCACCCCGCTGTCGCACGACGCTTTGCTGGGCCTGTTCGCCGGCGATGCCGTGGGCCGCAACGTGGTGCTTACCCCGGCCACCATGGAGGATATGTGGGTGACCCCGGTGGCGCCGAAGCCGTCGCTCGAAGTGGTGTACGAGGGCGCGTGATGAACGGCGATTGCCATGGCGGGCGGCAAACGCTGCTGGCGGCCGCAGACGCCGCGGGCAAGAGCGAAGCGTTGAGCCGTCTGGCCGCCGACTATCCACGCGGGCCCCATGATCAGCCGCAATCCATGTGCCCGGCCTTCGGCTCACTGAGGGTTGGCCTGCGCATGCGCCGTACGGCAACGGTGCTCTGTGGTTCCGCCTGCTGCGTCTACGGGCTTACTTTCACCGCCCATTTCTATGGCGCCAAGCGTAGTGTCGGCTACGTGCCGTTCAACAGCGAGTCGCTCGTCCGCGGCCAGGTGTTCGAAGACATTCGCGAGGCCGTACACCAGCTCGCTGACCCGGCGGATTACGACGCGATTGTGGTAATCAACCTCTGCGTTCCCACCGCGTCGGGCGTTCCGCTCGATTTGCTGCCCAAGCAGATCCGTGGCGTGCGTGTGATCGGGATCGACGTGCCAGGCTTTGGCGTGCCGACCCACGCCGAAGCGAAGGACGTGCTTTCCGGCGCCATGCTCCGCTACGCACGGCAGGAGGCAGAAGCCGGACCGGTCGCGCGTGCGCGGCAGCCGGCGGTTGGCCCCACCGTGGCGCTGATCGGCGAATTGTTTCCTGCCGATCCACCCGGCATCTCCGCCTTGCTCGCGCCAATGGGGCTGTCCGTGGCGCCGCAAATCCCCTCGCGCGAGTGGCGCGACCTCTATGGCGCGCTGGATTGCGATGTCGCTGCCGCCATCCACCCGTTCTATACCGCCTCCATCCGCGAGTTCGCGACGGCGGGGCGCCCGGTGATTGGCTCCGGCCCTGTGGGCGTCGAGGGCACCGCCGCTTGGCTCGAGTGGGTCGGCCGGGCCGCCGGAATCGGTACGGCGCGCGTAGAGGCCGCGAAGGCGCGCGCGCTGCCGGCGATCCGCAGCGTGATGCAGGCAAACCCGATTGATGCGACGGTCACAGTCTCGGGCTATGAAGGGTCCGAACTGCTGGTGGCGCGCCTGCTCGTGGAGGCCGGCGCCCGCGTGCCTTACGTCGGCACGGCCTGCCCGCGCACCGAGTGGAGCAACGCGGACCGGGAGTGGCTTGAGGCCCATGGCGCGCATGTGCAGTTCCGCGCCAGCCTCGAGCAGGATCTGGCCGCGATGAAGGACGTGCGCCCGGATTTGGCCGTCGGCACGACGCCACTGGTGCAGCAGGCCAAGGAGCTCGGCATCCCCGCGCTGTATTTCACCAACATGGTCTCGGCGCGCCCCTTGTTCGGGCCAGCCGGCGCCGCCTCCCTGGCGGGCATCGTCGCCGCGCAGACGAAGGGCCGCGACCGGTTCAAGCAGATGGTGAGCTTCTTCGAGGGCGTTGGCACGCCGGACAGCGCCGGCTATGGCTGGAAGGGCGAGCCTAAGACGCCGCCGGGCTTCCGCGAACGCAATCGCAGAATTCGTGAAGCCCGCGCAAAAGCCGTCGAAGCGGTGGGCACCTAGATCATGCTCGTGCTCGACCACGATCGCGCTGGCGGCTACTGGGGTGCCGTCTATGCCTTCTCCGCCGTGCGAGGCTTGCGCGTGGTGATTGACGGACCGGTTGGCTGCGAGAACCTGCCCGTCACCGCCGTGCTGCATTACACCGATGGCCTGCCGCCGCACGAATTGCCGGTGGTGGTGACGGGGCTTTCCGAAGAAGAGCTGTCGCAGAACGGCACCGAGGCGTCGATGCGCCGGGCAAGCGGCACGCAGGATGCGGACTTGCCGGCCGTGGTGGTCACCGGGTCGATTGCGGAGATGATCGGCGGCGGCGTGACGCCCGAGGGCAGCAACCTGCAGCGCTTCGTGCCGCGGACGATTGACGAGGACCAGTGGCAGTGCGCGGACCGCGCCATCTATTGGCTTTGGACCGAGTTCGGCGCCAAGAAGAAGGGCAGCGTGCGGGCCGCGGCGAAACGGCCAGAGGGCGCCAAGCCGCGGGTCAACATCATCGGGCCGATCTACGGCACGTTCAACATGCCGTCCGACGCGGCCGAAATCCGCCGCCTGGCCGAGGGCATCGGCTGCGAGGTCAATCTCCAGTTCCCATTGGGCTGCCATGTGGAGGATATCGCCAAGCTGCCAGACGCCGACGTGAACATCTGCATGTATCGCGAATTTGGCCGCAAGCTCTGCGAAGAGCTCGACCGGCCCTACCTGATGGCGCCCATCGGCGTGTTCGCCACCACCAAGTTCCTCGAGACCCTTGGCGAACTGGTTGGGCTCGACCCGCAGCCGTTCATCGCAGCGGAAAAGCACACCACCATCAAGCCGCTGTGGGATTTATGGCGCTCCGTCACGCAGGATTTCTTCGCCACCGCCTCCTTCGCCGTGGTGGCGACCGACACCTATGCCCGCGGCATACGTCGCTTTCTTGAGGACGAGCTGGGTATCCCCTGCAGCTTCGCCGTCTCGCGCATCGCCGGGCAAAAGCCGGATAACGCTGCCGTGCGCGCAGCCCTGCGTGCAACGCCGCCGCTGGTGCTGTACGGCTCGTTCAACGAGCGCATGTATGCGGCCGAAGCGGGCGCTCGCTGCAGCTTCATCCCGGCCTCGTTCCCGGGCGCCATCATCCGCCGCGCCACCGGCACGCCCTTCATGGGCTATGCCGGCGCCACCTACCTGGTGCAGGAATACTGCAACGCGCTGTTCGACGCGCTGTTTCACATCCTGCCGCTCGGCACTGAGATGGATCGCGTCGAGCCGGCGCCTGCTCGCCCGGCCATGGCCTGGACCGAGGCCGCCTCTAACCGGCTCGACGCGGCGGTGGCGGCCGAGCCCTTCCTCATCCGCATTTCCGCTGCCAAGCGCCTGCGCGACCGCATTGAGCGCGCCGCACGAGCCGCCGGCGAAGACGAAGTTTGCCTGGACCGCGTGGCCCAGGAAACCGCCACGGTGCCCGCATGAACGCGGACGATCGGACCCCGCCGCGGGATGTGCGCGGCAGCAGCGGCCGCGAGGCCAGGAAATGGAGGGCTACGACTTGAGTGGCATGATCGATCGAGAGAGGCCGACAACACTGTCGGGCCTGACAGAACCAGAGGCGCGCGAGTTCCACAGCATTTTCATGACGAGCTTCATCGTATTTACGGTGGTCGCCATCGTCGCGCATGTCCTGGTTTGGCAATGGCGCCCATGGCTGCCAGGGCCGAACGGCTATCGCAACAGTATGCTGGTGGTGCAACACGCTCTCACCATGCTGAGCTGAAAGGGACCCGGACCATGTGGCGCGTATGGACCCTGTTTGACCCAAGGCGGGCATTGATCTCGCTGGGAATTTTCTTGTTTACCCTGGCAATCCTAATCCACTTCATCCTGTTGAGCACCGACCGCTTCAATTGGCTGGATGGTCCGCATCGCGAGGGTGGCGTGGCGCAGCAGATGTCGCCGCTGCCGCCTGCGGCAAAATAGGTAGAGCCTAAGCGGCGGACCGGCGCTACGACCGGCCCGCCGCCTCGGCACAGAATAGGAACGTCCACTATGGCCATGCTGACTTTCGAGCGGAAATACCGGGTTCGTGGCGGAACACTGGTCGGCGGCGATTTGTTCGACTTTTGGGTCGGCCCGTTCTACGTCGGCTTCTTCGGCGTAACGGCAGCCTTTTTCTCCATCCTTGGCACGCTGCTGATCATCTACGGCGCGGCCATCGGCGGAACCTGGAACGTGTGGCGGATCAACATCGCGCCGCCCGACATCAGCTATGGCCTGGCGCTCGCCCCGTTGCGAGAGGGCGGGCTGTGGCAGGCAATCACCGTTTGCGCGCTCGGTGCGTTTGTCTCCTGGGCGCTGCGCCAGGCTGAAATCTCCCG
>CAXTRX010000180.1:0-3991 GCA_964246785.1 uncultured Acetobacteraceae bacterium | reverse complement strand
GGGTAGGGCGCAGCATAGGGCGGCGCCACCACGGCCGGGGCCGGATAGACCACCGGAGCCTGGTAGCCATACGGATAGCCGTAATACGGGTACGGGTAACCGTAGCCGTAGAATGGATGCGCGAGCGCACTCCCCACCACCACCCCCGTTGCCAGCCCGGTGAACGCGCCAAAAGCGAACGGACCGCCAAAGAACACGCCACCGCGGTAAGCTTTTGCCGGCTGCAGACTCGTCAAGCAGAGCGCCGCGCCCATCGCCGTCGCCAACAGAACCCGCCGCATGGTAACCCTCCCACTCGTCTGTGAACCACCACTGCCAGAAGAAGGTTAAGGGCGGCTAAATGCAACATGCAGCAGCAATTTGAAACAGTTGGGCGGCTGTAGAGTTGGGCGCCTGCGAACCCTGCCGCAAAGCTTCGTGAGCCGAGGCGCATTCCTGCTGCTTCAGCCCCACCTTGCTCCATTGTGCAGTGCGGGATGGCGCGATATGCGCCAAAGACAGCAGTGGCACCGCGCGCCGGGCGAGTGACCGATAGAGGATGCCTAGATGGGTTTGGTCAAGTTCGCCCTGAAGTTCCGCATCTCGATCTACGTGCTGGCGCTCCTGATCCTGCTTGGCGGCGTGGGCGCGATCGTCACCATGCCAAAGGACGTGCTGCCGAACGTCGATATCCCCGTCGTCTCCATCATCTGGACCTACACCGGGCTCGACACGCCCGAGATGGAGCAGCGCGTCACCACCTATTCCGAGTTCTCGCTGTCCAACAACGTCAACGGCATCAAGAACATCGAGAGTCAAACGCTGCAAGGCGTCACTGTCGAGAAGGTCTACTTCCAACCCGACGTGTCGGTCGACCTGGCCATTTCGCAGATTGTGGCATCGACCAACTCCATCCGCGCCGTCATGCCGCCGGGCATCCAGCCGCCGATCGTGGTGCGTTACAGCGCCTCTGCCGTGCCCGTCATCCAGTTGGCGCTGTCGTCGGACAAGGAGTCTGAGCAGCAGCTTTACGACTATGGGCAGTATCGGGTGCGCCAGGCCATCACCTCCACGCCCGGCGCCACGCTGCCGGCGCCGTTTGGCGGCAAGCAGCGCCAGGTGATGGTCGACCTTGACCTGCATGCGCTGCAGGGCCTGGGTCTGTCCCCGAATGACGTGGTGAGTGCCATTACGGCGCAGAACCTCACCGAGCCGAGCGGCCAGGCCAAGATCGGCTCGATCCAATACCCGATGGAGCTGAACGCCACCCCCAAGTCGGTGGATGAGCTGAACCGCATCCCGATCAAGGTGGTGAACGGCGCTCCCGTGCTGGTGCAGGACGTGGGCTACGTGCGCGACGGCTACCAGGTGCAGCAGAACATCGTGCGCGACAATGGCAGCCGCGGTGCGCTGCTGGAGGTGCTCAAGAACGGCAACGCCTCCACGCTTTCGGTGGTGAACACGGTCAAGTCCCTGCTGCCCGGCATCCGTGCGGCCGCGCCCAAGGACCTCAAGATTACCCCGTTGTTCGATCAGTCGGTGTTCGTCGCCAGCGCCATCGGCGACGTGCTGCGCGAGGGCACCATTGCCGCCGGCCTGACCGGGTTGATGATCCTGCTGTTCCTGGGCTCCTGGCGTTCGACGTTGATCGTGCTGATCTCCATCCCGCTCTCCATCCTGACTTCGCTGGTGGCGCTGGACGCGCTCGGCGCCACCCTCAACATCATGACGCTGGGCGGCCTTGCCTTGGCGGTGGGCATCCTGGTGGATGACGCGACGGTTGCCATCGAGAACACCTACCGGTTGATGGAAGAGGGGGTCGAGTTCCGCACCGCGGTGGTGGAAGGCGGCGCGGGGATCGCCAAGCCGGCATTGATTTCCACCCTGTCGATCTGTTGCGCCTTCATCTCGGTGCTGTTCCTCACCGATGCGGCCAAGTACCTGTTCACGCCGCAAGCCTTGGCGGTGGTGTTCGCCATGTTGGCGTCCTACGGCTTATCCCGGACGCTGGTGCCGGTGCTGATCGACGTGCTGGTGAAGACCGAGCACGAGCGCAAGCACGGCGGGGGAGAGAAGAAGGCGCCGGGCCTATTCGGCCGCATCCATGGCCGCTTCGAACGCGGCTTCGAGCGTTTTCGCGGCGGCTACGTCACCTTGCTGCACGCGTCGATCCATCACCGCTGGGGCACCTTGGCGATTGCCGGCTGCACCTTGGCCGTGGGCGGGACGCTGTTCCTGTTTATCGGGCAGGACTACTTCCCCCAGATCGCGGCGCCGCAGATGACGCTGCATGTGCGTGGCCGCCCCGGCCTGCGCATCGAGGACACCGAGCGGCTGTTCCAGCGCGTCGAAGACACCATCCGCCAGGTGGTGCCGTCGACGGACCTGATCCTCGACAATATCGGCCTGCCCGCCAACAACTATAACCTGGCCTTCACCGACGGCTCGACGGTGGCGCTGAACGACGGGCAGATCCTCATCAACCTGAAGGAAGACCATCCGTCGGTGTTCGGCCTGCAGAAGCGCCTGCGGGTGGTGCTGCGGCAGCGTTTCCCTGACGCCATTTTTTATTTCCAGCCTGCCGACATCATCACCCAGGTGCTGAACTTCGGCCTGCCCGCACCGATCGACATCCAGGTGTCCGGCCAGGACCGCGTGCACAACCTGGCCGTCGCGCGCCAGGTGGTGGGCCGGGTGCGCGGGATCGCCGGGGCGGTGGACGTCCACCTGCAACAGATCGTGGACGCGCCGGAATTCTTCGTCAGCGTCGACCGCGTCCGTGCGGCCATGGTGGGGCTGACGGAGCAGACGGTGGCGCAGAGCCTCAACACCTCGCTATCGTCGTCGTATCAGGTCTCGCCCAACTTCTGGACCGACCCGAAAAGCGGCATTCCTTACCAGTTGGCAGTGCAAACCCCCGAGTACCGCACCGACTCGCTCTCGGATGTGGAGAACACGCCGTTGCTGGTTTCCAACAATGGGGCGAGCGCACCCAACCTGCTCGGCAACGTCGCCACACTGACCCGGCGGCCCGAACAGACCGTCGCCAGCCACGAGAACACCCGGCCGACTTACGACATCCTGGCCAATGTGCAGCAGCGGCCGCTTGGCGGGGTGGAGGGCGACATCGACGTGATCGTGAAGGACATGCAGAAGCAATTGGCGCCGGGCAACACGATCTCGGTGCGCGGCCAAATCCTGTCCAAGAACGACGCGTTCGCCCATATCGGGCTGGGTCTCGCGGTGGCGCTGATCGCAGTGTACCTGCTGATGGCGGTGAACTATCAAAGCTGGGGCGACCCGCTGGTCGTGCTGCTGGCCCTGCCGCTTGCGTTCTGCGGCATCTGCGCCAGCCTGTTCATAACGCAAACAACGCTCTCGATCCCGTCCCTGATGGGCGCCATCATGAGCGTGGGCGTGGCCTCGGCCAACTCGATCCTGCTGGTTACCTTCGCCCGCGAGCATCGCGAAGAGACCGGCTGCAGCGCCGCCGAAGCAGCCTACATGGCCGGCGAAACCCGGTTGCGCCCGGTGCTGATGACGGCTGGCGCCATGTTCGTGGGGCTGATCCCGATGGCGCTCGGCCTGGGTGATGGCAGCGAGCAGAACGCGGCGCTGGCACGCGCGGTGCTTGGCGGCGTTGCCGTCGGCACCTGCTCGACGCTGCTGTTCGTGCCGTTCCTTTACGCGACGTTGCGGCGCGGTGAAGTCAAGCCGCTGGAGGATTACGTATGATACCCGAGCCTCAGTCCTCCCGCCCGAACAGTTCCGATCGGCCAAGCCCCAAAGCACAAGACGGGGGCACGCAAAAGAACGGCGAGACCAAGCGGCGCGAGTTGGGCCCGGTGCCGCGCAAGCCCTTGCTGGTGGCTGGTGTGGTGGTGATTGCCTTGCTCGGCTGGGGTGTTTGGGGGCACTACCAGCAATCCGCTGAAGCCTCCCAAACGCAGCGCGAGACGCAAAACTTTGTGCCAGATGTGCAGGTCGGCACGGCCAAGCGGGAGGATTCCCC
>CAXTRX010000179.1:1175-4011 GCA_964246785.1 uncultured Acetobacteraceae bacterium | reverse complement strand
ATCGCGCGGCGGGCCGGCCTTCACCTCCTTGTTGTCCATGTGGCCGCCAACCGCGCGCGGCCCGGCCGAGCCGCAGCGACCCCACGCCCGCGGCGGCGCCACCCCAATGATGCCGAAGAACGGCTCGATCGGCAGCTCCGTGCCCCAAGGCAGCGTAGCGACGCCCCGGACATGATCCACCACCGGGGGGATTGTCTCATAATCGGTGAACTCGTCGGGCAACGTTCCAAGCAGTGGCAAGATCGCGGTAAAGCCCCAATCCATGGTCGGCTTGGACTCAAGGATGTCGACCTGCAGCACGTCCCCCGGCTGCGCTCCCCGCACATAAACCGGCCCGGTGATGAAGTGCGGCCCCGGTCCCGGCGGCAACTGGTCCAACACGGCCTGATAGCCCGGCGGAATGGGCAAATGCGTCGGCAAGATCTCCCGCCCCCCCGCCGGGAATGAGGACAGCAGCACCGTATCGCCCGAGTCCACCTCAAGCACCGGCGGGGTCGTCGCGTCCAAATAGCCAAGCACCATGGTCTCCGGTGTGGCTGGAATCTCGTGATGAGCCATGCACTGCTCCCTGTTGAGCCAACACGGACAAGTGAACGCCGCAGCGCAATCCGCCGTCAACGAGAAGTTATCGCCGACTGGAAAACGTCTGGCCCGTGCCTCACTCCTCGGCACGCGCGCCGGCTTGGCCGGCAGCGGCGCGCGGCAAGCCAATCATATCAAACGCTAGTCCTGACCGCGTTGAAGTGGTGAGCCGCACAACTCTGCCACAGCTCGGGTGTTGGAGGCTCGCCAACGCAACGAGGCTCCACATGCGCTCCAAAACTGCCGCAGCGACCGCCATCATCGGTGGCGCAGCCGCCCTGTTCTACGCTGGCCGGATCGACGCACGCCGGCTGACCCGGCTCGACGCGGCCAACTCGCAGCAGCCACTCCGGGTCATTGTCATCGGAGCCGGTTTCGGCGGCTTAAACGCGGCCGTCGCGCTGGCCCGCCAACCGGCGATCGACCTCACCGTGATCGACGCGCAAAATCACCACTTGTTCCAGCCCTTGCTCTACCAGGTGGCGACCGCCGCCCTCTCGCCCGCCGACATCGCCTCCCCGGTGCGCGACGTCATTCCCGCGACGCCGAACACCCGCGTTATGATGGGCGCGGTGACCGGCATCGACACCCAGGCGCAGACTGTCATCTGCGACGGGCACACCCTGCCGTACGATGCGTTGATCATCGCCACCGGCTCACAGCCGAGTTACTTTGGCAACAATGACTGGGAGAAACACGCTCCGGGGCTGAAAAGCCTTCACGATGCGCTCGACCTACGCGGCCGCATCCTACTCGCCTTCGAGCGCGCCTGCACTGCCGAGGATCCTGCCGAACGCGACCGGTTCCTGACCTTTGTGCTCATTGGCGCCGGGCCGACCGGGGTGGAGATGGCTGGCTCGATCGCAGAGTTGGCCCATGAGGTGCTCGCGTCCGACCATGAACTTAGTCAGGCTACGCTACGCATCGTGCTGGTGGAGGCGGGGTCACGCGTCCTGGCGGAGTTTCCGCAGAACTTGTCCAATCACGCTGTCGCCGCGCTTCGGCAGCTCGGAGTGACCATCCAGCTCGGCAGCAAAGTCATGGCCATCAAAGAGGGCGTCGTGCAACTCGAAAGCGGGTCCATCCCCGCCGCTACCATAATCTGGACGGCGGGAACCACGGCCACTCCGGTGGCTGCCTGGCTCGGCGTGGAACCCGCCAAGGGCAATCGCGTGGCAGTGGCACCAGACCTGCAAGTACCCAGCCTCCCGCATACTTACGTGATTGGAGACGCTGCCCTGTCGCTGGACCGCCACGGCAAGCCTCTGCCCGGCCTGGCGCCCGTTGCCAAGCAGCAGGGGCGCTATGTCGCACAAACTATCATGCGCCGGCTGCGCGGCCAGCGGATTAGGGCGTTCCGTTATTTCGACTACGGCAACATGGCGACCATCGGCCGCGGCAGAGCGGTGGCCGATTTCGGTCTGGTGCGCGTCACCGGCTTGCCAGCCTGGGGATTATGGGCTGTGGCGCACATCTTCTTCCTCATCGGCTTCCGCAGCCGCTTCATGGTCAGCGCGCAGTGGGCACTGGCCTATGCCACCGACAAGCGGCCCGGCCGCCTCATTGCCTGGAACCCAAACGAAGAAGTGAGGGTAAACCAGGGCAGCGAGAACCGCGCTGCGTAGGGTGGTGGTCAGTCCACCACTCGCCCCCACCTACTCCGGTTGCGCCCGTTTGTGCGCGAGCAGCGCCATCAACCGCCGGTCGCGCCAGGCCTGCCGCTCCGGCTGCCGCTCGGCTGGCAGTTCCGCCCGGCAAGCATCGTCGAGCTCACGCACCAACGCCTCATCCCAATCACGCGGCGTCATCTGTTGCTGCAACTCGGCATAGAGCCCACCATAGCGCGCGCAATAATCCGCCAGACCGCCCGGCGCATTCAGGTCGATCGTCTCAAACGGCCCCATGAACGCCCAGCGTAGTCCCAGCCCGTGCTTCACCGTGGCATCAAGGTCCGCCGGCGACACCACCCCGTCCTGCACCAGCCGAAATGCCTCCGCCAGCAGCGCCCCTTGCAGCCGGTTCAACACAAAGCCCGGGATTTCCCGACGGACGGTCGCCGGAACCTGGCCCACCGCGAGCATGATTTCCCGCGTGCGCGCAACCGTCTGCGGGTCCGTCCACGGTGCCGGGCATAACTCCACCACCGGGACCAGGTAGGGTGGATTCACCGGATGCGCCACCAGGCAGCGGGCGCGGCCCGGGCGCGCGGGGGGGAAACGGCGGCCCGGCGAGAGCCGGGGGGCGCGCCCCACGG
>CAXTRX010000179.1:0-1165 GCA_964246785.1 uncultured Acetobacteraceae bacterium | reverse complement strand
GAATGCCGCTGGTCGAACTCGCCAGGATAGCGGCCTCGGGCGCCGCCGCATCCAGCGCCGCAAACACGAGCTTCTTTTCGTCCACGCGCTCCGGCCCGTTTTCCTGCACGTAATCCGCCTCGCGCACCGCTGCCGCAAGGCTTGCAGCCGGCCTAATGCGGCCGAGTACCGCCGCCGCAGTATCGGTCAGCAAGCTCGCCTCCCGCAGCTCCGTCAGCCGGTCGGCAATGAAGCTGGTCGCTGCTCCGACCGCCCCCGCCGCCGGGTCCCACATCGCCACGTCATGTCCGGCACGGGCAAACACAATGGCCCAAGCCCGCCCGATCAACCCGGCACCGACGATGGCAATACGCATGGCGATATCCTTTCCGCCTGCCTGCTAGAGCCTGATCGTTTCAGGTTGCATCAGCCTGAAGCGTTAGTCCGCCTCTCAAACAAAGAGTTAGAGCAAGTTCGGTTCGCCGACCAGAAGCGAACTTGCTCTAAGCCCGCGATCGAGCTTGGTTGAAACGCGGCGCCATCCAGGCTCGCAGCCGCCCGACCCCAGCCACTGCAAGCAAGATGGCGCCGGACAGAGCCAGACTCAGGAACTGGCTGGTACCGAGCAAATCTGCCGCCGTGGCGATCAGTTGTAAGATCACCAGCGCCAACAGCAAGCCGCTGACCTTGCCGAAACCACCCGCCGGGTCCACTCCGCCCAGCACCGCGGCCAAGATGGTGATCAGCAGGTAGCTTTCCCCGTAAGCCGCGTTGGCCGAGTTGAACCGCGCCATCATAACCAGCCCGCCCATCGCCGCGAGCAGCGCCGAGATCACATAAACGCTCAGCACCACCCGACGCGTATCCACCCCGGAGTAGCGGACTGCCTCCTGGTTGGAGCCGCACAGGGCTATCACCACGCCAAGCGGCGAGCGGCTGAGCAGCACCGCAACCGGCGCCGCAACCACCACAAACAGAATAAGCGCCGCCGGCACGCCCGCCACGCTGCCATTGCCCAGGAACACCACGGCCCGCGGAAAGCCGGACAGCACACCGCCATGGGTGAGCCCGATGGCGATGCCCTTGACCATCGTCATGCTGCCGAGCGTGGCCAATATGGGTGAGACCCCAAGATACGCGATCACCGCGCCATTGATCAGCCCGACCAACCCCGCCACCCCAAGCC
>CAXTRX010000178.1:0-4144 GCA_964246785.1 uncultured Acetobacteraceae bacterium | reverse complement strand
CTCCAGCACCGCCGCCTTCGCCGCCGCCCGCTCCGTATCGGTCTCGATGTGCTTGGCCAGGTGACGATCAAGCTCGCGCTCGTTGAACGTGGCATTGGTCCGCGTCAGCACCGTCAACACCTGCTCCGGATCCTGCGCCGCCGCCGCGTTGGCCTGCCGCAGCGCCGCCGCCCGCTCGACCGCCTCCGACCCAACCCGGCGCATCCGCACCGGCCCGATATGCGCGCCGGTATGTGCCGCGGTGGCATCGACCCGGATGGCCAGGCCATACTCCCGAAAATATTGGTCCTGGTGCTCGCGCCAAAGCTCGCCCCAGGCCTCGCCCTCCGCGACGAAGTTCTTGCCACCGGCGCGTCGCATCTCAGGGTCGAGATCACGCGCCTTCTTGGCGGCCAGGCGGTCCCCTTCAATCCGACGGGTGGTGATCAGCAGATGGGCATGCCAGTTGACCGGCTTCCCGTCAGCTTCACCGTCTACCGCCAGATCATGCGGCCCGTGCACGTCGAGCTGCACCGCCAGCCCCTTGGCGACGAAATGCGCCATGGCAAACGAGCGTGCCATGGCAACCCGGTCCTCCTGGGTCAACCCGGCATCAGCCGGTAAGGCCAGCACGATCTCCCGGGCGACCTGCGCGTCCTTGCGCTTCTCCGCCGCTTCAGCGGCGTTCCATAGCACCCCACAATCCCGAAACCGCTCATCAGCGCCGTTGGGCAGCAGCACCTCGTGGTGCTCGGGCGCATCCCGGTGCTTGAAGTAAAATAGCTCGTGGGTCTTTTCAGCCTCGATCGACGCGCGAGCGTTGTAGGCCGCCGAGCGGACGGCGTTGCCGCCGGACGTGCGAGAAACATACCGGGCGCGCGCAAATTGAATGGCCACAATCGTACGCTAACCGACATCAATCAAGACGTTCAAGCCGCATCGCATCTGCGATGCATATTGCGTCTGCACGCACTCCGCTCGCTTTGCTCCCGGGTGCAGAACCTGCGGGCTCCGGGTCACTATCCCACTGGTTTTCACCGCAGCGATGCCATTAGAATCAGGTAATATCCGCGGCCATGCGAGATATTGGCTCTGTGGCGTCAGCCTACCACCGGAGAGGGAACGCGTGATGGCCCGTAAAACCTATATTCAAATGCGTCAGGAGCACGACGACCGCAAGGCGAAGCTCGCCGAGGACGACGCCAAGATCAAACTGGCCGAGCGCAAGGCCCGCAACCACAAGCTCTTCGAAGTCGGCGGCCTGGTTGAAAAGGCCGGGCTCATCAACCTCGAGGCAAACGTCCTCTATGGCGCCCTGCTCTCCCTCAAGGAAGACGCCGAAAAAACAGACATCATCGAGAAATGGGGCGCCCTCGGCGGACGCAGCTTCGCCCGCGAGGCACGCCTGCGAGATGAGGGCAAGGAACCCATCGTCCTCACCTATCCGGCCCCGCTCGCCAAGGAAGCAACCACCGCCCTCCGCAAGGCCGGCTTCCGCTTCAGCAAAATCTTCCAGCACTGGGAGGGCCTCGCCAAGCCCGATGAAGCTGAGGCGTTGGCTCTCACCCATGGCGGAAACGCTCGGCGTATCAATGCCAGCAATCCGCTTGAGCCAACGAAGAAAGCGCTTCCGGGGAAGGAAGGCTCGACGAGCGAGGCCAACGATCTACTCTCGCGGACCAGAACAGCATGAACCGGCGAGTGGCCATGACAGTCGGGGTGATCGTCGTCGCCATGGGTATCGGCGCGGTGTACGTCGGCCAAATCGCGCACCAACACCAGATCGCTGCCTCTCGGCGCTTTGCCGAGCAATGTGTCGAGACCGGGTTTACACCCAGCCAATGCGGATTTTTGGCAGAAATAGCGCGACACACCGACAGCGCCGACGATACCAGTGCCCTGGCCCTCAGCCTCTCCGCAGCAGGCCTGGCCGCCGGAACCGTGAAGCAATAGGGCCGTGCCGCGACAATCAGCGTTGTTGCCGTACCGCCTCGCCCACGGGAGGCACGGGTGCGTAATTCAGCCCGAAATCTCATTCATGGTGTCAAGCTCCTGAACTTCGAACTTGCCGTCCCTAATCGCTTTGTCGATCCTCCGTCATAAGGCAGCAGGGGGAAGCGGCATTGTTCACGCGAGGTATTGTTATCCTGGCGTTTTCCCTCGCTCTCGCACCGGCCGCAAAGGCCGACCTGCTCCAGGCAGTGCGGCCCGGCGTCATGTGCGTCTCCGCCGATGCGCTCGCAAAATTGAGCCTGCCCGATGGCAGCAGCCGCACCGCCGCACCGAACGTCTCGCCCGCTATCCAGGTGATCGCCCGCGACGGCAACTGCGTCGACTTCCCGGCCAGCAACGTCGTCATTCTCCTGACCGCTCGCAAGAATACCAGCATCGTCCGTAGCGACAGCCTCTCGGGTGACGGCGTGCTGGAAACCTACATCATCCCCAATATTGACTATGCGCCATACGCCCCGCCGCACGACGCTTTCGACGATGCTATCCGCGCTCGCTGCCCGGCCAAGCTTGATGAGCTGATTGTGCTCCGCAGCCCGACCTACGGCTTCGTCGCGTCATTGCCGAGGCCGCTTCGTGAGCAGATCGAAAAGACGGTGGACGATGAATGCGGGGGCGCCCCCGCCTGCTCAAGCAATCAACGGGCGATTGAGGTCGACAAGCATCACCTCGTTCAGCGCTGGGCAGAATTCATGTGCCAGAGACCATAGTGCGCCAGACGCTCTTGGCCGCTCGCTTTCGCTGCTCTTGGCAACCAGGCCGCTGCACGCCAATGACCCGGAACCGGCCATAGTGGGTCGCGTCACCGCCAGCAGGTGCGCCCTGCCGCTCCCGCATCGTCGCCGACCACGGCACTCCCCTTAGTGCATCACGCTCAAGACGCCGTAGCCGATCAGACCGATGGTGACGCAGGCCATCAGCTGGAACTGGCAGCGCAGCCCGATCACCAGGCCGCACACCCCGCCGACCCATTGGCTGAGCTGTCCCAACGGATCAAGCGCATCCACACCCAATCCCTGCCCGCCATGCCAGATCGCTGCCACCAGCAGCTTCGGCAGCATGGCGCCGAAGGCTGTCGGGATCGCGATCAGCACCAGGCGATACCAGCCGAGCGCCAGCACCGGATGCGGGCCCACCCAGGACGGTGGATGGAACGCCGGGTGGCTGTCATTGATGGCGACCGGCTCCACGTGCCGCACCACCCAATGCGTCAGCCAGACCGCTCCCGCCATGTAGCCGGCATAGCCCAGCTCCGGCGACGCGCTGGTCAGCAGCCAGCCCAACCAGCCCAGCACCGCCTCCGGCCCGGGCACCATCATCATGTCAACCGGCATCACAGGGGGCATGTTCGCTCCATCGCTTTTTGCCGTTCGTCACGGTGCTGGTGTCGGCGCGGATCCCGGCGCCGATGCGGGCAGGCGTGGCAGGCGACTGGCCTCCAGGATGGGCAGGTTGGCTTCGGTGGGCACGTAGATCACCGCGTTTTTGTTCTGCTCCAGCCCGTTGATCCACAGGTAGCGCAGGTAGGCCTCGTTGCCCTGCAGGCTCTTGCCGATGATCTCGTTGGCGCGGGCCACGCCGGTCGCGCGGGTGATCTCAGCGTCGGCTTCGAAATGGGCGCTCTCCGCCTTGGCGCGGGCCTGAGCAACCGCGATCTGCCGGTTCTGGTCGGCCTGCGCCAGCTCCGCCTCGCCAGCCTTCTGGGCATGCCAAACCTCATACACCGGGCAACCCACCATGCCGGTGCCGATGGTCAGCATCACCAGCACAACGATACCGATGACAGCGCCTGTGCTGGGCAGCCGCGCCCTGATGCTTTCGCTCATGGCGCCACCCGGCAGGCTGATATCCTTCCCTCCGGCGGCGGCTTTGCCCCGCGACCGACGACGCCCGTCTTCAAACCGCCCGCGCCGCAGACCAAATCCACGGTCGCTTCCATCCTGACCCCCTGCCCGCCCCGTTGAGGTGCTGCAACAATACGAGCCTTGATGTTCATAGTCTATATATTAATGTTCTGCGGACTGTTTCTCTTCGGCTGAGAGCGCGCAGGCTCGTCCAACGAGACGCCGATGCGATCGCATCCTCTGATGTTTATAGGCTTGCGCTCGATAGTCCGTGGACCGACGGGCGACGGTTTGTCCTGTTCGCCTCCATG
>CAXTRX010000177.1:0-4164 GCA_964246785.1 uncultured Acetobacteraceae bacterium | reverse complement strand
CCTTCGACCAGATCAAGATCCAGATGGCCTCGCCGGAGCAAATCCGCTCCTGGTCTTACGGCGAGATCAAGAAGCCCGAGACCATCAACTACCGCACATTCAAGCCGGAGCGGGACGGGCTGTTTTGCGCCCGCATTTTCGGCCCGATCAAGGACTACGAGTGCCTGTGCGGCAAGTACAAGCGGATGAAGTTCCGCGGCATCATCTGCGAGAAGTGCGGCGTGGAGGTGACGCTGCAAAAGGTGCGCCGCGAGCGCATGGGGCATATCGAATTGGCCTCGCCCGTGGCCCACATCTGGTTCCTCAAAAGCCTGCCCAGCCGCATCGGCCTGATGGTCGACCTCACGCTGAAAGAACTCGAGAAGATCCTGTATTTTGAGAGCTACGTCGTGCTCGACCCAGGCACGACCGATCTCAAGATGCACCAGTTGCTGTCCGAGGACCTGCTCGAGGCCAAGCAGGACGAGTTCGGCGAGGAATTCCGCTACGGCATTGGCGCCGAGGCGATCAAGCAAATCCTCATCGGCATCGACATCGACGCGGATAGGGTGCGCCTCAGGGCCGAGCTGAAGGAGACCACGTCCGAAGCCAAGCGCAAGAAGCTGGTCAAGCGCTTGAAGCTGATCGAGGCATTCGGTGAAAGCGGCGCGCTGCCAGCCTGGATGATCCTGGACGTGATCCCGGTGATTCCGCCGGAACTACGCCCACTGGTGCCGTTGGACGGTGGCCGCTTTGCCACCTCGGACTTGAATGACCTGTATCGCCGCGTCATCAACCGCAACAACCGCCTCAAGCGGCTGATTGAACTGCGCGCGCCGGACATCATCGTGCGCAACGAGAAGCGTATGCTGCAGGAGTCGGTGGACGCGCTGTTCGATAACGGCCGCCGCGGCCGCGCCATCACGGGGGCGAACAAGCGCCCGCTGAAGTCGCTGTCTGACATGCTGAAGGGCAAGCAGGGACGCTTCCGCCAGAACCTGCTCGGCAAGCGCGTGGACTACTCCGGCCGCTCGGTGATCGTGGTGGGGCCGGAGCTCAAGCTGCATCAGTGCGGGCTGCCCAAGAAGATGGCGCTCGAGCTGTTCAAGCCGTTCATCTACAGCAAGCTCGAGAAGTACGGCCACGCCACCACCATCAAGGCCGCCAAGCGGATGGTGGAAAAGGAGCGTCCGGAGGTATGGGACATCCTTGAAGAGGTCATCCGCGAGCACCCGGTGATGCTGAACCGGGCGCCAACATTGCACCGCCTCGGCATCCAGGCGTTCGAGCCGGTGCTGATCGAGGGCAAGGCGATCCAGCTTCACCCGCTGGTCTGCACCGCCTTCAACGCGGACTTCGACGGCGACCAGATGGCAGTCCACGTGCCGCTCAGCCTGGAGGCGCAGCTCGAGGCGCGGGTGCTGATGATGTCGACCAACAACATCCTCAGCCCGGCCAACGGCAAGCCGATTATCGTGCCGAGCCAGGATATCGTGCTCGGGCTCTACTACATGAGCCTTGAGACGGCGGCGTTCCGCGAGACCGACGAGCAGAAGACGTCGGCATTCGGCACCATCGGTGAGATCGAGTTCGCGCTGAGTGCCAAGGCGGTCCACCTGCACGATAAAATCCGCGCACGCTACGAGACGGTGGATGCGCAGGGCAACCGTGTGCGCTCTATGGTGGTAACAACGCCGGGCCGGATGCTGATTGCGCAGATCCTGCCGAAGCACCCGGCCGTGCCGTTCAGCCTGATCAACCGGCAGCTCACCAAGAAGAACGTGTCGGACGTGATCGACGCGGTGTATCGCCACTGCGGCCAGAAGGAATGCGTCATTTTCGCCGATCGCCTGATGGGGCTCGGGTTCGGTCAGGCGGCTATGGCTGGGCTTTCCTTCGGCAAGGACGATCTGATCATCCCCGATAACAAGTGGGACATGATCAACAAGACCAAGGACGAGGTGAAGGAGTTCGAGCAGCAGTATCAGGACGGCCTGATCACCGCGGGCGAGCGTTACAACAAGGTAGTGGATTCTTGGTCCCGCTGCACCGACGAGGTGGCGGGCGCCATGATGAAGGAAATCAGCAAGCAGGAGGTGGATAAGCCCACCAACAGCGTGTGGATGATGAGCCACTCGGGTGCGCGTGGTTCGCCGGCGCAGATGCGGCAGTTGGCCGGCATGCGCGGGCTGATGGCCAAGCCCTCGGGCGAGATCATCGAACAGCCGATCATCGCCAACTTCAAGGAAGGCCTGACCGTGCTGGAGTATTTCAACTCCACCCACGGCGCCCGCAAGGGCCTGGCCGACACGGCGCTCAAGACCGCCAACTCCGGCTACCTGACCCGGCGGCTGGTGGACGTGGCGCAGGACTGCATCATCCACGAGGACGATTGCGGCACCGAGCGCGGCCTTACCGTCAAGCCGGTGATGGACGGCGGCGAGGTGGTAGCGAGCCTATCCGAGCGCACCCTGGGCCGCACCACGGCCGAAGACGTGCTCGACCCGGTGAGCGGCGCAGTCCTGGTGGCGAACAACACGCTAATCGAGGAAACCCAGGCCGAGCAGATCGAACGGGCCGGGGTCGAGGCGGTGAAAATCCGTTCCGTGCTCACCTGCGAGGCGGCAGTGGGCGTGTGCGCGCATTGCTACGGGCGGGACCTTGCCCGCGGCACGCCGGTCAACATCGGCGAGGCGGTGGGCGTCATCGCGGCGCAATCCATTGGCGAGCCCGGCACCCAGCTTACCATGCGCACGTTCCACATTGGTGGTGCCGCGCAGCGCGGCGCCGAAGTCTCCAACGTGGAAGCCAGCCACGACGGCACCATCAAGATCAACAACCGCGTGGTGGTGCAGAACAGCCAAAGCAACCAGGTGGTGATGGCGCGAAACTGCGAGATCGTATTGGCCGACGACAAAGGACGCGAGCGCGCCCGCTTCCGCGTGCCGTACGGCGCCCGGCTGCTCGCCGATGATGGCCAATCTGTCACTCGCGGGCAGAAGCTGGCGGAGTGGGACCCCTACACCTTGCCAATCATCACCGAGCGCGCCGGCACGGTCGAGTTCCTCGACCTGCTGGATGGCGTGACGCTGATTGAGAAGGTGGACGACGTCACCGGGCTCACCTCCCGCGTGGTGGTGGACTACAAGCAGATGACCAAGGGCGTGGACCTGCGCCCCCGCCTGCAACTGAAGGACGAGAAGGGGGAAGTGCTGCGTCTACCGAACGGAGCCGAGGCAAGGTACTTCCTCAATCCAGACTCGATCTTGTCGGTCGACAACCGCGCGGTGGTGCATGCCGGTGACGTCCTGGCCCGCATCCCGCGCGAGGGTAGCAAGACGCGTGACATCACCGGCGGTCTGCCTCGCGTGGCCGAGCTGTTCGAGGCGCGCAAGCCGAAGGACAACGCGGTCATCGCCGAGACCGATGGACGGGTGGAGTTCGGCAAGGACTACAAGGCCAAGCGCCGCATCATCGTGAAGAACGACGAAACGGGTGAGGAGACCGAATACCTTATCACCAAGGGCAAGCACGTCTCGGTGCAGGAGGGTGACTTTGTGCGCCGTGGCGACCCGTTGGTGGACGGTCCGCGCGTTCCGCACGACATCCTGAAGGTGCTGGGCGTGGAAGCGTTGTCCGATTACCTGGTCAACGAAATCCAGGACGTCTACCGGCTGCAGGGCGTGAAGATCAACGACAAGCATATCGAGGTGATCGTCCGCCAAATGCTGCAGAAGGTGGAGATCGTCGAGCCCGGCGACACGACGTTCCTTACTGGCGAGCAGATCGACCGCATTGAGTTTGACGCTGAAAACGCCAAGCTTGAGAAGGGCGA
This sequence comes from uncultured Acetobacteraceae bacterium, assembly GCA_964246785.1. GTDB lineage: Bacteria > Pseudomonadota > Alphaproteobacteria > Acetobacterales > Acetobacteraceae > LMUY01. The sequence continues at coordinate 350 of CAXTRX010000177.1, read as the reverse complement.
CCGGGCCGCCACGGCCACCCCGGTGCTGCAGGGCATCACCAAGGCCAGCTTGCAGACGCACAGCTTCATCAGCGCCGCATCGTTCCAGGAGACGACCCGCGTGCTGACCGAGGCCGCGACGGCCGGTAAGAAGGACACGCTGACCGGGCTGAAGGAGAACGTGATCGTCGGGCGCTTGATCCCGGCGGGCACGGGGTCGGTGATGAACCGGTTGCGGCAGGTTGCGGCTGGCCGGGATGCGGCTCGGGGTGTGCCCGGACCCGCTAGCCCGGCGCCGCAAATCACCGGGCGGCAGGCGGCTGAGTAATGCGGCTGTCAAGCGGCGCGATGGTTGGGATTGTAGGGTTTGT
>CAXTRX010000176.1:0-4239 GCA_964246785.1 uncultured Acetobacteraceae bacterium | reverse complement strand
TGCCGCGCTTCGTGCAGGAAGGAAAGAAATACGTGACCATTGCCGTTGGCTGCACGGGCGGACGGCATCGTTCCGTCTTCATCGTCGAGAGACTGGCGGCCCGCATGGTTGCGTCATGCCAGGCGGGCGCTGACGGCTGGCATGTCACGGCGACGCACCGGGAGCTGCAGAAGGTGGGCAACTTGCCGACTGCCGCACTCCGGGCGCAAGGAGCCTGAAGCGAACCATGATTGGCCTTGTCCTCGTCTCCCATGGCCGCCTTGCGGAAGAGCTTCGCTTGGCGCTTGAACACGTCGTCGGCCCACAGGAGCAGGTGGCCACCGTTTGCATCGGCCCGGAGGACGACATGGAGCTGCGGCGCGGAGACATCCACGCCAGCATATGCAGCGTGGATGACGGCCATGGCGTGGTGCTGCTGACCGACATGTTCGGCGGCACGCCGTCGAACCTGGCCATCTCTCTGATGGACCGGCCAGGGGTCGAGGTGATCGCCGGCGTCAACCTGCCGATGCTGGTCAAGCTCGCCAAGGTGCGGTCCCGCCAGCCGCTGGGCGAGTGCGTGGATTGCGCCCAGGCGGCAGGGCGCAAATACATCGCCGCCGCCTCTCACGTGCTGCATGGCTGCAAGGTCAACGACGTCGGCAGAGACTGAGCGAGATCGGGCGATGGACGGCTCGGCGGCTGCCCCCTTGGTCGCGCAGGCGACCATACGCAATCGCCGCGGCTTGCACGCCCGCGCTGCCGCCAAGTTCGTGACACTGGCCGAGCAATTCACTGCTGCCATCGAGGTGGAAGCGAACGGCCAGGCCGTGTCGGCCCAATCGATCATGGGGCTTATGATGCTGGGCGCCGGCAAGGGCACGGCCATTGAACTGCGGGCCACCGGGGCGGATGCCGCTGACGCCTTGGCTGCCCTGGCGGCCTTGGTCGAGGCTGGCTTTCACGAGCAGGATTGAACAGGCGCAATTTGCCGCCGATGCTTTGAACGTCGGCTGAGCAGCCTGGCCATCGGCTCCGGCTTACCAGAGGCTTATGTTCGGCAGGGTGGAAGCCGCTTGACCCGCCGCCGATGTGGAAGCCGAGCGGGGCAGGCGGGATGCTCCAGCACTGTTCCGCCCGGAAGCGGCTCATATGCACTGTGGCAATTCAGCCGTTACTCCCGAATTCTTTCTTTGCGCCATGGACACCGTCGGCGTTTACTCTATGATGTCGTATCTTTCCGGGACGCAACTGAAACCGAAAAGGGATCATCGTGCGAAACAACATGCAGCGCCGGCTTTTGCGAAGTTCCTAGGCACGTTCTGGCTCGTATTCGGCGGTTGCGGTGCAGCTGTGTTGGATGCGGCCTTTCCCCAATTGGGCATCGGCTTCCTCGGTGTCTCGTTTGCGTTCGGGCTTACCGTGCTCAGCATGGCCTATGCCGTTGGGCACATCTCGGGCGGTCATTTTAATCCGGCCGTCACTCTCGGGCTCTGGTCTGCCGGACGTTGCGCCAACAAGCAGGTCATTCCTTATGTCGTCGTCCAGGTAATTGCCGCCGTGGTGGCTTCAGCCGCACTTTACCTGATCGCTTCGGGCAAGGCCGACTGGACGCCTGCCGGATTTGCCTCCAATGGTTATGGAGACCTCAGCCCCAGCAAATACTCAATGATATCCTGCTTGCTTGCTGAGTTCCTGCTGACGTTCTTCTTGATGATTATCGTCGGCACCACGTCAAAGGGTGCCGCCACCGGGTTCGCCGGCCTTCCAATCGGCTTGGCGCTCACACTGATCCACCTCATCTCGATCCCGGTCACCAACACGTCCGTCAACCCGGCGCGCAGCACCGGCCCGGCGCTGTTCGCGGGCGGCGCCGCACTCGGTCAGCTATGGCTGTTCTGGGTGGCGCTGATTGCGGGCGCGGTTGGGCGGATCCTCTATGAGCCATCTTCCATAGCCGAGACGATCATCACCGACGAGCAACGTATCGCCGTCTGAGCAACTGGGCATCGACCGGGTTCTCTGCCCCCAAGAGGAGGGCGATATCTCAGGCGCGCTTGCGGACCTTCTTCTCCGGCCGGGCTGGCAGCATCGGCGCCAGGAAACGGCCGGTGTGGCTTTCCGGCGTGGCAGCCACCGTTTCCGGCGTGCCTTCCGCCACGATGCGGCCACCTCCCTCGCCGCCGCCGGGTCCAAGGTCCAGCACCCAGTCGGCGGTCTTGATGACTTCGAGGTTGTGCTCGATCACCACCACCGTGTTGCCCTGGTCCACTAGCGCGTGCAGCACTTCCAGCAGCTTGCGCACGTCCTCGAAGTGCAGGCCCGTCGTCGGCTCGTCCAGGATGTAAAGCGTCCGCCCGGTGGCCCGGCGCGCCAGTTCCTTGCTCAGCTTGATGCGTTGCGCCTCGCCGCCGGAGAGCGTGGTCGCCTGCTGCCCCAGCTTGACGTAGCCCAGGCCTACGCGCTGCAGGATGCTCAGCCGGTCGCGTATCTTGGGCTGCGCGCTGAAATAGGCCACAGCCTCGTCGATCGTCATGTCCAGCACCTCGGCGATCGACTTGCCGCGGAATTTGATGTCGAGCGTCTCGCGGTTGTAGCGCGCGCCCTTGCAGGTGTCGCAGGTGACGAACACGTCCGGCAGGAAGTGCATCTCGATCTTCAGCACGCCATCGCCCTGGCAGGCTTCGCATCGTCCGCCCTTCACGTTGAAGCTGAATCGGCCAGACTTGTAGCCGCGTGCGCGGCTTTCCGGCAGTTCGGCAAACCAGTCTCGGATGGGAGCGAACAGGTCGGTGTAGGTGGCTGGGTTGGAACGGGGCGTCCGGCCGATTGGCGACTGGTCGATATCGATGATCTTGTCGAGCTGATCCAGCCCATCGATCCTATCATGGGCGCTCGGCACCTGGCCGCTGCCCATCAGTCGCCGACTCGCTGCTTTCCAGAGCGTGTCGATCACCAACGTGGACTTGCCTCCGCCGGACACGCCGCTGACGCAGCAGAACGTCCCGAGCGGAAAGCAGGCCGTCACGTCTTGCAGGTTGTTGCCGCGCGCGCCGACCACGCGGATGGAGCGCGTCAAGTCCACCGGGCGGCGGCGTGCCGGCACCTCGATGCGGCGACGACCGGAGAGATAGGCTCCGGTAATGGAGTCCGGGTTGGCCGCCACCTCGTCCGGGGTGCCCTGCGCGATGATGTGCCCGCCCAACGTGCCGGCGGCCGGCCCCATGTCGATCAGGTGGTCGGCGGCGCGGATGGCGTCCTCGTCGTGCTCCACCACCAGGACCGTGTTGCCGAGCGCCTTGAGACGCTCCAACGTGCCAAGCAGCCGCTCATTGTCGCGCTGGTGCAGGCCGATGGATGGCTCGTCCAGCACATACAGCACGCCGGTCAGCCCGGAGCCGATCTGGCTCGCCAGGCGGATGCGCTGGCTTTCCCCACCTGAAAGCGTGGTGGAGCCGCGCGCGAGCGTGAGATAGTCCAGCCCTACGTCGTCGAGGAAGCGCAGCCGGTCGGTGATCTCCTTCAGGATGCGGCCGGCGATCGCGGCTCGCTGCGGCGTTAGCGTCGCTTCCACGCCGGCGAACCACTCCAATGCCCGGCGGATCGACAGATCGGAGGCCGCGGCGATGGTGGAGCCGGCCACCCGCACGGCCAGCGCCTCCGGCTTGAGCCGCGCGCCTTGGCATAACGCGCAGGGCTTCTCGGCCTGGTAGCGGCTCATCTCCTCCCGCACCCAGGCGCTGTCCGTCTCCTGCCAGCGCCGCTGCAGGTTGCGCAGCACGCCCTCGAACGGCTTGGTGACGCTGTAGGCGCGCACGCCGTCCTTGTAGGTGAACTCGATCGGCATGGCGCCGCCGGTCAGGATGACGTCGCGCACGCCCTCCGGCAGCTCGTCCCACGGCTTGCGGGTGCTGACCTTGTAGTGCCGCGCGATGGAGGCGAGCGTTTGGTCGTAGTACTCGCTCTTGGCGCCGGACCAAGGGGCGACGGCGCCCTCGGCGATGGAAGCGCGTTCGTCCGGGATCACCAGCGCCGGGTCGAAGAAGCTTTCCACGCCAAGCCCGTCGCAGGCCGGGCAGGCGCCGTGCGGCGAGTTGAAGGAGAACAGCCGCGGTTCGATCTCCTCGATGGTGAAGCCGCTCACCGGGCAGGCGAAGCGGGAGGAGAACACGGTGCGCTCCGCCTTGTCATCGGCGGTCTCGGCATAGACGATGCCGTCCGCCATCGCGAGCGCCGTCTCGAAGCTGTCGGCCAGGCGGC
>CAXTRX010000175.1:0-4259 GCA_964246785.1 uncultured Acetobacteraceae bacterium | reverse complement strand
GGTCGTACAAGCCGTCAGCGCGCCAAAGCGCCTCATGCCGGCCTTGGCAAGGCAGTCTGACCGCCCGATTGTAGCGCGGGTCTGCCGGGTCGTCACACCATGCGTCACCGGGCGCAATCGGCTCGAGCGGAGCGGCGGTGTTTGGAACGGGCACGCGGTCCGCCCGGTAAAGCACCCGGCGCAGCGGGAGCAACCCGGACGGGGTCGCGCCGTCGCCCTCCAGCTTGTCGACCCGCACACCGGCCCGCCCGAGAGCGCAACGCCATTGGGCGCCGCCAAATCGCAGTAGACCGTGTGGATGGACGGTGGCTTCGGCCGACAACGACATCGTTAGCGACCGCCGCCGCGCAGGCTCACAACATATGCCGAAAGCGCGTTGCCTTCGTCTGAAGGTAATGGTCGTTCACGCCATTGCCGGCAAACAGCAGGCTCTCACGCGCTGCCACGTCGATACCGTGTGCGGCCAAGGCTGCGACTTTGTCCGGGTTGTTCGTCAGCAGGCGCACGCGGACCAATCCGAGATCCCGCAGGATGGCGGCGGCGACCTGGAAGTCGCGTTCGTCAGCGGCGAAGCCAAGGGCACGGTTGGCGTCCACGGTATCGAGTCCGCGGTCCTGCAACGCATAGGCGCGCAGCTTGTTCGGCAGGCCGATGCCACGGCCCTCCTGCGCCATATAAAGCAGCGCACCCGCCCCTTCGCCGGCCATCCGGCGGATGGCGCCGCGCAGCTGCGGGCCGCAGTCGCAGCGCAGGCTGCCAAATAGGTCTCCCGAGAAACACTCTGAATGCACCCGCACTAGGGGCGCGGCAGACAGTTCCGGCCGCCCCACCAACACCGCATAGTGTTCCGCCCCTGTGTCGCTCGATCGGAATGCAATCATCCTGGTATCGGGCGCATCTTCCAGCGGCACATAGGCCTCGCTCACGCGCACCAAGGCGCTGGCGCTGAGCTCGGCATGGCGCATCACGTCGGCCGGGTCGGGTCCAACCCGGCCCAACGCTGGCGCACAAAGCAACGCTGGCAGCAGCCTGGCCAGCACCGCCAAGGCCAAGGCACTCTGCGCACTTGCCGGCGCCGGGGCAGCCGTGAGCAGGGGAGGTTCGCCGATGGGGCGGTGGGTTGGGTCAGCCAACACCCGAACCTCCTCCAACGTCAGACCCGTGGCGTCGAGTGCCACAGGAGACTCTGGCGTTGGAAGTGCCGTCATCAGCGCGCGGGCGCGGTCGGGCGCCAGCAGCAGCAGGCGCGGCCCGGTTGCAGTGCGGTCGAGCGCCGCAAGCCCGGCCAAGTCGGCGGTTTCAACGGCCAACAAGGCAAGCGGCAGGTCCACTTCGCCACCTAGGATGGCCGGCATACCGCGGCGCAACGCCACCACGGCAGCCTCGACGGCACGCAGCCGCTCGGTCGGGGCGGTGAGCGAAGTGGGTAGGTCTGGCATGGGAGCGCTCGTCCAGGAGGGGCTTCACCGGCGCGCCGGCAATACCAGAGTTCAAGGGAACCAAAGATATGGTTTCGGACCCGGCCGAACCAGGGGCGTTATCACGAAAATGTGTGCGGCCAACATCGGGCTGCGCCAGATTGGACTGGCTGCCGCCGCGTTGTGATGCCGCACTGGACAAGCTCACGAAATGTTGGGCAAAGCATGATGGCTGCTTGGCCCGTGACCGCAATGTGATTGGGCGACGTCCACCGTGGGCGTCGCGCGTGGATGAAGGAAGTCGCTAATGGCGGGCGAGCGCCCAATTCTGATCGTGGACGATGACCTCTCGTTGCGCGAAACGCTAGTCGAGCAATTACAGTTTGACGGGGAGTTTACCGCTGAGGAAGCCGGGTCAATTGGCGAGGCGGAAACCAAAGTCACCGCTCGCGACTCGCGGTTTGATGCAGTCATCCTTGATGTGGGCCTCCCTGATGGCGACGGCCGCGACCTGTGCGCAGCTTTGCGCCGCCAGGGTATGCGCATGCCGATCATCATGCTCACCGGCTCCGACGATGAGGCCGATGTGGTACGCGGGCTCGATGCCGGCGCCAACGACTACATTGCCAAACCGTTCCGTTTGGCCGAACTGCTGGCTCGGCTGCGCGCCCAGTTGCGTATCTTTGAGAACAGTGAAGATGCCGTGTTCACCATCGGCCCCTATACCTTCCGGCCGTCCGCCAAGCTGCTGCAGGAACCGGTGCGCAACCGCCGCATCCGGCTGACCGAAAAAGAGGCAGCCATCCTTAAATTCCTTTATCGCGCCGGAACCCGCCCGGTCGCGCGGCAAGTGCTGCTCAACGAGGTTTGGGGCTACAACGCCGCTGTGACCACCCATACGCTGGAGACCCATATCTATCGGCTGCGGCAGAAGATCGAGCCAGATCCCGGCAATGCGCGCCTGCTGGTGACCGAGGGAGGCGGCTACCGCCTGGATCCGCAAGGGGTGCCGCCCGTCGGCTGACAGGCCGCTCCATGGTCGGCTGACAAGCCGCTCCATGGTCGGCTGACAAGCCGCTCCATGGTCGGCTGACAGGCCGCCTTCATGGTCGGCTGCCAGGCCGCAACCAGCGTAAACGTGCAGTCTGGGTGCCAACCACCGCGCTTACCGCATAACTGTCTCAAACTTAATCATGATCACCCGCCATTGGGCTTGCAGCCTGGCTCACTGGCACTTTACTGATACAGACGGTCACCTGGGAGGTCTGGGACGTTGTCTCTCGCAGCGATGAGAGGCTAAGCCAAACGGCCAAGACACAAACCGCTGGAGGAAATAAGCGGTGTTTGAAACAAACATACCCGCCCGGCTGGACCGGCTGCCCTGGACCCGATTCCACTGGTTGGTCGTCTCCGCTTTGGGAATCACCTGGATCCTTGATGGTCTAGAGGTGACGCTTGTCGGCTCCCTGGCAGGCGCTTTCAAAACCAGTTCCATGCACCTCACCGACTCGCAGGTGGGATATTCCGCGAGCTTCTACCTAATTGGCGCCGTGATCGGTGCGATCGGGTTCGGCTGGCTGACCGACCGCATCGGCCGCAAGGCGATGTTCACCATCACCGTGCTCACCTACCTGCTGGCCACCATCGCCAGCGGGATGGCCTGGAGCTTCTGGTCATTCGCATTGTTCCGCGCCATCACCGGCGCAGGCATCGGCGGTGAATACGCGGCCGTAAACGCGACCATTCAGGAACTGATCCCCGCCCGCCGGCGCGGCTTTACCGACCTGGTGATCAACGGCAGCTTCTGGATTGGCGCCGCATTGGGCGCCGGCGGCGGCCTGGTGGTAATGGATCCAAACATTATCAACCAGGCCTATGGCTGGCGGCTTGCCTTCGTGCTTGGCGGCACAATCGGCTTCATCAGCCTGCTGGCACGCAAATGGATCCCGGAGAGCCCTCGCTGGCTGATGACGCACGGTCAGCCGGAGGCGGCCGAGCGGGTGATGCAGCAAATCGAGCAAACCGTTTGTGCCTGTTCCGGACCGCTGCCGGCCACGCCCGGGCAAGCGATGTTCCTCCATGGCGAGGCCAAGTCCTGGTTTGCCGCCGGGTTGAAATCGATGTTCACTCGTTATCGCCGGCGCACGATCGTAGGCGTGTCGCTGATGACCGCGCAGGCATTCTGTTACAACGCCGTGTTCTTCACCTATGCGCTGATCCTGACTCGGTTCTACCACATCGCCGCCGGGTCGGTCGGGCTCTTCATCCTGCCTTTCGCAGCCGGAAATTTCGCCGGCCCCCTGCTGCTCGGGCCGCTGTTTGACAGCATCGGCCGCAAGACCATGATCACCTGTACCTACGTCCTGTCGGGTGTCATGCTAGTGGCAACGGGATGGCTGTTCTCCATCGGCATCCTTGACGCCGTCGAGCAGACCGCGTGTTGGACGGCAATTTTCTTCTTTGCCTCCGCCGCCGCCAGTTCGGCCTATCTCACCGTGGGCGAGGTCTTCCCGCTGGAGGTGCGTGCCATTGCCATCGCGCTGTTCTACGCGTTCGGCACTGGGCTGGGTGGTGTTTGTGGCCCGGCGGTGTTCGGCATCCTCATTCAGAGCGGCTCGCGCGAAGCAATCTTCTACGGCTACGTCCTTGGCGGCGTGCTGATGGTGTTGGCAGGTTGCGTGCAAGCCGTGCTCGGCATCGAGACGCGCCGCTGCAGCCTGGAAGACGTGGCGCCGCCGCTGTGCCAGGCTAGCCCAAGCCGATGGTCCGCTCCGACCCCGCTCCGCCAGTCTCTGCCGATCAAGTCAGCGACGCTCAGTTCGCCCACAAGCGGGCAAGTGT
>CAXTRX010000174.1:0-4314 GCA_964246785.1 uncultured Acetobacteraceae bacterium | reverse complement strand
CGGGTCCGCCTGCCGCCTCGGCATCATCCCGCTCGGCACTGCCAACGTGCTGGCGCACGAGTTGGCGCTGCCCTTCGCGCCGCGGGCGGTCGCGGCGGCGCTGGCCTTCGGGCGAACGGGCCTGCTGTGGCCGGGTGTGGCGCAGATGCCGGGGCTGACCCGGCTGTTCGTGCAGATGGTCGGCGTGGGACTGGACGCCCAGGTGGTGCACGCGCTCAGCCCGGCGATGAAGCGGACGTTCGGCAAGGGGGCTTACGTGGCGCAGACGATGCGGGAGCTGGGCCGCTACCGCTATCCCAGGCTGCGGCTGCGCCTGGACGGCGAGGAGGCGGAGGCGGCCAGCGTGATCGTGACCAAGGGCCGCCTGTATGCTGGCCGCTTCACCCTGGCGCCGGGTGCGGACGCCAGCAAGCCGGGGTTCCGCGTGGCGCTGTTCGGGCGGTATGGCGCCGGGGCGGCGCTGATGTATGGCGCGGCGCTGCCGCTGAACCTGCTGCCGCGAATGCCGGGGCTGTGCATCCGCACGGCGGCGATGGTGGAAATCCTCGGCAACGGCAGCGCGCTGGCGCAGGCGGATGGCGACCCGGCGGGGGCTGCGCCCATCAGCATCCGGGATGCGGCGGGGCCGATCGAAGTGGTGGTGGGGTGACAGCGACAGAGCAAGGCAACGGTTTGGAACATGCTGTCTGGCGGGCGACCTGCGTGGATGGCATGGACCACCTTCGCTGACGCAACGCCTCATGTCGACGCTTCATAAGCTCGCGAAACCCTGCCGGGGCGGGCGGCCCAGCTAAGGCCGAAGTCAGCGGAGGACCTGCCGTTGATCGGCATCGCCCGTCCGTTCAAGCCGACTGCCCGCTGAGCCTCCGTGCAGCTTCGACGTGGTTGTGCCAGTTGCCCTCGACCCAGCGCACGACCTGACTGGCCTTGTGCATTCTCCAGCCCTCGGCGGTGTGGGTGAAGCTCATGTCGTAGCTTCCGGCGATCAGCCAGTTGGGGCTTCCCTGCGCATCCTGCTTGAAGTGGCCCGCGTGCATCACCGCGTAGCAGCGGGCGGTGTCGCCGGTCACGTCGATCCCCTCGGGAACCAGGATATGCTCGGTGGCGGTCAGTTGGCCATGGAACTGGAAGACTTTCTCAACCCATTCGTCGGCGGTGAAATGCGTCTGGGTCATGCCCTCGACGGTGGGCGAGAAGTCCATCTCGATCTCATTCGTATAGCAGGTGCGCAGTAACGCGTGGTCGCGCGTGTCGATCGCCTGGGCGTAGCGCCGGACGATGTCGGCGATCTCGGCACGGTCGAACAGGAGTTGCGTCATCGCCTCGAAACCGCCTGCTCGCGCGGCGGCAAAGCTTTCGACCGAGCTTTGCGAATTTTGCATGCACTGCCTCTCTGCTCTGAGAATCGGTAGGTTTCATCCGGATGCGGCTGCGAGACTTCGCAACAGCGGTCGCGCGATGATGATAGTTGCAGTCACTGCATTATTCAAGAGGACGGCGCCGGCGATGCGTGCCGGATGGCGGAGGCACTGTGATCCTGGGTGCAGCGCTCTGCTGATCGCGCGCATGTCCTGTCACCAGCCTATCCTGATCGTGCTGCGCCGGCGGACCGGCTGGCCAGGGCGTGGCCGTCGAGGATTTGAGTTAATATCCCAAACTTCTCCTCCAGCCGCTCGCGGAGCGGCCGTTGGACCTGCTCCTGGCGCCCGGTCTCCATCGCCAGCCGGAGGGCGCCCGCCGCGATCATGCCGATCATGCGAAATTCCGCTGTTCGCGCGGCGTCGGGCCAGATCTTGCCGAGAGCACCGGAGATTGCCGCTTCGACCTTCAGGAAGCTAAGCTGCTTCTGCGCGGCAAGCGTCTCGGTCGAATGCCAGATGCGGTCGGCCGCCAGCAACGTGTCTGTCTCATAGTGGGGAACAAGCCTCAGCAGGCATTCGCGCGTCAGCAAGTATGGCCCGCTCGATGCATCCAGCTCGAGCATTGTCGGCTCGATCTCGCGGACGAATCCTTCATCGTGGAAGAACACCAGGATGTCGAACTTGGTCCCGAAGTGATGGTAGAGCGCTCGCGGCGAAATGCCTGCTGCCAGCGCAACGATTTCGAGCGTCGTCTCGTCATATCCCTTGGTCGCGAAAAGCCGGAGACCCGCTTGAGCTATGCGCAAGCGGGTCTCCAAGCTTTTCTGCTTTCGCAGCCCGGGGCCTTTGCTAACCAGTTGACCAATCATCCATGAGAGCCACGAGCCTTTGCATAACCTGCTTCGAGCGGCTCGGTCATGTTCCGCCTCCTGCTGCCCCCCGTGTCGCTGGCCGCCGCCGCGGCTCGGCTGGGGCCATGCGCTGCTGGATGGCCGTGCGCAGCTCCGACACAAGGCCAAGCCAGGGCCAAATAGCCCAGCGAGCACGAAAGCCGGTTCCTTGGCTTCTGCGACACGGTTTGGCCCCAGTCCTTAGCCGCGCAAGGCAAGCCGTTCCGCCAGGACGAACGCGGAGCCCGAAGCAACCTGGGTGAACAGGCAGATGTCCTGCACCCGCCTTGGCTGCGCCAGGGCGGCGGCGAAGTGCGACTCGGCCGCTGGTTGCAAGGTGGCGCGCTCGTCCGGCGTGAGCCGCCGGGTCAGCGTCATGTGAAACCGCCATTGGCGCAGCACGTAGGGGTAGCCCCAGTCCAGAAGCAGGGCATCCTGCTCGGACGTGAGCCCGGCGCGACGACGGCGGGCCAGCTCGGCCGGTTCGGCTGGTTGCCGATGGCTGTCCAGCTCGGTCACGCAGGCGTCGGCCAAACCGTGCAGCGATGGGCAAGGGGCGCGTTCCTGCAATGCCAGGAAACCATCCAGGTCGGCCACGCGCAAACGCGGCAGATCGAACGGCGCTGTGGCGTCGGCCAGTGCCGTGGCATCCTCCACGAGGTCAGCCCAGCGATGGGCCAGGCGCATGGGCGGCTTGAGCGTCGCATGAAAGCCGTATGCGGCCGGTTCCCGCGTCGCTTGCTCGCGGTCGGCATAGCTGAAGCGTTGGCCGGTTTGCGGGTCCCGGCCCAGCCATGTGCAGCCGGCGGCCCAGAGCGGGTCATCCAGGGCGGGGGCGTAGTAGACGGCGACCCGCGCTGTCAGATCACCCGCTCCCCGGCTCGCCAGACTTGCCGCACGATCGGCTGCCCCTCATGCACCCGCAGCCGCACCAGATCTGCCCGCAGCCCGGCCTCGATCCGGCCGCGGTCGCGCAGCCCAGCCAAGCGGGCGGGCCGATCCGTCACCATCGCCGCCGCTTGCGGCAGGGTGATCCCTGCAAGCCGCACACAGGCGAAGATGGCATCCACCAGGCTGGCCGGCACATAGTCCGACGCCAGCGCGTCCACTGCACCCTCCCGCACCAGTTCGGCGGCTGCCACGTTGCCGCCATGACTGCCGCCGCGGACGACGTTGGGCGCCCCGGCAATCACCTGCATGCCGCACGCCTTGGCTGCCTTGGCCGCCGCCATGGTCATGGGGAACTCGCTGACCTGGATGCCATCGCGGCGATTCTCCTCGATCTCCTCGGCCGTTCGGTCGTCATGGCTGGCCAGGACAGCGCCGGTGCGGCACATCCGATCCAGCGTGGCGCGCCGGTTCGAGTCGCGGTGGCGGGCGCGCAGCTCCTGCAACTCGGACATGCGGCGCTCGATGGCGCAGGCCGCCACGCCTTCGTCGCGCCGCATGAGCCGGTAACGGTCGAGATCGGCATATTGGCCTATGCCGGGCGTGTGGTCCATCAGGCTGACCATGCGGACGCGGGGGTGATCGGCGACCGGCTCCAGCAACGCCAGCGTGTCGGAGGCCGGCATCTCGCAGCGCAGATGCAAGAAGTGCTCACTCTTTAGCAGCCCCGTGCCGGCCAGTGCGTCACCGTCCGCCACGCCGTCCAGGAAGGTGCGGATGCGGCCGCGGCCGAAACCGAGGTCGCCGAGGCATAGGGCGTCCAACACCGTCGTCACTCCGGCGGCGGCGCACTGGGCGTCATGCGCCACCATGGCTGAGCGAGACGGCCAGCGCGCGTTGCTGCGCGGCTCGACCTGCCGCTCGAGGTTGTCCGTATGCAGGTCGATCATGCCGGGAATGAGGTAATCGCCATCCATGTCGGAGCCGCCGGTGGCGCCGGGCTCCACGGCTTGGATTTCAGCCCCGTCAAGCAGCACGCCGCCAAGCAGCACCTGCTCCGGCAAGACGAGCCTGGCGTTGGTCAGTCTGGTCATGGGTGGTCCTGCCGGTGGAAGGAGGTTGGCTCCCGAAGTAGGACTCGAACCTACGACCGAGCGATTAACAGTCGCTTGCTC
>CAXTRX010000173.1:0-4357 GCA_964246785.1 uncultured Acetobacteraceae bacterium | reverse complement strand
GTGCATGTTGATCATGGACGGATCGGCATTGGGAGACGTAGTCTGTGGACGGGCGCGCGCCCCCCGGCACCGCCTTGCAGCAGCCGTCCAGGGAACGACCGTTTGGGAGACGACATGACCGGCATTCTGGGCTACGCCCGCGTCTCGACCGGTGACCAGGATGTCGCGGGTCAGACCTTGCGGCTGACCCAGGCCGGCGCCATCAAGGTGTTCACTGACGTGCGCTCCGGCCGCAGCATGGATCGGCCAGGGCTGCAAGAATTGCTCGCCTACGCCCGCCATGGCGACACGCTGGCGGTCGTGCGCCTGGACCGCCTTGGGCGATCACTTGGCGAGTTGCTGGTCACTGTGACGATGCTGAAAGAGCGCGGCATCGCACTACTCAGTTTGGAGGAGAAGATCGACACGTCCTCGGCCGCAGGCGAACTGGTCTTCCATGTGTTCGGGGCCATCGCGCACTTCGAGCGCCGGCTCATCGCGGAACGCACGAAGGACGGCATTGCGGCAGCGCGCGCCAAGGGCAAGCGGCCAGGACGCCAGCCGCTCGACACCGATCGTGTTGCCGCGGCTATGAAGCTCGTTGTGGCAGGATTGTCTCCGACCCAAGCCGCTCACCAAATTGGACTAGGACGATCAACAGTTTACCGCGAGATCAACCGAGCTTCCCTTCAGCGCTCCACATGAGGATCCCTGGGCCAGCAGTTGCCAACCCATGATCCCATTCCTGCAACGGTTGGATTCAGCACGCCATGTCCTGATAGCTGGGGTTGGTGGGGGCTTCGACGTCTATGCAGGCATACCGATCGCCACCTACCTCTGGGGACGTGGGTGCTCGGTGAACTTCGCCAACTTGTCCTTCTCCAACCTGTGGGATTGTGGGGGTGAGCGCATCGATCCAAACACCTGGCTGATTGATGCCGCCTCGAAGGAGCTGCCGTATTTCCCTGAAAAGTGGCTGGCCGAGTGGCTCCGCCGACGCTCGTGTGAAGCACCGGTCTACGCCTTCGCCAAAACGGGCGTCGAACCACTTCGCGCCGCCTACCAGGCTCTCCTCGGCCGCCATGCCGTTGATTTGGTCATCCTCGTCGACGGCGGCACTGACAGCCTGATTTTTGGGGACGAGCCTGGGCTGGGCACCGTCGTGGAAGACGCTGTTTCGATCATCGCAGCATGTGATGTCACTGGCGATCGTACCTTGCTCGCTGCGCTCGGTTTCGGGGTCGATCATTTCCATGGAGTCTCGCATCACTCGTTCCTGGAGAACGTGGCACGACTAAGCCGAACAGGCGGCAATCTCGGCGGGCTAACAATGGTTCAAGGAACACCCGCAGCCGACGCTTTCCTTGATCTCGTTGATTACGCCAATCAAAGACAGCCTAAGCACCGCAGCATCGTATGCAACTCGATTGCGAGCGCACTGCGCGGTGAGTTCGGTGACTATCAGTCAACCAACCGAACAAGCGGGACAGAGCTTTTTATCAACCCGCTTATGACACAATACTGGACCTTCGACGCAATGCAGGTTGTCCATCATATGGAGTTTGCAGAGGCGCTCGCGAAAACAACAACGTTCGCGGAAGCATCCCTCAAAATCGAGATGCACCGCGAGTGGGTAGAGCCGAGGCCTCGAAAGCCACTGCCGCTTTGATCAGCGCTGATGTTTTCTAAACGTTCCCTCTTAGCGTTGTCTGCATAACAACCGACGCTCTGCCCTCTGCTTACTGAGGTGCTGGCTGAAGAGACCAGTCGCCGCCCTAAAATATCAGGGCCGGATGAGCATAATCTACAGCAGCTTCGAATTGGAGCCTTTATAGAAAATCAGCTTGTCGGATGGTCGTATTCCAAGGGCGAAGGCAGTCAACTCCACATGGTCAACTCTGGGGTCTTACCTGATTTGCGCCGGCGGGGCATCTACTCCCGCCTTGTCGGGGCAACTATTGAATATGCTGCTACTAACGATCTCTCCAAGATTTTCTCGCGTCACGTTCCTAGCAATAATCCCGTGATTATACCAAAGCTACGGCTGGGTTTCATGGTTTCAGGATTTGAGTATTCTGAAGTTTATGGACCGCTTGTCCACCTCACCTATCTGATCGGGAATAAAGGGCGCGAACTGTATCGAGCGCGTTCCACGCCAATTGTTGCAAGCGTGCCGTGACATTTTCACAATGGGTATTATCAGTCGCTTGATATTGGAAAACGGGCTGTCCGCCGCGCTTGCGCATCTTCCGTTGATGCGGGCTTCAATAATCCAGCTGCGTGAAATGTATACCGTTTACCCAAACTTGCATAAATCTAAGAGCAAGCATGTCAACTAGCCGATTAGTATGCGCGCTTTCGATACACAAGATACACTTGTGAGGTCCAGAAAACGGCCGCTCGTGGAACATCAGCAAGGCATCAATATTCTGAAATCTTCTGCTTCCATCTGGTCCAACCATCTTTATTAGTCGAGATAGCAAGACCATAGTGACTCTAGTGGACAGCTCTGCGGTCACGTCGTTGAGGATAACCACTAGACCGCCATCTGTTGGAATATAAAGTCGCTGCTTCGTATGCAGGATTTGTCGATTTGCTCGTGACATATCCTCTTCTAAAAACCGCATTTGCTTCAGGTAGACTGGATTATTAATCAGCTTATCGCGGGGGCTGGTTATAGCTTCGCTTATTTCCAAAGCACTGGAAGCCGCTGGATCGAAGCCATACACGCCGCCAAGCCTATTCATCTCGGCTTCCATTGCCTCGATCTTAGGCGCAGCCTGGACCGTAATCTCTTTCTGCTCAATGATCACGTCGTAGGCCCGGACTCCTCCGCCCTACAGTTGATTGAGACACCCCGTATGCGGACGGTATCCGCCGACAGGGGTGACGAACATGACGGCAGAAACGACGACAGGTGCGGATACGACGAGCCTTGGCCGGGGCGGGCGCATGTCGCGGCAGCGCAAGCGGGACGCCGTGCTGCGCCTGTTGCGGGGTGAGGACCTGGAAGTCGTGTCGCGCACGCTTGGTGTGACGGCGGCAACGCTTTCGGGCTGGCGCGACGCCTTTCTGGCCGGGGGGGAGGCCAACCTGGCCACCCGATCCACTGACGCCGAAACGATCGAAAGCGAACGGCTGAAAGCCAAGCTGGGCGAGATGTTGCTGGATCGCGAGCTGCTGGAAGCCAAGGTCGCGGCGCTGGAGGCAGGCCGCCCTTTAGCACGCCGGAGATCGAGGCGGTGAGCCGGGCCGTCTCGCCCAGCAGCGGCAAGCCTTACGGGCTGGCGCGTGTCTGCCGGGTTTGGCGCATGTCGCGGGCCACGGTCCACCGGCACCGGGCGTCGGCGCCTGCATCGCTGCCGCGGCGCCGAGGCCCACCCGGGCCGATGGCGGATGCGGCGTTGCTGGAAGCGATCCGGGCCATCCTTTCCGGTTGCCCCTTCCACGGCGAAGGCCACCGCAAGATGTGGGCCCGGCTGCGCATGGGCGGCATCCGCACGTCGCGCCGCCGCGTCTTACGGCTGATGAGACAACACGGCCTGCTCGCCCCGTCGCGCGTCGGCTCGCCCAAGGGTCCGCGCAACCACGACGGGACCATCATCCCCGACCGGGTGGATGCCATGTGGGGCACCGACCTGACCACGACGTGGACCGGGGAGGGTCAAGCCGCCGTGTTCGTCGCCGTGGACCACCACAGCGCTGAGTGCGTCGGCATCCACGCCGCATGCCGGGCCACACGCTTCGAGGCGCTGGAGCCGATCCGCCAAGGCGTGCGCGGCTGCTTCGGCACCTTTGGAAAGGCGATCGCCCAGGGCCTTGCCGTCCGCCACGACCATGGGAGCCAATACATGTCTGACGCCTTCCAGAAGGAACTCACCTTCCTCGGCATCGAAAGCTCGCCCGCCTTCGTGCGTGCGCCCGAGGGCAACGGCTGCGCCGAGCGCTTCATCCGCACCCTCAAGGAGACCCTGCTTTGGGTGCGAACCTTTGACACCGTCGAGCAGCTCCGTCAGGCGCTGATCGAGTTCCGCGCTGCCTACAACGCGACCTGGCTCATCGAGCGGCACGGCTTCCGGCCGCCCGCCGCGATCCGCACCGAGCAGCTTCCAACCGCGGCACTGGCCGCGTAGGACTCAAACCGGTGTCTCAGAAACCGCAGGCGATACAGGACTAAGTAGTCAGCGATCTTCTTGCCGTGCTCCGTCTTGGTCGTGATGTCGAGATGCTCGACCCCATTGGAGGCTAAAATCCATTGCTCGAAGCGATCTCGGAGTGGCTTTCTCATACGGTAGGTTGCAGTGCCAGCATAACGTAGGCTGGGTCAAATAGGCAGGCAGCAGCATTTCCAGAACGTCACTTATCGGGTGGTGCGCGA
>CAXTRX010000172.1:0-4506 GCA_964246785.1 uncultured Acetobacteraceae bacterium | reverse complement strand
GCGCGATGCCGTGGGTGCTGCTGATCCCCTCTGCCGGTGGGCACCACCATCTGCCGCATATGCGACCATGGTCGGCAGACATCCGATCTGTCATGCCGACCGCTAACGGCTGACGCGGAGAAATGCGGTGGCAAACGTGCTCGTCATCGAGGATGATCCAGAGACCGCGGTGCAAATCGCCGAGGAGCTCCGCAGCCATGGCCTGGCCGTCGTCCATGTCGGCGATGGCGCAGTCGGCATTGAGCATGCCCTCCACGAGGCCTATGACGTGATCACGCTTGATCGGCTGTTGCCGGGCGGCCTTGACGGGCTAAGCGTGGTCCAGACATTGCGCCAGAAGGGCATCGGCACACCGGTGCTGATCCTGAGCGCGCTGGGTGAGCTGGACGAACGGGTGCGCGGCCTGCGCGCCGGCGGTGACGACTACCTGGTCAAGCCGTTCGCCTTCGCTGAACTGCGCGCGCGCGTCGATGCCCTGCTGCGGCGAGCGCCGGAGCGCCGGACGATGCTGCGCGTCGCCGACCTCGAGCTGGACCTGCTTGCCCGCACCGCCCGGCGTGGCCGCCGCCTGCTCGACCTGCTGCCGCGGGAGTTCCGGCTGCTCGAATATCTCGTCCGCCACGAAGGCCAGGTGGTGACGCGAGCGATGCTGTTCGAGCAGGTGTGGAACTACCGCTTCGATCCGCGGACGAACCTCGTGGACGTGCATGTCGGCCGGCTGCGGCGCAAGCTCGATGGCACCGGCGAGCTTGCGCTGTTGCTGACGGTCAAGGGGGAAGGCTTCCTTTTTCGTGCGCCGGCCTGAGTTCACCCGCACGACAATCTTCCGCTGGACGCTTGCGTCCGCCGGGGCGTTCATCAGCGCCGTCCTCTTGATTTTCGGCTTCATCTATTGGCAGACCGTCGGCACGCTCATGCGTCAACTCGACACGCTGCTGCTGGCTGATTCGCGCAGTTTCGCGGCCCAGGCGCCGAACGGGATGATCGAACGGATCAGCCAACACATAGCCAACGATTCGCGCCGGATCAGGCTCGATGGGCTTTTCGAGGCGGACGGACGCCTGATCGTGGGCAACATCGCGTTCGTGCCGCCAAAGCTGCCGCTCACGAATTCGGTCGGCTGGGCCACGGTCGTCCGACGCGACCCGGATGGCGAGCGGGAAGCAGCTACCATTCGGCTAGCCGTTCGGCAGACGGCCGGTGGCCGTTTGCTCCTGGTTGGCCGCAACGCCGATGAGATTGATGAGATTTCCGCCATCGTCACCCGCGCCCTCCTCCTGGGCTTGATCCCGGCGATGCTGCTCTCGCTCGCTTTGTCGGCAGCGGTGAGCGGCCGGACTGTCCGCCGGCTCGCCGCCATTCGCGCGGCCAGCCACGCCATCATGGCCGGCCGGCTTGATCGTCGCCTGCCGACAACCGGCCAGGGCGACGACGTCGACGCCTTGGCCGGCATCGTCAACACAATGCTTGG
The DNA here is from genome assembly GCA_964246785.1 of uncultured Acetobacteraceae bacterium. Taxonomy (GTDB): domain Bacteria; phylum Pseudomonadota; class Alphaproteobacteria; order Acetobacterales; family Acetobacteraceae; genus LMUY01. The sequence continues at coordinate 3,035 of CAXTRX010000172.1, read as the reverse complement.
CGAGATTGAGCGATTGATGCTCGAGGTCAAGACGGCCGGTGATGGGATCGCCCACGACCTGCGCACGCCACTGACCCGCCTGCATGGCCGGCTGGAGCGTGCCCGGCGTCAATTGCTGCCCGGTGACGCGGCGGCGCGCGATATGCTTGACGAGGGTCTCGGCGAACTTGACGCTCTTCTAGCCACCATGGCGGCGCTGCTGCGGATCGGCGAGATCGAACACGGCGCCCGCCGGGCAGGCTTTAGCGGCTTTGACCTGCGGGAAGTGGTCCACGAGGTCGCTGAGCTATACGAGCCGGTTGCCGAAGACCATGACATATTGCTCAGCGTGGAGGCGGGCACTGACAGCCGGGTGCATGGCGACCGTGACCTGTTGTTCGAGCTGCTCACCAACCTTGTTGATAATGCAATCAAGTTCCTCAACCCGCAGGGCCGCGTCTGGATCAGCCTACGGGTGGCAACGCGCGGGCCGATCCTGCGGGTCGAGGATGACGGGCCGGGCATCCCGATAGCGGAGCGGACGGCGGTGCTGCGCCGGTTCCATCGCGGCGACCGCAGCCGCAGCAGCACCGATGGCAGCGGGCTGGGCCTCAGCCTGGTCGCGGCCATCGCGCGCCTGCATGATTTCCGCCTGCTGATCGAGACGCGCGACGGCGGTGGCTGCAGTGTGACTATCGAGTGCTGGCGTGCGGCGTAGTCAGCTCGCTGGATATTGGAACAAGTCGGATGGCAGCGACGGGTTTGTCCGCAAATCCGAAAGCTGCATCACCAGGTCGCGCTGGTAGCCATCGGTCAGCACCACGCCGGTGAGTGCCAAGGGGAACGGGTTCAGGAACAGCGTCAATGCGCCATCGTCCGGTGCGGTGGTCTTCTTGATCGTCAATGTCACGAGGCCGGGTTGCTCCCGATAGGCCGTGACGGTGATCGGGCCGCTCAGCGTGATGGCGGGCGCCAGCAGCATGCTGAGCGGGGTTCGCGCGACCGGCGTCGTGGTGGTGCCGCCGGTTGCCGGGTCAGTGATGACAATTATGCCCCGATTGGCGACCACGGTCTTTGCCGTCGATCCAGCGTACTGGATGCGCAGCCGGCCGGGCCGATCGAGCCAAACCGTCCCGCTGCCGCCCCCAAAGGCGCCGGCCTGAGCAAAGCGGGCCTCGAAGCTTTTCAGACCATCGAGATATCGACCGATCTGATCCACCTCTCGGCTTTGATCCTCGCTGAGCGTCAGCGGTGGCGGGGCGGTTGTGCAGGCGGCGAGCAGGGCCGCAGTCGCCATAGCCCACACCTGACGGCGGCTGGGCATGCTGCGGGATGCGGTCGGGCGGGGCGTGATCATCGGTCACCAGGTTCGAACGCAGGTTGCTGGACACGCCGTGCAAGCCGGCGGCGATCGAGTGCATAGGCTTTGACAGTCGTCATCCACAGTATTGTTATCGGATTACCAATCTTTCAGTGAGGGCCGCTCATACAATACATCACATTAAATTAAATATAGTGGCATGTCTTGCGAGCCCTTCGTAGGGAACGCTATATTGTTGCGTGGCGGTGGGTGCTTGTGGCGAAGCTGCGGCACGGCAGGAGGGATCGTTCGGATGATTGGCATAGTCCGGATCGCGCTCAGTCGCCCGTATACTTTCGTGGTGATGGCATTGCTGATCCTGATCTTCGGGACGCTGGCAGCCTTCAAGACGCCGACCGACATTTTCCCCAATATCGGCATTCCGGTCATTTGCGTGGTCTGGACCTATAACGGGCTGCCGCCTGAGGACATGTCGGGCCGAGTGGTCTACTATTACGAGCGCACGCTGAGCAGTCAGGTCAGCGACATTCAGCACATCGAATCGCAGTCGTTGGCCGGCTACGGCGTGGTCAAGATTTTCTTCCAGCCAAGCGTCAACATCAACGCGGCCCTCGCCCAGGTGACCGCCGCCTCGCAAACCGTGCTCAAGCTGTTGCCGCCCGGCATCACGCCGCCCTACGTGCTCACCTTCAACGCCTCCAGCGTGCCGATCCTGCAACTGGCGCTGTCCAGCAACTCGCTCAGTCAGACCCAGTTGCAGGATTTCGGCCAGAATTTCATCCGCCCGCAACTCGCCACTGTGCCAGGTGCGGCAATCCCTTCGCCCTATGGCGGCAAGGTGCGCCAGGTGCAGGTCGACGTCGACCAGAACAAGCTGCAGGCCTACGGCATGTCGGTGCAGGACGTTGTCGAAGCGCTGGCGGCGCAGAACCTGATCACCCCGGTCGGCACGCAAAAGATCGGCAAGTTCGAATACACCGTCAACCTCAACGATGCGCCAAAGAAGATCGAGGCGCTGAACGATTTGCCGATCAAGCGCGCCAACGGGACCATCATCTACGTCCGCGACGTGGCCTTCGTGCATGACGGCAGCCCGCCGCAGATCAACGTGGTGCACGTGGACGGCAACCCGGCAGTGCTAATGACCATTCAGAAGGCGGGTGCGGCCTCCACCCTTGACATCATCGAGGGCGTTAAGTCGCTGCTGCCCAAAATCCGTGAATCGCTGCCCAAAAGCCTTACGCTCAAAGCGGTTGGCGACCAGTCGGTGTTCGTGACCGACGCCGTCACCAGCGTCATTCGCGAAGGGCTGATCGCCGCCGGGCTGACCGGGCTGCTCATCCTGATCTTCCTGGGCAGTTGGCGCTCGACCCTGATCATCACGGTGTCCATTCCACTGGCCATCCTGGCGTCACTGACCGCGCTGTCCGCACTTGGCGAGACGATCAACGTGATGACCATGGGCGGCCTGGCGCTTGCCGTCGGCATTCTGGTGGACGACGCCACGGTCACGATCGAGAACATCAACTTCCATCTCGAACAGGGCAAGGAGATCAAGACGGCGATCTTGGACGGCGCCAATCAGATCGTGGTGCCGGCAACCGTCTCGCTGCTGTGCATCTGCATCGTGTTTGTCCCGATGTTCACCCTGGGCGGGGTTGCCGGCTTTCTGTTCCGTCCGCTGGCCGAGGCGGTCGTGTTCGCGATGATCGCCTCCTATGTGCTCTCGCGCACG
>CAXTRX010000171.1:0-4580 GCA_964246785.1 uncultured Acetobacteraceae bacterium | reverse complement strand
GGCCCACCCCGTATCTGTCGCGCCCGCCCGCGCCCAGCACGACCGGGTCGCTTGAAATCCCGTTCCTACCCAAGGCTCCGCCGGGAACGGGTGCGGTCCCAGTGAGCAACAGCCCATTCCGCGGCTCGCTGGTGACAGGACTGAAGGAAAGTTTTTAATTCCTGCGCCGCCTTGGAGGTGGGGTTTGATCTACAGCATAGCTTCGACCGCGGACCGGCCTGACTTGGTGCCGATTACGGCGCGCTGGCGTTGGGACGCGTTTTTCCGCCGCCATGGCCGAACCTATGACAGCGTGCTGGCGGAGGCGGAGCAGACGGCGGTGGCGGCCCTGCCGCTGCCGCAAACGCTCGTGCTCCTGGCAGACGGCGAGCCCGTTGGCACGGCGAGCCTCACGGCCGAGGATCTTGAGGAGCGCCCCGACCTGACGCCCTGGCTTGCCGGCGTGGTGGTGGCGCCCGAGTGGCGCGGCCAGGGCCTCGCCGGCCGGCTGATCGGTGCGGTGGAGGCGGCGGCCACTCTGGCAGGATTCGACACGCTCTGGCTCTACACGGGCACCGCAGAACGGGTTTATGCCCGGGCTGGATGGCAGAGCGTGGAGGTCGTGCAGCACGGCGGGGCGGCGGTTGTGCTCATGCAGCGCAGCCTGCCTGGTCAGCCGAAGCAGCCATAGAGCAAGGCGGGGCATGCTGGCCTGTCGTTTTCCTAACTTGAACGGCGCCGTCGCACGATGATCCGCCGGGTCGCGGTGGTGATGAACGGCCGCGCCGGCGCCCTGCTGGACGGTGCGCACCAGCACACGTTGGGGGACATCTTTGCCGCGGCCGGGCTCAACCCGCTGTTCATTCCAGAGGGTGCCGGCACGCTGGCGGAGCGAATGACGCAGGCTGCCGAGTCCGGAACCGATGCCGTGGTGGTGGCGGGTGGCGACGGCACGGTTGCCTGTGCTGCGCTCGTCATGGCCGGGCGGGAGTTGCCGCTCGCCATCCTGCCCTTTGGCACGATGAACCTGCTTGCCAACGATCTGGGCTTGCCGATTGGGGACATCGCGGCGGCCGTCGCGTTGATTGGGCAGGGCCGTCTGCGCGCAATCGACGTCGGAGAGGTGAACGGCCAGGTGTTTCTGTGCGCCTCCATGCTCGGGCTGCCAGCGCGGCTGGGGCGCACGCGCGAGCAAACCCGTGGCGCGGGCGTGCACGCCATAACCCGGATGGCGCAGGCGATCTGGCGCCAACTGGTGTGCGCCCAGCGGCTGCGGGTCACTGTCGTGGCGGATGGGGAAGTCTTGCCGCTGGACGCTGCGGCGCTGACCATCACCGTGAACCCAGTGGACCCGATGAGCGGCCGCACGTTTGGCCGCCCAGTGCTGGATGGGGGCGTGCTCGGCGTTTATGTGGTGGGGCGGCTGGGTGCGCGGTCCCTGCTGGGGCTGGCCATGCGGCTGCTGCTAGGCCGGCGCAACCCGTTATTGCGTGAGCGGTCCGCCCGCTCGGTGGACATTGCTGGGCCAGATCGCGCGCTTCACGTGATGAACGATGGCGAACTGAGCCTGCTCACCCCGCCGTTGCGCTACCGGCTGCGCCCTGCGGCCATGCGTGTGCTGGTTCCTCCGGTTTGAGTGCTACCCGCATCGCGCATATCACCGACCTGCATTTCGGGGCGGAAAACCCAGCGGTGGTGGCGGCCCTGCTAGACGAGTTGAATGCGGAGCCGCCTGACCTGGTGGCCATCAGCGGCGACCTGACCCAGGGTGCGCGCTTGGGCGAGTTCCGCGCCGCTCGGGCATTCATCGACGGGTTGCGCGCGCCGAGCCTGGCTGTGCCGGGCAATCACGACATCTCGCCGTATAACCTGATCGAGCGCTTCACCAATCCTTACGCGCGTTGGCGCCGGATCATCTCGCCCAGCCTCGCGCCGACCTGGCGCAACGAGCGGGTGGCGGTGGTCGGCCTGAACTCGGCCCGGCGGTTGGGGCTGCATTGGGACTGGTCGCGCGGGCGGGTGACGCACCGGCGACTGGCGCGGCTGCTGGCGCAGCTGGAAGCATTGCCGCCTGCCTTGGTGAAGATCGTGGTGATGCACCATCCGCTGTTGCCGCCGCTCACGGCGCCCGGAACGCCGGTTGCGGGGGGCGCTGTGGCGGCGCTGCGGGCGCTTGCGGCTCACCGGGTCCGGCTGGTTTTGGCGGGGCATCTGCATCGGGGGTTTACCCGGGTAGCGCTGCCGGGCGGCACGGCGCCGCTGATCCTGCAAGGTGCCACAGCCACGTCCGTGCGGCTGCGGGGTGAGCCGAATGGGTATAACCAGATCACGATTGCCGAAGATGGCGAGCCGAGCGTGGCAGTGCGCGTGTGGGACGGCGCCGGTTGGCAGACGCGGTTGGCTGGTCAATAGTACGCCCGTCCCTCGTTCTCTGCTCCCTCTCCTGTTGGCAGAGGGCCGGGGTGAGGGTGCCAGGCCCGTCAAACACAGCCGTTAGCTTAGCTCCGAGTCCGTCACCACAACCTCCATTGAGGGCGTCGCCCGCCAATGCGCTAACCAATCCTTAGTATTCCCTCCGTAAATTCCACCCGTTACCGGGGGTGAGCATGGCAGGGAGTCTGAAGTCTTGGTTGGCCTGTGTGGCATTCGTCGGCGCTTCAACCATGGCCGCGGCCGCCGTAACACTGCGCCCGCCAACCCAAGGCGCCGTCGCTGCAATCTTCCCGCCATGGTGGAGTGCGGACCGCGCCATGTCCGCTGCAGCCAGCGCCGGTGCAGTGCTGCGCTACGGCAACTTTGGCTTCGTCGTCGTCGTCCTGCCCAGCCGTCCCGTCGCCCGGCGCGAACTCAGCCAGGCCGGAGCATGGCTCCTGCTGGACCCGCAAGCTCTCGGGCTCTGCACCACTCCCACTCATCGGCCCGCCGCCCAGAGTGAGGCCGCGACATGACCGACAACCGCGCTAGTCTACAGGCAACAGCCGGCCGATTGTTCGTCGCCGTCCTATGGTTCCATGTCGTGCTGGTGGGTGGCGTCGCTGCCTACATGAGCAATGCTTGGCCATGGATCACGGGTGCCGCCGCCTCAATCGCCATTGTAGCAACATCTGCCTGCTTGCGCTCTCCGCACGCAAAATCGACCAGATTGCTGATTTGCGCCGGCCTGATTGCCATGGTGTCGCTCCTGCTTGCAGCCTGTGAAGGCAGCAAGATGCAGGTCGACATCCACATGTATTATTTTGCGATGCTGGCGCTGCTGACGGTCTATTGTGACCGGGACGTTCTGCTGCTCGGTGCCGGCCTGGTGGCGGTGCACCACCTGGGCCTCAACTTCCTCGCGTCGTCCCTGGTGTTCCCCGGCGGCCCCCATCTGGACCGGGTCATCCTGCATGCTGTCATTCTCGTGCTCGAAACCGCAGCTCTGATTTGGATGACCGAGCGCTTCACCGCTTGGTCGGTGTCCGCCGAGCATAGTCTGCGCGAGGTCACGGCAGCCGCTGAACTGGCCCGCGAGCAACAAGCTGAGGCATTAGCCCGGCACCGTGAATTGGATAGCGAGCGGGCGCAACGGGCCGCGGAGACGCAGCGCAACGAGCAGGCCTTGGCTCTGGTCGTCCATACGTTGGCAGCAGGCTTGGGCCGGCTGGCTGAGGGCGACCTCACCTATCGCGTCGAGGCCGATTTCCAACCCCAATACCGACGGCTCGCAGCCGATTTCAACCTCGCCTCAAACCACATAGAAGGCCTGGTGCAAAACATTGCCGCAATTGCGGTTGCCATCCGCTCCGGCGCCGTCCTGCTCAGCCACTCTGCCGACGACCTTTCCCAACGCACCGCGCACCAGGCTGCAAGCCTGGAGCAGACCTCTTCTGCTTTGGTCGAACTTGCTGACACGGTGCGCAAGACCGCTGAAGGTGCCAACCAGGCACGAACGGCAGTCGCTCGTACCCGCTCCGATGCCGAGCACTCTGGCGCCGTGATGCAGCAAGCCATGGCCGCGATGGCCGAGATCCAGCGGTCTTCCAACCAAATCGGCCAAATCATCGGCGTTATCGATGAGATTGCATTCCAAACCAACTTGCTGGCGCTGAATGCTGGCGTCGAAGCAGCCCGGGCCGGCGATGCCGGTCGCGGCTTCGCCGTGGTCGCAAGCGAAGTCCGCGCGCTTGCTCAACGGTCAGCCGATGCCGCCCGCGAAATAAAGTCGCTGATTTCCGCCTCGAGCAATCAGGTCAGTGCAGGCGTGAAGCTGGTTGGCGAAACTGGGGAAACATTGGGTCGCATCGTCGACCAGGTCGTTGCCATCAGCACCGCTGTCAACGAAATCGCCGACGCCGGCCAAAATCAAACCACCGGCCTGGCAGAGGTGAGCACCGCCATCCGGCAAGCCGACCAGGTGGCGCAGCAAAATTCGTCCATGGTCGAGCAAAGCACCGCATCGACAACAGTTCTCTTGCAGGAAGTCGAGGCGTTAACCGAGTTCACCGCCCGTTTCCATCACCGATCTCAGTCCTAAACACGCCGTTCAGTCTCCCTCTGCCGTCCCTGACCGGAGAGGGCCGGGGTGATGGGCCTCTTGGCCACTGCAAAGCCCCTCGTTGGGC
>CAXTRX010000170.1:0-4624 GCA_964246785.1 uncultured Acetobacteraceae bacterium | reverse complement strand
GTTGTCCAGCAAGACGTTGTCGCAGTCGCTGTTGTTCGACGACGGGCAGAACTTTATCCGCCCGCAGCTTGCCACGGTGGCGGGCGCGGCGATCCCCTCGCCCTATGGCGGCAAGGTCCGTCAGGTCCAGGTCGACATCAACCAGCAGAAGCTGCAGGCCTATCGCCTCTCGGCACAGGACGTGGTGGATGCGCTCGCCGCGCAGAACCTGATCACGCCCGTCGGCACCGAGAAGATCGGCAAGTTCGAATATATCGTCTCGTTGAACGACGCGCCGCAGGAGATCGCGGAGCTGAACGATCTGCCGGTCAAGAAGGTCAACGGCACGATCGTCTATATCCACGACGTCGCCTTCGTGCATGACGGCTCGCCGCCGCAGACCAACATGGTGCGGGTGGACGGCACCCACGCGGTGCTGATGACGATCCAGAAGTCCGGCTCCGCCTCCACGCTGGACGTCATCAACGGTGTCAAGGCGCTGCTGCCGAAGATCAAGGAGTCGCTGCCCAAAAGTCTGGAGCTGCACGCCGTCGGCGACCAGTCGGTCTTCGTCAACGATGCGGTCTCTGGCGTGATCCGTGAGGGCGCCATCGCCGCGGCGCTGACCGGCCTGATGATCCTGCTGTTCCTGGGCAGTTGGCGATCCACGCTGATCATCACGATCTCGATTCCGTTGGCCATCCTGGCCTCGGTCACCGCGCTGTCGGTGCTGGGTGAGACCATCAACGTCATGACCTTGGGAGGTCTTGCGCTCGCGGTCGGCATCCTGGTCGACGACGCCACCGTGACCATCGAGAACATCAACTACCATCTGGAGCAGGGCAAGGAGATCGAGCCGGCAATCATGGATGGCGCACGGCAGATCGTGGTGCCGGCGACCGTGTCGCTGCTGTGCATCTGCATCGTGTTCGTGCCGATGTTCACCCTGGGCGGGGTTGCCGGCTTTCTGTTCCGCCCACTGGCCGAGGCGGTCGTGTTCGCGATGATCGCCTCCTATGTGCTCTCGCGCACGCTCGTGCCGACGATGGCGGCGTTCCTGCTGAGCGGCCAGGCGCACGCCCATCACGAGGAAGGCCAGCCGCCACCGCCCACCCGCAACCCGTTCACGATGTTCCAGCGTGGTTTTGAGCGGAATTTCGAACGGGTGCGCGGCGGCTACAAGGGCTTGCTGGAAGGCGCGCTTGAGCGCCGCTGGCTATTCGTCGGTGGCTTTCTCGCGGCGGTGGTGGTGTCCTTCGGCCTGGCGCCGTTTCTGGGGCAGAATTTCTTCCCCTCGGTGGATGCCGGGCAGATCAAACTGCATGTTCGCGCGCAGACAGGGACCCGCATCGAAGAAACGTCGCGCCTGGTCGGCTTGGTGGAGGCGCAGGTGCGTCGCGTCATTCCGCCCGGCGATCTCGACACGATCGTCGACAACATCGGCTTGCCGGTCAGCGGCATCAATATGGCCTACAACAACTCCGGCACCATCGGCGCCGAGGACGCCGACGTGCTGATCTCGCTGAAGCAAGACACGCCATCTGGCGGCTATGTCGATACGCTGCGCGAGCAGTTGCCCCGCCAATTCCCCGATGCGACCTTCTCGTTCCTGCCGGCCGACATCGTGACGCAAATTCTGAATTTCGGCCTGCCGGCGCCGATCGACGTCCAGGTCATTGGCAACAATGCCGACGCTAACCGCATCTACGCCAACAAGCTGCTGGAGCGTATCAGTCGGGTGCCGGGTGTGGCCGACCCGCGCATCCAGCAGGAATTCAATCAGCCAACGCTGAACGTGGATTTTGACCGCTCCTTCGCCAACCAGGTGGGGCTGAGCGAGCGCAATGCGTCCACCACCATGCTCGATTCCCTGGCGGGCAGTATCCAGACGGCGCCCACATTCTGGCTCAACCCGCGCAACGGCGTGTCGTATCCGATCGTGGTGCAGATGCCGCAATACTACATCGACACGATGGACGACCTGAAAAACATGCCGATCACCGCACCCGGCGGCTCGCAGTTGCTCGGCGCCTTGGCAAACGTCACCCGGGGTCCCACGGCCGCCGTGGTGTCGCACTACAACGTGCAGCCGGCGATCGACATCTACGCCACTACCCACGGCCGCGACTTGGGCGCCGTGGCGGAGGACATCCAACAAATCCTGACGGACACGGCGCAGGACGTGCCACAGGGCTCGTCGGTTGTGTTGCGCGGCCAGGTCACGACCATGACGAGCGCCTATAGCCAGTTGTTCAGCGGCTTGGCCTTCGCGATCGTGCTGATCTACCTGCTCATCGTGGTGAACTTCCAATCCTGGCTCGATCCGTTCGTGATCATCACCGCACTGCCGGCGGCGCTCGCGGGCATCGTGTGGATGCTGTTCATCACTCACACGACGCTGTCGGTGCCGGCGCTGACCGGGGCGATCATGTGCATGGGAGTGGCAACGGCCAACTCCATCCTGGTCGTCAGCTTCGCCCGCGCGCAGATGACCGAGGGGGCAGATGCCCTGACTGCCGCGGTGGAGGCTGGGTTCGGCCGCTTCCGCCCGGTGCTGATGACCGCGCTCGCCATGATGATCGGTCTATTGCCAACCGCCCTCAGCGCCGAGCAGAACGCCCCGCTTGGGCGGGCGGTGATCGGCGGATTGCTTTGCGCCACCACAGCCACGCTGTTCTTCGTCCCGGTGGTGTTCAGCATCGTGCACGGCCGCCGTAAGACCCAGTCCGAGCAGGCGACGCCGGCGCTTGCCTCGCATGCGTAGGGGCTGGACTGCTCCTAACCGCGTAGTGTGGCCTTCTATGCTGGACGTTTGGAGCACCCATGAACGCTGAGACGCCCAAGAAGAAGCGACGCTGGGCCCTGCGCATTGTGGGTGTGGTCACGCTGCTCGGCGCGGTGGTCATTGCCGCGACCGGTATCCTCAGCCGCAAGAACAGCGACAGCAAATTGGCGACCTGGACCAACGCCCAGGCCGTGCCCTCGGTCAAGGTGGTCCAGGCCAAGCATGGTGAGCCCGACCAGCAAATTGTTCTGCCGGGCGACATCCAGGCTTGGTATCAAGCCCCACTCTATGCCCGCGTGAACGGCTACCTCAAGATTTGGTACAAGGACATCGGCGCGCGGGTGAAGGCGGGCGAGGTGCTCGGCGTGATCGAGGCGCCTGATCTGGACCAGCAGCTCGACCAGGCTCGCGCCCGGCTCGCCAGTGTCCAGGCGGACGCCCGGCTCGCCAATCTCACGGCCAAGCGCTGGAAAAACCTGCTTAGCTCGCAATCCGTCTCGCAGCAGACCACTGACGAGAAGTCGGGCGACGCAGAGGCAAGAGCCTCGCTCGTCACGGCCGCCGATGCCGACGTCAAGCGGTTGGAGGCACTGGAGAGCTTCAAGCGATTGGCCGCCCCGTTTGATGGGGTTGTAACGGCGCGCAACACCGACATTGGCGACCTCATCAACATCGGCTCCGGCGGACGTCCGTTATTCACCGTATCGGACATCCACGCCATGCGGATTTACGTTCGCGTGCCCCAGGTTTACGCCGCCGACCTGCATGACGGCATGGAAGCCGACCTGAAGCTTTCGCAGTATCCGGATCAAACCTTTCAGGCCAAGCTGCTGACGACGGCCAATGCGATCACGGAGGAGTCCCGCACCGTGTTGGTGCAACTAGTCGCCGAGAACCAGGCCGGCAAGTTATGGCCCGGCGCTTATGTCGAGGTGCATTTCAAGCTGCCGACCAATTCCGAAATCCTTACCCTACCCACCAGCGCGCTGCTGTTCCGCGAGCACGGGATGGAGGTCGCAACCGTCGGATCGGGCGACAAGGTGGTGCTCAAGCCGATCCGGATCGGCCGCGACCTTGGCACCGAGGTTGAGGTCGATTCTGGTATCTCCACCAATGACAAGATCATCGATGCACCGTCCGACTCGCTCGAGGCCAACACGGTCGTCAGGGTTGCCGCCCCGCCAAATGGCCCGGCGGGGAGCGCTCAGGTGGAGGCCAGCGCCGGAGCTGCGCGGTGAGGCTGGCGGCGGGTGGCGTGCTCACGCTGGGACTCGTGTTGGCCGGCTGCGATCTTGCGCCGAAATACACCGTGCCGCTGGTCAGCGTGCCGGTGGACTATAAGGAGGCCGGTCGCTGGCAGCAGGCAGCCCCTGCGGACAATCTGCCGCGGGGCGACTGGTGGACGATGTACGGCGACAACTTCCTGAGCGGCCTGGAGGACCGGGTGGACGCGGGCAGTCCCACCTTGGCTGCGGCGCTCGCGGCTTCGGACCAATCGCGCGCATTGTCGCAGGAGGCGGAGGCCGGGCTGTTCCCAACGCTGGCGGTGGGCGCCAATGTCGAGTCGGACCGGCAATCCGACCGTCGGCCGCGGCGGGGTCGCGGGCAGCCGAACTCGTATCTCAACAACTCGATTTCAGCGCAGGCCACCTACGAGGTCGATGTCTGGGACCGGGTCGCCAATGCAATCAAATCCGGCAAGGCGGCCGCCCAGGCGAGCCTGGCGGATTTGGAGACCACGCGGTTGAGCTTGCACGCTCAACTCGCCAGCGATTACCTCGCCATGCGGGGTTTGGACGTCGAGGCCCAATTGTTGCGCGACACGATCAGCGCGTATAGCCGCGCCCTACAGCTCGTACA
>CAXTRX010000169.1:0-4696 GCA_964246785.1 uncultured Acetobacteraceae bacterium | reverse complement strand
GCAGATCCTTCACGGTGCAGGGCACGCCGTCCAACGCCCCCACCGGACGGCCCGCCCGCCACCGTGCGGCACTCTCTCCGGCGGCCTCCAACGCGCGTGGATTAAGCACCGCAAACGCGTTCACCCTCGGGTTTAGCCGGGCAATCCGCTCAGTGACGGCCTGCAGCACCGTGACCGGATCCAGCGTCCCCTGCCGGTATCCCTCCAGCAGCGCCTCGGCGGGCAGCAGCGCCGGGTCGGCCTCGGCTTCACTCAATTGCGGCAGGCCGATGGAACGAGGCTGTCGGAGGCAACCGCATGGCCATCGGGATCGGGCTCGAACCCATGCGCTTGGCACGCGGCGATACATTCCCGCGAGACCAGGAATTGGCCTGAGTCGGCGCCGAAATCCGGCGGCGCGCAACCCACTGTTGCCCCGGTCGCCGGGTTGATCATGACGAGGTTCGGCCCGGTCGCACACGCGGCCGGGAGCAGCAGCATCAACGCTGCAAGCCACTGTCTCATGCTTGCGCAACCGCTGCGGACCACGGCGACATCGTATCGCTAATGCCGGTCCGCTCGTCCGCGTGGCAAAGGATCATGTTTGGGCAGGCGAAGTTAGGCGGCAGCACGCCATGCTCGAGCAGCTCGACCGGGCCTTCCACCCGCAACGCCTGAATGACGCCGGCCGGCAGCCGGTTATCGGCACTGATCTTGTCCGGGTCCGACACGTCGATGCGCGGATGATGTGCAGCCATGGCCGGGTCCATGCCGAAATCGAGCGTGAAGGCGAGCATCTGAGCGACCGCTGCCATGATGCGCCGCCCGCCCGAGGCCCCTGCCACCAGCATCGGCCCAGCCTGTTCGCCCGGCAAAGCGTCCTGCCGCACCACCACCGGGCACATATTGCTCAGCGCACGCTTGCCGGGTGCCACCGAATTAGGCTGGTCCGGCCGCGGATCGAACCACATGATACCGTTGTTCATCAGCACTCCCGTTTGCGGCAGCACAACGCGGCTGCCCATCGAAGATAGAAGCGTCGTGGTCAGCGCAATCCCCGTGCCAGCTTCGTCACACACTGAGATATGGCTCGTGCAAGACGCGGCCGATTGCGGCTCGACCGCACCAAGCCGCTGCAGCCGCTCGCGGTAAGCCGCCTGCATCGCCCGGGCGAGGGCGCTGAACCAAGCTGCATCCGGAGTGCTGCCATGGGGGTGGCCACGCATGGCATCGAGCACGCGCGCAAAGGTCGGCGCCGCCGTGAGGCCGTCGGCAAGCTGGATGGTGCGCCCACTATGCCAAGGGATTTGGAGCGCCGGACGCACCAGCGCCTCACAGTGGCGCAGGTCGGCAGCGCTCAGGACGCTGCCGAGATCAACGCAATCCGAAGCGAGCGCTGCGGCAATGTCGCCCTCGTAGAAGTCCCGCCAGCCTGCCCGTCCCAGCCGCTCCAACGTGTCCGCGAGGCGGCCGAGCGGCAGGTAGCCCGGCGTGCCTGCATACGGCGGGGTCGGCGGTAGTCCGTCGGGCAGGTAGATGGCAGCGCTGCTCGGATACAGCCGCAACGTGGACGCCGCCGAGGCAATCCGCAGCGTGGTAAACCAATCGCGCGACAAACCCCGTTTGGCCAGGGCGATGGCAGGGGCAATCAGCTCCGTCAGCGGCAGTTTGCCCCAGCGCCCATGCATCAGGGCATACCCTGCCACCGCCGACGGGATGGTGAAGGACAGCGGGCCATGGATGTTCACATCGCCCACCACGCCCGGCCAGGCAAACAGCTCCTGCTGGTCCTCTCCGGTGAGCGGATAGGCCTGCGGGTTCAGCCCGGCTGGGGCAACCGGGCCGAAATCGACCGTCTCGGCCCGGCTCTGTCCGGCGCGATGCACCACCGCGAAGCCGATGCCACCCAGCCCCGAGTTCCAAGGCTCGGTCGCCGCCAGCGCCAGCGCCGTGGCCACCGCCGCATCCACCGCGTTGCCCCCCGCATCCAGGATCGCGACCCCCGCCAGCGCGGCGTCCTGGCTTTGCGCCACAACCATGCCGCGCCGTCCCGACGCCGCAGGCTTGGTGATGGAAAAATTCTGCGTGGTATGGTGCGGCGGCCGATACTCCATGACGTCCCTCCGATCTGTCAGCGCTGCTCGAGTAACAAGAAGGCGAGCGCCGCTGACAGAGTGCGGCAAATTGCCACCACCGCCACCAGCCAGAGCGCATCGGTCACCAAGCTCGCTGCTGTGTAGTAGGTCCCATCCAGATAGACCTCATGCGGGATGTGGGCGCGGACAAGCTGCAGCACTTCCTCCGGCTGCCCGTCCAGGCTGATGGCGTCCAGCGCGCGGGGGATCAGCCACCAGATCCCGCCCGCCATCAGCAGCAGCGGCGCGAGCATCTCGGCCAGATGCTCGGCAAACATCAGCGCCGCGTTGATGATCGACCAGACCGCGACCCGGACGAAGCGTTCGGCCATGCGAAGCCACATCGCGCGGGATGCGCCCGGCTGCGCCGCAGCGTCGATAAGCGTCGTTCTCATAAACCGGCTCCCAATATCCCATCCCTGCCCGGCTTAGCTGGGCAAACCGGCAAACGCCATTGCTGCACGCCGCCCACCGGTGCACCGCTTAGACGCCCTTGCATCGACGCCGGGCCAGCATGAGCATGGTAAGTAAGGATGGGAGACCACGCCAATGAGCATCGAAGGCAAAACCGTTTGGGTCACGGGCGCCGGCAGCGGGATCGGCCGCGCCACCGCAATCGCCTTTGCCCAGTCCGGCGCCCGCGTGGCGCTGACCGGCCGCCGCGCGGACGCCCTGGCTGAAACCGCCGCCGCAATTGGCCCCGCCGCCGCCATCGTGGCTGCCGACCTTGTTGACCCGGCGGCCGTCACCCGCGCCCACGAGACCATTGTGGCCGCGCTGGGGCCGGTCGACATACTAATCAACAACGCCGGCAGCAACACGCCCGGCCGCTACTTCAAGGATCTGACGCCTGAGGCAGTGGGCGGGGTGTTGGACGTCAACCTGCGCGGCCCCTTCCTCTGCAGCTTGGCCGTGCTGCCCGGCATGCGGGCGAAACGCGACGGCATCCTGATCCACATTGGATCGGTGGCGGCCGTGACGCTGTTTCCTGCTTCGGGCTCTTCCTATGGCGCCAGCAAGTCCGGATTGCGGCACATGAGCGCGCATTTGAACGCGGAAGAAGGCGTGAACAATATCCGCTCCATCTGCATTCACCCCGGCGAGGTCGCAACTGAAATCCTGGACCGCCGTCCCGTGCCGCCCAGCGCGGCCGAGCGCGCGCGCATGCTGCATGCGGAGGATGTCGCCGCCGCTGCGGTGTTCGCGGCCAGCATGCCGGCCCGCGCCACGGTGGCTGATCTCACCATCGTACCAACCGATAACCAGTTTTGGCGGGCATTCGCCCAGGGCCTGCATGGCCACCGGCCGGTTGAAGCCTAGGAGGCGAGCATGGCAGACGAATTACCGACCACCACGGTCCCAGTCCCCGAGCTGCAGCGCTTCATCGCTGCGATGTTTGCCGCGGCGGGAACGAGCCAGGAGGAGGGCGAACGCATCGCCCACCACCTGATCGGCGCCAACCTGGCAGGCCATGACAGCCACGGCGTGATCCGGGTGCCGCGCTACATCTTTTGGTTGCAGAACGGATCGGTCGTCGCAGGGCGCAGCCTCGAGGTGGTGAAGGAGAGCGCCAGCCATGCGGTGGTGGATGGCGGGTTCGGCTTCGGCCAGACCATCGGCCCGCTCGCGGTGGATTTGGGGATCGGCAAGGCGAAGGCGGCCGGCATGTCTGTGATCGCCCTGCGCAACTCCGGCCATATCGGCCGCATTGGCGACTGGGCGGAGCGCGCCGCCGCGGCCGGGCTGGTCTCGATCCATTTCGTCAACGTCGCGCGCGGCGAGCTGGTAGCGCCGTTTGGCGGCGTCGACCGGCGGTTCTCCACCAATCCCGTCTGCATCGGTGCGCCGCAAGACGGCCCCGAGCCGCTGATCCTGGATTTTGCCACCTCGGTGGTGGCGGAAGGCAAAGTGCTGGTCGCGTCCAACGGCGGCAAGCCGGTGCCGCACGGCGCCCTGATTGATCCGGACGGCACCCTGTCGAGCGACCCGCAGACGCTGTATGGCCCGCTCGCCGGCACGACGGTGCGCGACTCTGGCGCCGGCCTGGGCGCGTTGCGGGCGTTCGGCGACCACAAGGGCTCTGGCATCGCCTTCATGTGCGAAATCCTGGCTGGCTGCCTGACTGGCGGGCCGACCTCGGGCCCCATCCCAAGCGGCCGGCGCGGGCAGATCGGCAACGGCATGCTTTCGATCTACCTTGATCCGGGCCATTTCGGCGCCGCCGACTTCGCCCGCACGGCTCGCGAGTACGCGCTGTACGTGAAGGCATCCCGGCCAGCCGTGCCTGGCGGCGAAGTGCTCGTGCCCGGCGAGCCCGAAGCACGAACCCGGCAGACGCGGCTGCAGCTTGGCATCCCGTTGCAGGTCGACACCTGGGCCGCCATCACCCAGACCGCGGCAAGCCTCGGCCTCTCGCCACCTTAGACGAAGCGCCCTGTGCTGCTAAAAGCCCTCTGCCTTTGGGCAGGGCTATCGCAAAGGGCGTCTCGCTCTTTCGCTGTTCGCGGGAGAGGGGGGCACAGGCACGATGCTGCGCACCGGCCCCTCACCCCGGCCCTCTCCCAGAGGGAGAGGGAGAAGGG
>CAXTRX010000168.1:0-4730 GCA_964246785.1 uncultured Acetobacteraceae bacterium | reverse complement strand
AACAACGAGCTAGAGCTTGTGGAGTGAACGCGAGTGAACGGAACATGCTCTAAGCCCGCGAGCTTGCCGGATCAGTGCGAAATCTGCTCCAGCGGCCGGTTGTTGACCGCTGGGCCGGTGGAGATCGCCGCCATCACCATCACCATGCTGCCCGCGATGAAAACGAACACCCCTAAAGTGCCGAACTTGCCCAGGAAGAACGCAATCAAGAAGGCGCTGAACACAGCGGAGATGCGGCTGAACGAGTAGACGAAGCCCACGGCAACCGACCGGATCCGTGTCGGGTAGAGTTCGGCCATGTAGGCGTGGAAGCCGAACGACATGATGTTGGACGACAAGGTCAGCATCACGCCGCATGCGATGATTGCAAGCGTTGCAGTGGTTTGGCTGAACAACAGGCCGAACAGCCCGATACAGCCGGCTGCCGTGACAATCAGCCATTTGCGCTCAACCCGATCGGCAAATCCCGCCCCCAACAAGGGCCCAAGCGGTGCCGCAAGCGCGATGATAGACGTGTAGCCCAGTGACGAGGTGAGCGTGATGCCTTGCCTGACCAGCAAGGTCGGCACCCAGTTGGCAAAGCCGTAGAAGCCCACAGTCTGGAAGATATTGAACACGATCAGCATAACGGTGCGGCGGGCATACGGCGGCCGCAACGCTTCCATCAGGCTGCCCCCTGGAAGCACCGGCTCCGGCCGGCCAGGTGCGCTGAACGGCGCGCCACTTTCGGCGGCCACCCGTTGCTCCAGCGCCGTCATGATCGCCTGCGCCTCCGCCAGCCGGCCATGGGCCGCTAGCCAGCGTGGGCTTTCCGGCACGCGGCGGCGGATGAACCACACCCCAATCGCGCTCACCGAGCCGATCAGCACCACCCAGCGCCAGCCGGAAAAGCCAGCAGGATCATTGGGCACCAGCAGCCAGGACAGGAACGCCACCGTCGGCACGGAGGCGAACTGCACTGTCTGGTTCACCGCAAACGCCCGGCCTCGCACATGCTTGGGCACCAGCTCACTAATGTAGGTGTCGATTGTCACCAGTTCGACGCCGATACCCACGCCGGCGATGAAGCGCCACAGGTTCAGGCCGAAAGCATCCGTCTGTAGCGCCATGATGCTGGAGGCGGCCGCGTACCAGAGCAGCGACACGGTGAAGACGGTGCGCCGGCCAAACCGGTCCGCCACGAAGCCGAACAGCATGGTGCCGACGAACAGGCCGGAGAACAGCGCGGCCACGAAGCTGGCGATCCCGGAGGTGCCGAACAGGCCCGGCGTGCTGACCGTCAGGATATGGTCGCGCACCAGGCCAGGCGCGATCGCGCCGGTCAGGAACAGGTCGGAGAACTCGAAGAAGCCGCCGAGGCTCAGCAGCGCCACCCACCGCCAGATGCTCCGGGTGGCCGGCAACCGGTCCAGGCGGGCGCCGATGGCGCCGGCGTCGAGCAGGGCGGAGTCTGCAGCCGTGTCGGTCATGGACGCGCCTTTTTCAATGGCCATTCAGCGCGTCTTAGAGCACCTGTTCACGCTGCGAAACCGCTCACGCCTTCCGTGTTGGCTGGTGCCTTGCGAAGGCTCTGCGCGCTCGCCATTTGCGAACCCATGCAGAACACACCCTACGATCCCGTCGGCTGGCACGGGACCACGATTTTATGCGTCCGCCGCGACGGCCACGTTGCCATGGCGGGGGACGGGCAAGTCACGTTGGGCCAGACCGTCATCAAGGGCAACGCGCGCAAGGTTCGCCGCATCGGCGCGGGCGAGCGCGTGCTGGCCGGCTTTGCGGGCGCCACCGCCGACGCCTTCACCCTGCTGGAGCGGCTTGAGGCCAAGCTCGAGCGCTTCCCCAGCCAACTCGAGCGCGCCTGCGTGGAGCTGGCCAAGGATTGGCGCACCGATCGATACCTGCGCCGCCTCGAAGCCATGATGGCGGTGGCCGACGCCGACCGCTCGTTCACCCTCACCGGCAATGGCGACGTGCTGGAGCCTGAGGATGGCGTGATCGCGATCGGCTCCGGTGGCAACTACGCGCTTGCCGCAGCCCGGGCGCTCATGGAAATCGACGGCCTCTCCTCGGAGGACATCGCCCGTCGGGCCATGCGGATTGCCAGCGACATCTGTGTTTACACCAACGACTCTGTGATCATCGAGACACTTTAATGGACGTTCCCACCTACTCACCCCGCGAAATCGTCTCTGAGCTCGACCGGTTCATCGTCGGCCAGAATGACGCCAAGCGCGCTGTGGCGATCGCGTTGCGCAACCGCTGGCGGCGGCAGCAACTGCCCGAGATCATGCGCGAAGAGGTCGTGCCCAAAAATATCCTGATGATCGGCCCCACCGGCTGCGGCAAGACCGAAATCGCCCGCCGGCTGGCCAAGCTCGCGCAGGCTCCGTTCCTGAAGGTGGAGGCCACCAAGTTCACCGAGGTCGGCTATGTCGGGCGCGACGTGGACAGCATCGTGCGCGACCTGGTCGAGGTCAGCATCACCATGCTGAGGGAGTCCTCCCGCCGCGACGTGCAGGCCAAGGCGGAGTCGCAGGCCGAGGACCGTCTGGTCACCGCGTTGGTGGGCGAGGGCGCCGGGGGCGACACGCGTGCCAAGTTCCGCCGCATGCTGCGCGATGGCGAATTGGAAGAGAAGGAGGTCGAGGTCCAGGTCGCCGACTCTGGCGCCTCTCCGGTCGGGCAGTTCGACATTCCAGGCATGCCGCCGGGCCAGATGATCAATCTGGGCGAGATGATGAAGGGCATGATGGGCAAGCAGCAAAAGGCCCGGCGCATGACCGTGGCCGCTGCCCGCGCCGCCCTGACCCGTGACGAGGCCGACCACCTGTTGGACACCGAGCAGGTCAACAAGGACGCCGTGTTCCATGCCGAGCAGAACGGCATCGTGTTCCTCGACGAGATCGACAAGGTCTGCGCCCGGTCGACCGAAGGCTTTCGTGGCGGGGACGTCTCGCGGGAGGGCGTGCAGCGGGACTTGCTGCCGCTGATCGAGGGCACCACGGTGTCCACCAAATATGGCCCGGTGAAGACCGACCACATCCTGTTCATTGCCTCGGGTGCGTTCCATCTGGCCAAGCCGTCCGATCTACTGCCCGAGCTGCAGGGCCGCCTGCCCATCCGGGTGGAACTGGCGCCGCTCTCCCGTGCCGACCTGCGGCAAATCCTGGTGGAGCCCGAGCATAGCCTGCTGAAGCAATACGGCGCGCTAATGAGCACCGAGGGTCTGACGCTGGAATTCTCCGAGGACGCAATCGACGCGTTGGCGGACTTGGCGGCCGACATCAACGACCGCGTGGAGAACATCGGCGCCCGGCGGCTAGCGACGGTGTTGGAGAAGCTGCTGGAGGAAATCAGCTTCACCGCCAGCGACCGCCACGGCGATAGCGTGAAGGTGGATGCCGCCTACGTGAACGAGAAGGTGGCGCCGCTGGCCGCGCGTGGGGATCTGAGCCGGTTCATCCTATAATCACCTAGCATGCCGTTACCACCCCTGTTATAACTCTACCATGGAGGGCTATGCCATGGGTGAGATGCGCGTGATTTCCGTCGGCAATTCCGTAGGGGTGATCCTCCCGCGCGAGTTGGTGGCCAAGCTGGGTGTGCAGAAAGGGGACACCCTGTTCGCTTCGGACGTACCCGACGGGGTCAACCTGTCGGTCCGCAACCCGGATGTAGAGCAGCAAATGGTGGTTGCGCGCCAACTGATGAAGAAGTGGCGCAACGTGCTGCACGAATTGGCTAAGTGACGGTTTGGGTCAACCGCATCACCGTCGAACGAATGCATGGCGAGCAGCTAGCCCAGCATGGCGGCGCCCTTGGCCTAAGGGACGCCGCCTTGCTGGAAAGCGCCCTGGCTCGGCCCCTGAACCACGCCGGCTACGGCAAAGCCGATATTGCCGAACTGGGCGCGATGTATGCCATCGCAATCGCCCGCAACCACCCGTTTGTCGATGGCAACAAACGGGCCGGCTTCATGGCAATGGTGCTGTTCCTTGCGTTGAACGGCATGCCGCTTGAGGCGCCAGACGCCGAGGCCATCGTGGCCATGCTCGACATGGCGGCCGGTGAGCTGTCTGACCCGGAATTCACCGCTTGGGTGCGCGACCACGCCAAACCCGTCGATTGACGAGGGCCGGCACCGTCGTCACATGCCTGCTTATGAGCACCCCTTTCGTCGACCCGTCCGAACCCACCGCCGCCGAAGCAATCGAAGCCATTGGCGAGGAATTGGCTGTGTTCGACGACTGGATGGACCGCTATCAGTTCATCATCGAACTCGGCCGCAAGCTGCCGCCGCTCCCGCCGGACTGGATGGACGACGCGCACCGTGTGCCGGGCTGCCAGAGCAAGGTGTGGATGGAAGCCGCCATGCAGGGCCCCGTACTCCGGCTCGCCGGCGCGTCGGACGCGGCCATCGTGTCGGGGCTGGTGGCATTGTTGCTGCGGGTTTACTCAGGCCGGGCGCCAGCGGAAATCCTAGCGACCGACCCGGTCTTCCTGCGCGACCTGGGGCTGCTGGAAGCGCTGTCGACCAACCGCGGCAATGGCATCGCCGCAATGGCGCGGGCAATCCGGTCCGCCGCTGACGTGCAAATGCGGCAGTAGGCCGCTAGAGCAGATCCCGATCAGACAGAATCGTCTGATCGGGTGAAGATGCTCGCAAAACAACGAGCTAGGGTCCAGACTCATTCAGGTCCACCACATGACGACGGCTGCGAGTGCGACGG
>CAXTRX010000167.1:0-4783 GCA_964246785.1 uncultured Acetobacteraceae bacterium | reverse complement strand
GAGGGCGGGGCGGTGGCGGGGCCGGGGCCAGCAGGGCGACAGCAGCCTGTCGCACGGCGGACGTATCGATCGGCAGCGCGCCCAAGCCGATGGCCGCCCCGAGTCCTAACGTCAGCAGCACTGTCAGGCTCAACGCGACGCGCACGAGCAGCACCCTAGATAATGTCGCGATCTTAGAAACTCGCTTTGCCGGAGTCGATCACGAGAGCGTAAGGGCGCAGGCGGGCGTTTACTTTTTGACTGGCAGTGGCAAGAACGAGGATCAAGCATGGCACTGGATTGCGTAGGTGACCTCTAGCCCCCACCGTCGTTCCGAGATGCCCTCGCTCCACGGCATCAAGGTGCTGGACCTATCGCGCATCTTGGCCGGACCATGGTGCACCCAAATCCTGGCCGACCTCGGGGCGGACGTCATCAAGGTCGAGCGGCCCGGCGCCGGCGATGACACGCGCGGCTGGGGACCTCCATTCATCCATGATGCCGAGGGGCGGGAGACCGACCAATCCACCTACTACGCGGCCTGCAACCGCAACAAACGGTCGGTCACCGTGGATATGGCCCACCCAGAAGGCCGGTTGCTGCTGCAGCGTATGGCGGCGCAGGCGGACGTGATCGTGGAAAACTTCAAGGCGGGTGGGTTGGCCCGGTATGGGCTGGACGACGCCAGCTTGCGGCCGGCTCATCCGCGGCTGGTTTATTGCAGCATCACCGGCTTTGGTCAGGACGGCCCATACGCCGGGCGGGCCGGTTACGACCTGCTGATCCAGGCGATGAGCGGCCTGATGAGCATCACCGGACGCCCCGATGGTGAAGCCGGCGCCGGGCCGCTGCGGGTGGGCGTTGCGATAACCGACCTGTTCACCGGCATCTATGCCAGCACTGCCATTCTGGCTGCGCTGCGCACCGCCGAACGAACCGGCGCGGGGCAGCATATCGACATGGCGCTGCTGGATGTCGGCATGGCGGTGCTCGCCAACCAGGCCACTGCGTTCCTCAACGCCGGCTCGGTTCCGGGCCGGCAAGGCAATGCGCATCCGAGCCTGGCACCGTACCAAGACTTTCCGACCAGCGACGGCGCGATGCTGCTGGCCATCGGCAACAACGGGCAGTTCGAACGTTTCTGCCATGCCGCCGGCCGGGCGGACCTAGCCGCCGACCCGCGTTTCAAAACCAACACCTTGCGGGTGCACAACCGGGAGGCACTCATCCCATTGCTTGAGGTCGTTACGGTGCAGCGCACGACGGCCGGCTGGGTCGGGCTGCTGGAGCATCAGGCGGTGCCTTGCGGGCCGATCAACGATATTTCCGAGGCATTTGCTGACCCGCAGGTGATTGCGCGCGGGTTGCATATCCGCCAGCCGCGCTCTGGGCTGGACGATGGCATTGCGGAGATCGCCGGCGTGGCCAGCCCGCTGCGCTTGGCCATGACACCGCCCGTGCTGCGCCACGCACCGCCTGCCTTGGGCCAGCACACACTGGAGGTCCTGCGGGAGTTTGGGGTGACCGATTTGGAAATCGAGCGGCTGCGATCGGGCGGCGCAATCTGATGCCCGCGGCCAATCTGAATAGCCGTCGCCTGCTGATGCATCGCGTGCCGCTTGATGCTGGTCGCTAACGATCTCGTAACGGACATACTCCATAGTGGCACCAAATCGAGGAGGCTTTGGTGTTGGCTTGGCTGGGCAATCGCAGCTTTGGGGCCAAATTGGCGACCAGCGTGGTGCTGACGGTGCTCGGCTTGCTGCTGCTGACCGGCTGCGCGGTGCTGATCTCCCGTGGCCAGATCGTGGCGGGGCGCAAAACGCAGATACGCTCGGTGATCGAGGCCGTCGTCAGCTATGCCAACGGGCTTGAGGACGATGTGGCGAGTGGCAGGCTTTCCCGCGGCGAGGCGATCGACCGCTTTGTCAAACTGACCACGCCATTACAGTATGGCGAGGGCGGCTACATCTTCGCCGTCTCTCTGCAGGACGGGCGCTACATCATGCATGGCAGCAAACCCGCGCTGGCCGGCACGGATGCCGCAAGCGTCGTCGACCCGAAAGGACGCCACCACGTCCAGGATGCAATGGCCATCGCAAAACGGGACGGCGCCGGTTACTACCCACTTTCCTACCCGCGCCCGGGTTCGACCGTAGCCACTGACAAGCTGAACTACGTCAAAGCCATACCTGCCTGGAACATGATGGTGGCGACCGGCGTCTATATCGATGACGTGGATGCCATCGTGATGCACGAGGCTGAGCTGCTTGGACTGGTGGCGCTGCCGACCATCCTGCTCTGCGCTGGCTTTGGCCTGTTGATGCGGCAGTCGATCGTTGGCGGCTTGCGGCGCTTGTCGGGAGTGCTGACGCGGCTGGGCCACGGTGAGCTTTCAGGCAGCATTCCGGGCGATGGCCGGGGCGACGAGTTGGGGGTCATGGCGCGTTCGGTCGGCGTCCTGCAGCAGAGCCTGCTGCAGGCCCGCGAAAACGCGGCGCAAGCAGCTTGCGCGGCTGAAGAAGCGCAGGTGATGCAGGACCAGGCTGTCGCTGAGCGCGCTCAGGCGGCTGCCCAACTCGCCATGGTTGTCGAGCAACTGGCGAGTGGGTTGGCCGAGCTCTCGTCTGGTAACCTCGTCTGCGCCTTGCAGACGCCGTTTGCAGATCAATACGAGCCGTTGCGCAACGACTTCAATCGGTCCGTGCGACAGCTTCGCGGCACCATCACGCGCGTGGTTGAAAACACGCGCTTGATCGCAGCCGGCACGGTGGAGATGAGCACTGCCGCCGACAATCTATCGCGCCGCACCGAGCAGCAGGCTGCCAGTCTGGAGCAAACGGCCGCCGCCTTGGACGAAGTCACCGCGACGGTTCACAAGACCGCAGAAAACGCTCGCCTCGCGCGCGGAGCGGCCGATACGGCGCAGTCGAGCGCCCGCAAATCCAGCCAAGTCATTAATGAAGCAGTGACCGCCATGGCTGCCATCCAAACCTCGGCCGGCCAGATCAGTCAAATCACCGGAGTGATCGACGAAATCGCATTCCAGACCAACCTGCTCGCGCTGAATGCGGGCGTTGAGGCAGCGCGTGCGGGAGATGCCGGGCGCGGCTTTGCTGTGGTGGCCAGCGAAGTTCGGGCGCTGGCTCAGCGCAGCGCCGCAGCCGCCAAGGAAATCAAGCAGCTTATTTCGACTTCGGCCGCGCAGGTCGGCCAAGGTGTCAACTTGGTCGGCGCCACCGGCGAGGTTCTTTCCGGGATTGTCATGCAGGTCGATCAGATCAACCGGCTCATCGTTGAGATCGCCGCATCGGCACAGGAACAATCCGCTGGCTTGGCAGAGGTGAACGGCGCGGTGAATCAGATGGATCAAATGACCCAGCAGAACGTTGCAATGGTCGAGCAAAGCACCGCCGCCTGCCACAACCTGGCTCAGGAAGCCGCTGAACTCTCGCACCTGACCGAGCAGTTCTCTACCGCAGAGACGCTGGCCGGCTAGAGAGATTTCTGGGATGCTGGTGGGGCAACTCTAGCTTTTCGCTTTGTCGAACCAACTCAACGCATGACTGTCAGCCGTCAAAGCGTATCTGTTCTGAATACTGATCTGCCGGAGCCCGTGGGCTAATGCTTGGTCAACGAGTAGCGGACGGCACAAAAGTCGGACGCAACTGTGAGGTCCATGTGGCCGTCGGTGATTTGACCATCGATGCTGCCCCGGCCGTCGCTGGCATGGATGCTCCCGTCCGGGGCGACAGTGGCTGGCAGGGCATAGGCGACCGAGGCACCCCAGTAGTTTAGCGAAAGGGCGTTGCCCTCCACCGTGATGATCCGGCTGCCGCTTCGGGGACAACCCGGTCGGGTGGCCCGCACCAGGCGCGCAATGCCGCGATACTGGCCATTGATGGTCTGCGCGGGCAGCCGTGCAGGGATGGCGGCCGCTGGTGTGGGCGCCGGCGCGGCGCACCCGGCCAGCCCGGTCAGCACGGCAACCGCAGGCCAGCGTACGATCAGCCGACGATCTCATGCTCAGGGAAAAAGAACGCAATTTCCTGCGCTGCGTTCTCCGGGCTGTCCGAGCCGTGCACGGTGTTGGCCTCGATGTTCTCCGCAAAGAGAGCGCGGATGGTGCCGGGTTCGGCCTTTTTCGGGTCTGTAGCGCCCATAACGGTGCGGTTGGCCGCCACCGCTTTGTCGCCCTCGAGCACCTGGATCACCACAGGCCCCGAGGTCATGAACTCGACCAGTCCGGCAAAGAAGGGCCGTTCACGGTGCACAGCGTAAAACGCTTCCGCCTGGTCCTTCGACATCCTGATGCGGCGCTGCGCCACCACGCGCAACCCGGCTTCTTCAAGCACCGCGACGACCTTGCCGGTAATGTTGCGCCGGGTCGCGTCTGGCTTCAAGATGGAGAACGTGCGTTCGATTGCCATGTCGGCGGGTCCTTTGACCGGGTTTGGCGCGGTCTAACCGAGCGGGTGAGCCCCGGCAAGTGCTCGCACCCTTTCGGCCAGGCGCAGCCAAGTGTTCGCGCCGTGCTGGCCAACCTGCGCCTATTCCGCTGCCGCGGCCCGCTGTTCCACCATGGCGGCTGCCCGCGCCAGGTCTACCGAGAGCAGCCGCGATACTCCGCGCTCCTGCATGGTCACGCCATAAAGCCGGTCCATCCGCGCCATCGTCAGGTGGTGGTGCGTCACCACCAGAAAGCGGGTGCCGGTTTCCCGCACCATCTCTGCCAGCAGCGTGCAGAAGCGCTCCACGTTGGCGTCGTCCAGCGGCGCGTCCACCTCGTCGAGCACGCAAATCG
>CAXTRX010000166.1:0-4869 GCA_964246785.1 uncultured Acetobacteraceae bacterium | reverse complement strand
CGATGGCGATGCCCATGCGGCACAGCAGCGACAGGCCGAAGCCGCTGGACAGGACATAGGGCGCGGCCACGGCAACAACGACGGCGAGCAGCCACGGCAACGCCGCGCGGAGATTGGCGCGGGGCCGGCTGAGCGTGAGGCTGGGGGCGGTGATGCTCATGCCTAAGCCGAGCGGGAGCCGGCCAGCCCCTTGGGCCGGAACGCCAGCACCAGCACCAGCAGCAGGTAAGGCACCGTCGGCGCCGCCCGTGCGACGGTCAGGTTCCATAGGTCGGTCAACGTCCCATTGGCGTCCACCGCGACGCCGAATGCGCCGAGCATCCGCCACACCGGCATGTCCAGGCTGATCGACGCGGTCTGGATCAGCCCGATCACCAAGCTTGCCACCAGCGCGCCCCAGATCGAGCCCAACCCGCCCATCACCACCACCGCGAACACGATCGGCCCCAGCGAGCTTGCCATGCCTGGCTGGGTGGTGAAGGCGTTGCCCGCGATCACGCCCGCCAGCCCGGCCAGCGCGCACCCGGCGCCGAACACCAGGGTGAACCCGCGCGGCACGTCATGCCCCAGCATGGAGACCATGTCCGGGTGGGTCAGCGCGGCGCGCACCACCAGGCCGAGCCGGGTGCGGGCAAGGGCTGCGAACAGCGCCACGAACATCAGCAGCGACACCGCCATCATGAACACCCGATAGGCCGGGTAGGCGGTGCCGCCGACATGGAACAGCGCGAAATCGAGTTCGGGCGGCACGGTGTAGCGCACCGGCTCCCGGCCCCAGATCAGCGGCACCACCTCGCCAATGACAAAGGCCAGGCCGAAGGTGAACAACAGCTCGGCAAAGTGCCCGTGGCGGTGCACCGCGCGCAGGGCATAACGCTCGACTGCCACGCCGAGCACGCCGGTCAACAACGGCGCCACGACCAGGCCGGGCCAGAACCCAACGGCGTGGCTCACGGTGAAGGCGAAGTAGGCGCCCAGCATGTAGAAGCTGGCATGGGCCAGGTTCAGCACGCCCATCATGCCGAAGATCAGGGTCAACCCGCTCGACAGCATGAACAGCAACAGGCCATAGACCACCCCGTTGAGCAGAACGAGGGCGATGGTGCCGGTCATCCAGTCGGCTTGTCCTTGTAGGAGCAGGTGGTCGGCGCGCGGGTCGCGTCCGCCTCGATCCGGTCGATGGTCTTGAAGCCAAGCCCGGTCTGCTTGAAGACATGCGGCAGGCCCGGCTCAAGCTCGGAGATGAACAGCGGCTGGATGAGCTGGTGGTTGTCCGCGCGCATGTCGGAGATGCCGAGCGGCGTGGTGCGCTGCATGCCGCTCATCACGGCGGCGACCTTGGCGGGGTCGGACGAGTCGGCCTGCTTCATGGCGGCGGCCAAGGTCTGGATCTCGTTCTCGATGTTCCAGTAGTAGAAGCTGCGGCCGAAGTGCTGCTGGAACGCGTCCGCCACGTCGTCGATGCCGGGCACGTTGTCGGCCCAGGTGCTGATCTGGGCATCGCCTTTCGCCGCCGGGCCGGCCGCCGTCACGATGACCTCGTCACCGATGTAGTAGGTGAAGAAACGGCCGTGATAGCCGCTATCGGCCGCGGCCTTGACCAGCAGCTCCAGGTCCTGCCCCCAGTTGCCGGTCAGCACCGCGTCCGCGCCCGCCGCCTGCATCTTGGCAATGTAGGGGGCGAAATCCCGCACTTTGCCCAACGGCACCCGCTCGGCGCCGACGATTTGCAGGTCGGGGCGGCGATCCTTCAGCATCGCCTGCGCTGCCTTCTCCACGGACACGCCGAACGAGTAGTCCGGGTTGAACACGTAGACCTTATGCACGTCCTTCTGGCTGACGAGATAGTCCGCCAGGGCATGCATTTTCATGTCGCTATCGGCATCGAAGCGGAAATGCCACCAACTGCACTTGTCATTGGTGAGCGCTGGGTCGACCGCGGCGTAGTTGAGGAACAGCACGGTTTTCGCCGGGTCGCGGCGGTTGTTCTTCTGGATGGCGTCGGTCAGGGCGAACGCCACTGACGAGCCGTTGCCCTGGGTGACGTAGCGGACGCCGTCGTCGATGGCTTTGCGCAACAGGGTGAGCGATTTCTCCGGGCTCACTTCGTTGTCGAGCGACACCAGCTCGAACTTGCGGCCCGGGCCGGCGGCTTGCGCGGCGTTCACCCGGTCGATGGCGAAGCGGAAATGCTGCTCGCCCAATTGGCCGGTTTCGGCAAGCGGTCCGCTGAGCGGATCGATATAGCCGATGCGCACCGTCTCGTCCGCTTGTGCGATCGCAGTCGTCGCGAGTAGACAGGAAATTGCTGCGCCAATGAGCCGCCGCCCGATACACCGACGCATGGACCAAACCTCCGCGGAATGCTTATGCCCAGGTCCTTGACTGGCCCGGCCGCCTTCCTGCCAGATGATCCTGCGGCCGGCGCGATCCAGCGTCAATGCCAATCCTCCGGAGCCGTTTCATGCCCGTGCCCGCTTTGTTCGACCGGCTCCGCTTGCCCGTGATCGCGGCGCCGCTGTTCATCATCTCCAACCCGGATTTGGTGATCGCGCAGTGCCGCGCCGGCATCGTCGGCTCGTTTCCGGCGCTGAACGCCCGCCCGGCGCCAGTGCTTGAGGAATGGTTCCGCCGGCTGCATGGCGAGTTGGGCCCGCAGGACGCGCCGTATGCCGTCAACCAGATCGTGCACCGCTCCAACGACCGGCTGATGCACGACGTCGAGCTCTGCGTGAAATACCAGGCGCCGATCGTGATCACCTCGCTCGGCGCGCGGGAGGACGTGAACCAGGCGATCCACTCCTATGGCGGCATCGTGCTGCACGACATCATCAGCGACAACTACGCGCGCAAGGCGGTGGCCAAAGGGGCTGACGGGGTGATCGCGGTGGCGGCCGGCGCGGGCGGGCATGCTGGCACGATCTCGCCCTTCGCGCTGGTGGCCGAAATCCGCCGCTGGTTTGACGGCCCGGTGGCATTGTCCGGCGCCATCGCCACCGGCGGCGCCGTGTTGGCCGCCCAGGCGATGGGGGCGGATTTCGGCTATATCGGCAGCGCCTTCATCGCGACCACCGAGGCCAATGCCGACCCGGCCTATAAACAGATGCTTGTCGACAGCTCCGCGGCTGATATCGTCTACACCAACCTGATTACCGGCGTTCACGGTAACTATCTGAAAGGGAGCCTGGTGCGTGCGGGATTGGATCCGGACAACCTACCGGTCAGCGACCCGACGGCGATGGACTTCGGCTCCAACCGGACCAAACCCAAGGCCTGGAAAGACATCTGGGGCTCTGGCCAAGGCGTGGGCGCGGTGCAGGCGGTGATGCCGGCGGGCGAGCTGGTGGCCCGTCTTGCCCAGGAATACGGCGCCGCGCGCGCCAGGCTCAGTGCTTCATGCCGGAGCTAGCGCACCTGCAGGAATGGCTCTGCCGCCACGTGCCCGGCTTTGCGGGCCCGTTCGAGCAGCACGCCTTTGCCGGCGGCCAGTCCAACCCGACCTACCGGCTCGCCGCACAGTCGGGCGACTACGTGCTGCGCCGCCGCCCGATCGGCCCCACGCTGCCAAGCGCCCACGCGGTGGACCGCGAGTTCCGCGTCATGCAGGCGCTGGCCAGCACCGATGTCCCGGTGCCGCGGGTGCACGCGCTGTGCCTGGACGAGGCCGTGCTCGGCAGCGCGTTCTACGTGATGGACTTCGTGCCGGGCCGGGTGCTGCGCGACCCAAGACTGCCCGAGCTCGACCCAGCCGAACGGGCCGCGGTGTTCGACTCGATGAACGACATGGTGGCAAGGCTGCACGCGGTCGACCCGCAGGCGATCGGCTTGGGCGATTACGGCCGCCCCCTCAACTACCTGCAGCGCCAGATGTCGGTGTGGTCGCGGCAATACCGCGCCTCGGAAACCGACCCGATCGCCGCCATGCACCACCTGATGGAGTGGCTGCCGCCGCGGCTGCCGGCCTCCGGCGAGGGCTGCATCGTGCATGGCGACCTGCGGCTGGACAACATGCTGGTGCATCCCACCGAGCCGCGCGTGGTGGCGCTGCTGGACTGGGAGCTGTCCACCTTGGGCGACCCGCTGGTGGATTTCAGCTACAGCGCCATGGTGTGGCGGCTGGAGCCGGGCCTGTTCCGCGGGCTTGCCGGGATCGATCTCGGCAGCCTCGGCATTCCGACCGAAGCGCAATACCGCGCCGCCTATGAGCGACGCAGCGGACGTGTCCTGCCGGCCGATCTGGACGTCTACATCGTGTTCAACATGTTCCGGCTGGCGGCCATCCTGCAGGGCATTGCCAAGCGCGCCCTCGATGGCACGGCCGCGCATCCCGAGGCGAAGGCGGCCGGCGAGCGGGCAAAGCCCGTTGCGGAAAAGGCCTGGCGCTTGGCGCAAACGCTCTGAACGCCCTTTCCGACGGTGCAAGCAGCGCCACAATCAGCAGCAAGACAATAAGAGGGCCAGCCGATGGATTTTGAATTCTCACCGCAAGTGGCCGAATTGAGCGCCCGCCTGCAGGCCTTCATGGACGAGCATGTCTATCCCAACGAGGACAGCTATGACGCCCAACTGGCCAGCGCGTCTCCTAGGTGGCAGCCCGTCCCGGTCGTGGAGGCGCTCAAGCAGAAGGCGAAAGAGGCTGGGCTGTGGAACCTGTTTCTGGCCCACAGCAAACGCGGCGCCGGGCTCAGCAATCTCGACTACGCACCCTTGTCGGAGATCATGGGCCGGGTCGGTTGGGCGAGCGAGGTGTTCAACTGCTCGGCGCCCGATACCGGCAACATGGAAACGCTCGAACTCTACGGCACCGAGGAGCAGAAGGCCCGCTGGCTCAAGCCGCTGCTGCAGGGGGACATTCGCTCCGCTTTCTGC
>CAXTRX010000165.1:0-4978 GCA_964246785.1 uncultured Acetobacteraceae bacterium | reverse complement strand
CCATAGAGCGTCCCCTGCGGACCGCGCAGGACCTCCACGCGAGCCAAGTCGTAGAGCGTGGGGTCGATGACGGTCTTGCCGGCTTGAGAGCCGACCGGCGGCGTCAGCGGGCTATCGTCCAAATAAAACCCCACAGTCGGCGCCGAGCCGCCAGAGGAAGAGAGGCCACGCATTTCCAACTCCGTCTGGCCAGGCCCGGCGGAACGTACCGAAACAGAAGGGATGTCGCGGATCGCATCTTCCAGGTGCGTGATGCCGCGCGCCTCGAGATCCTTGCCGGTGACCGAGGTGATGCTCATCGGGGTCTTCTGGATCGTCGTGTCGCGCTTCGTTGCGGTGACGACCACCTCGGAGAGATTGGTGGTCGCGCTCTGGGACGCGTCGGACTGCGCCGTACCGGCCGTCTGGGCGATCGTAGCGGAACCGAACGTCATAGCTAGAAGGTTCACCGTCGAGCTAAGCAGAACTTGCGTCTTCATAACTCATCTCCTCATTACTCTGCTGGATGACCCTCAGCCTCGACCCGAGATCGCGCACGATTGTTTCCCCTCGGACGCGGCGCTAAACGCTCATCTCTGGCGGTCCTAGATCCAACTCGAAGGGCCTGGCATCCCGCCGCTCAGGAAGGAGCGTGTCACCTCAGCAGGAAAGGTGACAATTGCGCGAATGTCGATTAAGCGACGCAGAGTGACGCAGGCGCGGGATCAAGCGCCGGCTATGAATGAATGCTCGGCGCCAAACCTGGATGGTCTTGCGCCCTCAGTTTCCGCCGGCTGCCCAAACCTGACGCAAGATCGCCGACCAATCGGCGTCGTTTCGTCGCTCTGGCGAGCCTGCGGCGAGGGTCTCGGCGCTCGCCAAGGCGTGTCCGCGCCGAGTGAGGAACAGATTGCGGGGCGATTATTCGGTGCTGGACCGTGTCGAACTTCGCGACAGACACGGCGGCGCAGTCGGGAGCCACGCCACACGAGCCTGGGAATCTGGAACCAACATTCCAAATAGAGTCTCGACCAAGCGCAATCGATAATCCTTGAGCGACAGCCTCGGATCGACCTGCCGGATCAGTCGCGCCTTGGATTTGAGCGCACGTTCCTGCAAGGCCACAATTGAGCGCCGCAAATCGCGTAGGATTTGCTGTGAAGTCATGAGATCAAAACACACGCCGTCGAGATTGATCCGCCGGCGCAGCGATCTTGCCAAGCTCGCAGATCATGAGCGGCTCCGGCGGTTCGCAATCGTCTGATCCAACCAACTCGAGCCTCCAACCCACTAAGACTCTCCTGCGAATAAATATGAACTAGGCATTCAACGCCTGGATATACGCGTGTCTCCCAAGTTTGTTACACTCCCGACCTTTCGCACAATAATTACGAGAACCTCAGGCCATGTTCATGCACAGAAAGGGACGACTGCGTAACCACGCTCTCGACGACAAGGCGTCGAAAGCCTCCAGGCTGAACTTTGTCATCGCCGCCTTCGTCTACTGGAACACACTCTGCATGGGCCGGGCTGTCGAGTACCTACGCCGATTGGGCGTGGCTTGTTTGTCACTACAGAGGTATTCGGCGCTTCTGGTGAAGCGCGGCGGACGGAGACCGATTTCGCATGTCGTTCTGCCTGCGATTGGGCTGGTCATCACGCTGACCCCGCTGGTTGCGATGCGCCGCCAGACGCTGGAAGTGGGCGGGGCCTGGCTGGCGCTCGGCTGCGGCTATTTCTGCGTGCTGCGGTTTGTGCAGAAACGCTCAACCGCGATGGCGGCGTGACCAGGGATCGTGGCTGGCCCAGCGCGTTTGAGCGGCGATCCTGAAGCATGGCGACATGAATTTTTTGCGTCAATGTGCGTCATACGAAGCGCTTGCTGCGAAATTGCGCGCAGGCCGGTGCGTGCGGCAGATTGTGAAAACCAGGCGGGAACTGTGGGGGCTTACGTGGCAAAGTATTCACTGTTTATCACGAGCAGCATATTCGCGGTCTTGGCGGTCCCGTCGACATTATACGCGCAGGCGGCGCCTGATCAGGCATCAGCGGCGAACAGCCAGCCCATCGCCGAAGTCGTCGTCACCGCGACAAAGCGTGAAACCACGATCCTCAAGACGCCGATGTCGATTACGTCGGTCACCGGCAAAGAACTTGAATCGCGCGGCATCACCCATCTGGAGGATGCGATCCGCGATATTCCCTCGGTGTCGGTGCGCTCTGCGGGTCCTGGCCAAACCGAACTCGAAATGCGTGGTCTGTCGTCTTCAGGCGGCTCCGCCCCAACGGTCGGGTTTTATCTCGACGACGTTCCGGTGACCCCACCGGTGGCGTCACAGGGCGGCAAGACGGTCATCGATCCGTCGCTCTACGATCTGGCCCGGGTCGAGGTTCTGCGTGGTCCGCAAGGCACGCTGTATGGCGGCGGCTCGATGGGTGGCACGATCCGGTTGATTACCAATCAGCCCCAGTTGAATACTTTCGGCGGATCGATCGACGCCGATACCTCGTATACGGCACGCGGCGACACCCCTAACGGCGCGATCAATGCGGCGATCAATATTCCGTTGATCCAGGACAAGCTGGCGATCCGGCTGGTCGGCACCGAGAAGTACGACAGCGGCTGGATCGATCGCGTGGTGCTGAGTGACTTCCCATTTCCAACCAATAATGGCTGCGCAGTCACCCCATTCGCCGGCTGCGCGCGCGGCGATGTGGTGGCGGCTAATGTCGCTCATCGCTATCGCGATGTGAACTGGACTCACACCGAGGCGGTGCGCGGCGCGATCCTGTTCCAGCCGGTAGAGAACGTCAAATCGACGACCACGGCCCTGTACCAGATCACCCGCCAGGGCGGCTCCAACACGTATGACCTGAATCCCGGCGTCGCCTATCTGGCGCATTACCAACCGACCGACACGGCCGAGCCCTATTCCGACGAGTTCTGGATGGTTGCCAACAGCACCAGGATCGATCTCAGCGCCGTGTCGATCAACTTGGCGACAAGCTACTGGAACCGCTACCAGACAGTGAACCAGGACGGTGCGGAGGGCGGTCAGGCGTACTTCGGATTTACTCAGTTTCCAACCAGCGGACGCAACGAAATCAATCCCGGGTCCTTCCCATCGCATCAGTTCAGCGAAGAGCTACGTTTGTCATCCAACACACCGGGGCGATTTACCTGGATTGTCGGCGCGTTCTACGAAGACTTAACATCCATCGCCACGTCCTTTGCCGGAGATCCCGGGATATGCGGCCTGACGGTGACGACACCTGTTGTAACCCCGATTTGTATGCCGGGCAACAGCCAAGGCGTCGAGTTCAATTCCGTACAGAACTACAAGGTCAGGCAGTATGCCTTTTTTGGTGAACTGTCTTACAAGATCCTGGATGATGTGACCTTCACCGCAGGAGGCCGCTATTTTAACTTCAACAATACCTTGAGTCAAGTCGAAAGCGGCTACTTTACGCCAACCTTCGATCTGACCCCCACATTTATCAATACCGCGCAAAAGAACGAGGGGTTCACGCCAAAGTTCAACCTGTCTTATGAGCCGTCCAATCACCTGACCTTGTATGCGACCGTCGCCGAAGGCTTTCGCCCGGGCGGCGTCAACCAGGGCGTGCCCGCATCCTGCAATGTTCTGGCCGAGGGTTACAACCCAGATATGATCTGGTCATATGAAGGCGGCGAGAAATGGCGTAGTCCGGACGGCAAGCTGTCGATCAACGGCGATTTCTACTTCAATCGGTGGAAAAATATCCAGCAGTTGGTGACGCCGCCTTGCGGCTTTGGATTTACCGCCAATGCGGGCGCTGCCGATACCTATGGCCCTGAACTCGAGTTGTCCTACCGACTGACCCCGCAACTGACATTGCAGGCAAATGGTACCTATACCCACGCAAAGATAACCGACTCGCCGCCCGGTTCCACTTTCGCGGTCGGACAGCAGATTCTCAATATTCCAGAATATCAGGCTCATGCCAGCTTGGCCTACCGCAAGGAACTGGGCAACAATCTTGCGTTGACCGCCCGCGTTGAAGACACGCTGGTCGGCAGGGTCGAAGACGTCGCCTATACTTACATCGAGCTACCAGCGTATAATCTGGTGGACTTGCGGATTGGGCTTGAAACAGGGCCTGGATCTATTACGCTATACATCAACAATGCCACCAATACCCATGCAGAAATATCGGCGGATAACACGGGTCTGACGACCAATCTTCCAGAACTGTATCGTATCGCCACGAACCAGCCAATTACTGGTGGCATCACTATCCGGCACTCGTTCTAGCTCATTCAATCCTTTTCCGCTTCGATCGGTGCCTCCAACTTCGCGCGCGGGAAATATCCTGATGGTGCGCGACACGACGTAGGAGCGGTCGAGGCTACGGTCGACAGTGAACGCGGTGTTCCCGGAGACCGCCACAAACGCGCCGGAAATTTGGGCGCTCTCGGTATCCGCCGCGAATGCAACGTCGATCCAGAGTGAATTTGTCGGGTCCGGGCACTGTCTCGCTGCGCGACGCCGTCAATAAGGAGGCCGCCCAGGGCACGCCTCTCCGATGAAGTCGCCGCCATGGGAAAAGCGGTCGGACTGGCGTCACCGGCAAGTGCAATCGCCAACCTGGCACACATTGTCGGCAGCAAGGCGCCCGGGGCCAAACACGAAGCCAAGCAGCAGATGCGCCGATGCTGTGCAATGTTCGCCAAGACATGCGTTATCTTCGCCGAGCCATGAGGACGATAGCAAAACGACTACTCGGCTTATATGCCACAAAGTTTGGCGGTTGCGTCGCAAGGGTTAGGGAGGGCGCTTGTGAAAGCTGAGCCCGTCTGGGTGTTGGGAGCACGCCTTGCCGAAGGCCCCCTGTGGGCCGAGGACGAGGCCGCGCTCTGGTTCACCGACATCGAAAAACGCCAAGTGAACCGCTTCCACCCCGCCACGGGCGCACGCGCGACGTTCCCGGTGGATGGCCGTCCGGGCTTTATCGTCCG
>CAXTRX010000164.1:0-4988 GCA_964246785.1 uncultured Acetobacteraceae bacterium | reverse complement strand
TCCTCCGCTGGCTGCGCCCCGCCGGGGGCCAGGAAGCGGTATCGGTCGCCCAGCAGCGGATGCCGAATGCTACCAGCAGGCTCGGCTTCGGCGGCCAGCGGCATATGCAGCACGGGGCAGTCCAGGCGCCCGGCCAGTGCAAGCTGGATGAAGCGGCTGGGCGCCCACACCTCATGCGCCGCCGCAAGCGCGGGCAACGCCGTCTCAGGGAAGTGGGCGAAGTCCCACAGGGGCACCACGATGCGCAGCGCGTCCGGCGGCAACTGGCGGCGCCATGCGGGCAGCATAGCGGCGAGTTGGCCGGCCTCCAGGCACAGCACCTGCACCGGCGCTGCGGACGGCACCAGTGCTGTGCTGTCGACCATTTCGACTGCAAGCCTGCTGGTGAGCAGGCTTTGGAAGATGGCGCGGCCGCAGTCGGCGGCACGGTTGCCGGCTGCCAAGGGCGCCGTGATGGCGATGTCCATCTCGGCACCGTGCTTCGGCGCAACCTTGGCGGGGGCTGCGCGAGAGACGGCAAGGCGGGCCGCGGCGGGTTGGATGATCGCCGGGTCGATGAGCAACTGTGCGCCCGCGTCGTTCACGAACCAACGGATGGCGGCACTGGCGTCGGCGGGCTTCTGCAGGTCAAGCCCGTTGGCGTCGGGCGCGGCCGCGTGCACGAATTGCATCAAGTTGGTAACCAGTTGGCCTTGTTCCGAGCGGGCGGCTTGCGGCCATGGCTCGTCCAGGAAGGCAAGGTAGGTTTGAAACGGATCGCCGGCCCAAAATGGATGCCAGGCGCGAAACATCTGACGCACCAAGGCAGGTATCCGGTCACCGGACGCAAAATGACCATAGGCGTAGGGCGGGCCTAATTGGCTGCCGTAGCCCGCAGCGAACAGGGCTTCGGCGTAGTGCGTGGCGAGTGCCTGCAAGGCGGGGGGAAGCGGCGCGCTGGAGTGCGGGCCATGCCCGGACAGGCGGAACGGCTCGTGCGGGTTAAAGCCGCTGAAATGGAAGCAAACAAGCGGGGCGCCGTCGACGGTCCAACCGCCGGCGCCTTGGCCGATTTGGCGCTGCCCCAGGTTCCAGTGGGCAACGTTGAGCGCCGGGTCATGAGCGATGACGGTCTGGTGGGCAAGGCCGGTCGCCAGGTCCATGACGTCCGGATCGACGAACCGGCCAGCGGGTTGCGCATTGGCGTCGTCATAGCGCAGGCGGCGCGCCCACCAGCCGAGCAGCACCAGCGCCTCCTCGCGCGCGGCCGCTGCCAGGAAGCCCAGATTGTCGGCGCCGGCGCGCATGATCCCCACATCGTTTGGCTGC
This sequence comes from uncultured Acetobacteraceae bacterium, assembly GCA_964246785.1. GTDB lineage: Bacteria > Pseudomonadota > Alphaproteobacteria > Acetobacterales > Acetobacteraceae > LMUY01. Next base: position 3,680 of record CAXTRX010000164.1, on the reverse strand, counting down.
TCCCGGTCTTGGCCTTGGGAAGACAGATGCGGAGTGCGGAAGAACGACGCGCCGTTGGCGAGCGCGCTCGTCACCGAGGTGACGGGGGCAAACAGCTTGATCGCGGGGTCGAAGTAGATTGCCGCGTCGAAGCCGCATTCGTCCAGCAGGTGCAGGAACATGAACGGTTTGAGCGCGGTGGTGAACTCCATGATGTCGTAGCGGAAGGCAAGGCTGTGGAACTCCGGGATGGGAAGGGTGTGCGCTTCGACGACGGTCCAGGCGCTGTCGTAAAGCTCCAGCGGCCCGGCGATCCGGTCGGCCAGGCAAAGGAACAACGCTGCCTCCGGGTGGTGGCGGCGGGCAGAGCCGAGCAGGACGCGGGCGAAAGGCAGATTGGTGTTGGAGCAGATGGTGAAGATTGCCAGGCGCTTAGGACTGGCCGAAGCCGTCACGCTGCGATGTCCTGCCAGATGCGGCCCGAGGCGCCCGCACGAGGCTTCTGCTTGGCCGATTGCTGCAGCATATCCGCGACCACCGTGAGAAAGGCCGCCGTGCTATGCTCCCAGTGGTAGACGGTGGCCGAGCGGCCCGGCGCGTCGGCGGTCCGGCGCTCCAACTCGCGCGCCAGCCATTCGCAAGCTTCCAGGCTGCTGCCGGTGGTGGTGATGGGGAATTCGCGATGCGCCGGGATGTCGGAGGCAAGCACCGGCAGCCCCATGGCCAGCGCCTGGCTGATGCCAAGATTGTAGCCTTCCCACTTGGAGAACCCCATATAGGCGTCGGCGGCACGGTAGAGGTCCGCGAGCATGTCATCCGACACGTTGGGAAACACGGCGAAGCCGAGCTGTTCGGCCTGCTCCACGTCCTCGGGCGTTCCCGCGCCGGCCAGCACCCAGATCAGCGGCTTGGATTGTTCCGGATAGAGGTAGGGAAACTCGCGCAAGATCGCCGCGATCTTGTCGAGCCCCTTGTAAGCCCGCTCATTCTCGTGAAAGCGGCAGACGGTGAGGACAACAAAGCCCTCGTTCCAGCCATGCTCCAGGCGGAAGCGGTCGCGTTGCGGACGCGACGCCTCGGACCAGGCCGGGAGATGCGAATTGGCGAGCCCAACGACGATGGCGTCGCGGTTCAGAGCCTCGTCCTTGACCGCCTTGGAGATGGTGGCGATGGTGGTCGTGAGCGCGGCAGCCTCGCGCTTCTGGTAGCCGACTTCCAGCAGATAGGAACGCACCGGGTCTGCGAAGACTTCGGCGGGCGGCTCGCCATAGTCATACGCCAACACTGGTATGTGGCCGCCGACCAGGATCGGAAGCGCAAAGAAGGGCGGCGTGTGGCAGATGATCAGCGATACGCCGCCCGAAAAAGCGTAGACCGCAGCCTCCTTGACCGAGCCGAGCTCAACGCGCTCGCAGCCTGGAAAATGGAATTCGTTTTCTCCTAACGGGCCGCCGATGATGACGTCATATCCGGCTGCGGTCAGCGCCTTGGCGTGCTGCTGAATGACCAAGGGCACGCCGAAGCCCTTCTTGTAGACGGCGCTGAGCACCAGGATGCGCAAATCCCGGTTGGCCAGGCGCGCCCAGGGCCGGCGGACACGCGGCGGCTCGGCAAGTTCGCCCGCCTGTTCCAGCGAGAGGTTGGGATTGTAGGACGGGTCGTCGTAGAAATACTCGCGGAAGCGGCGGCGGGTGTAGTTCGCCTCGCTGAAGTACCGAATATACCGTTCGCGCGTGTTGTCGTGCCCACGGGTTTTCGACTCATCATGGATCAGCAACGGATCAGCGACATAGATGTTGCGCAAGCCCGTGCACAGGCATTGCAAGCAGAACTTGGTATCGTTCCAGGTGACTTTGAGGACCGGATCAAAGCCGCCGATCTGGTTGAACACATCCCGCTTCACGGCGACGCAAGCGCCCGTCACCAGGGACATCTCGCGCGTGTGGTCGGTGGCCGCGACGTCCTCGGGCCGGGTGTGGCTGAGCAAATGCTGCACCGTCCCGCGGCTGCCGCCCGCCACGCAGCCGCCATGCTGGATGGTGCCGTCCGGAAAGATGAGCTTGCCGCCCACCATGCCGACGCCGGGCTGCTTGGCGTAAGCAACCAGCTTGCTGAGCCAGGCCGGGTCATGCACCAAGGTGTCGTTGTTGAGCAGGACGAGGATATCGCGCGTGGTGGCGCGCGCGCCGACATTGTTGATCTCGGCGAAATTGAAGCTGCCAGGATATTTGACCAGCGTGATGTTCGGACGCGCGGCCAGCTCATTGAAGTAGCCGAGAGTTGCCGGCTCCACCGAATTATTGTCGATGACGATGATGTCGACGAGGCTCAGATCGTAGGAGGTCCGCTCGACGATACTCTCAATGCACGGTCGCAAATGCGCGAGCCCGTCACGCGTGGGGATGATGATCGCAACCCCTGGACCGGTATCGGCAAAGCTTGGCAGGTCGTGCGGCTGGTGCGCCTCGGCCCCCATCACGTGGAACAGGGTGAAAGGGAGATGTTCGACCCGGCGGTAAAGCGCCAGGCGAGCAGCCAGCCGGTCGTATCCGGCCAGGTCAAGGTGCGGCAGCAACCTGGCGGCATCTAGCGAGAGCGGCACTGAACGCGACAGCAGCATGCAGGTGCCGATATAGTTATAGCGGGCGAGATACTCCGGGGAGAACTGCGGCTTGAACGCGGGCGCGGCACGCTCGCCGGCCGCATCGATCAGGTCATGGTCGGAATAGACGATGTCCGAGCCGGTCCGCAGCGCCGATTCGAGGAACATGTAAAGCGACAGGCTGTTGAGCAGTGTGCCGCCGAAGCTCAGCAGGACGTAGCTGAAGCGCAGGCAAAGTGGTGGGATCGCCTCGACATCGGCAACGACCTCGATGCGCGGGTCGCCAGCGATGGATGCGCGGATGCGGCCTTCGTCGGCGGCGGTAAGGCCAGCCGCCGGCACAATCACCGCACGCCAGCGATGATGGATGGAGCTTTGCCACGACGCCACCATTTGGTCGAGGCAGGCCAGGCTATGCTGCGGCAGCACGGCCAGGATGAGCAGTTCCGGAAGGTCAAGCGTTGCCAGGTGGTGTTGCGCGGCAGCCAGGTCACGCTCCTGCAATGGGTCGAACCGTTCCAGCCATTGCTGGTAGCCCAGGCGGGACCGGACCACCGCCGGCGCTGGGGGGCTGGCGGCGTCCGCCTCGCTGCGCGCCGCTTCAATGGCCAGGGTGTCAGGCGGGGCGGAGCGGATGAGCCAGTGGCGGACGCCGATCAGACCCTCCCGGGTGGCAACAAACCAGACCGTAGCGAGCAGCCGGGAAAGATGGCGATCCCGCCGATAGATCGCGACCAGCGTGGCTAATCCCTTCATCACAAAGCGGATTTGCCTTCTGGTCCGTTCCAGCCTCATGCATCATCTCCGGCGACCCTAAACGAAGTGCCGTAGGGCTGCCGCATCCGGTAGTCAATTGCTGCGCGTGGTCTGGTCCGCGCCCCTGATTGCGGCGCTGACGCAGCGAGAACCACTGGCAGCGCTTGACAGCGGGCGGGCGCCTGCGGTCCCAATGAATGATGGTGGATGCGACAACGGAGTACCACAAGCGGACCCTGGCGCTGCTGTCAGCTCCAGTCCGACGCGCTATGCCAGATTGATGGGGAAAACCATGCCTGACATCCCTGCACCGCCCCGGGACGCGGAGACCGCGCGATGCGGG
>CAXTRX010000163.1:0-5116 GCA_964246785.1 uncultured Acetobacteraceae bacterium | reverse complement strand
TTGCACCTCGCGCGTCGCACTGTGGGAAGCTCCCAGCGAGGCCTGATACACTATAAGTAATAGTGTATCACACTCAGCCGGGACCGCATGCCGCGGCCGGCGCGCTACGCCGCCGCAAACGCATCGCCAAGATCACGCCCGGCATACAGGCTGCGGTCGATCGTCACCGTCTCCACGCCGATGTGGAAGGCAATCGCCACTTGCCGCTCGAAGCCGATCACGCGCAAACCGGGCCGGACATCGTCGCGGCGCGTGCCACGCTCTGGAAAGGTTGCCAGGCTCAGGCATGCGGCTTGGATCCGCTCGACATAGGTCAAGGCCCGTTCTTCGCCGCCCGCCCCGGCGATCATGTCATAGAGCTCAAGAAGATCGTCCCGGGCTTCCGGCGCGAAGACGACGCTATGCGTCACGGCTGGATTTCAGCCGCTTTTCATGGTGCGCCCGCACGGTTTGCCGCACCTGGCCGGCAGGGATCGCGCGGGCGGGGTTGTCCTGCATGGCGTCGTAGACGGGGGCGACCTCTTCGCGCAGCCAGCGCTCGACGGCGGCTTCGCGCTCCTGCAAGGCGCGCAACCCCGCCCGCACCACCTCACTGGCCGAGGCATAGCTGCCCCGGGTGACGAGTGCGTCGATGTAGCCCGCCTGGTCTGGGGGCAAGCTGATGGTGCGCTTCTCGGCCAAGGCCATAGCGTTCTCCCGCGGCAAAAGCCGACTTCCGGTGTGAAGACATCATACCAAAGGAGCTCGGCCCGGCGCAAGTTGTTGGCGCAGGCCGCCACCGCATTTGCTACACTTCGCGCGACATCATGCCCAAACGCCCCCGCAAGGCCCCTGCGCGGCCCATGCCGATCCAATTGCCGCTGTTTGCGGACGCCGCCTTTGTGCCCAAGCGGCCGGCCACGAAAGCGCCGCTCCTGCGCAAGGCCGCGCCGCCCGCCGCCGCATTGGCAGGCAGGCCACGCCGGCACCAACTCGTCTCCCCTGCCCCGCCGGCCGCACCGTCCGGCATGGCCCTGCACACGGCGGATGGCGGGCGCAAATACCTCACCGCCGGCGAAGGTGACGCCTTTCTGCGCGAGGCCGCGGTGGCGGACCGCCCAGTGCGGACCCTGTGCATGACGCTGGCCTATGCCGGCTGCCGCCTATCCGAGGCGCTGGCGCTGACGGCCGATCGGGTGGACCTGGCGGCTGGCGTGCTGACCATCGAGAGCCTGAAGAAGCGGCGCACCGGCGTGTACCGAACCGTGCCGGTGCCCCCTGCCCTGCTCAGCGCGCTCGACATGGTGCATGGCGTCCGCGAGCTGCAGGCGCGCCGCGGGCGCGGACGCGGCATGCGTCTGTGGCCGTGGAGCCGAATGACCGGCTGGCGGGCCGTCCACGCCGTCATGCGAGCCGCCGGGCTCGACGGGCCGCACGCCTCGCCTAAGGGGCTGCGGCACGGCTTCGGGGTCGCCGCCGTCACCGCCGGCATCCCGCTCAACCTGGTGCAGAAATGGTTGGGACACGCCCAGCTCACCACCACCGCCATCTACGCCAATGCCGTCGGCGCCGAGGAGAAGGATATCGCCAGCCGGATGTGGGGGTAAGCGAACTCGGTTCTAAGAAGAACTCGAGGCGCGACAACGGCCTAACATGCTATATTGGAGGCGGAGACCGCGATGAGCATGCTTGTAATGACCGACCTAACAGAGCACGTGATGGCCATCCTCCGCGCGCACGAGGCCGAGCTGAGACAGGCCGGGGTCCGTCGCCTATCGATATTTGGCTCCATCGCTCGCGGTGACGCCGAGGCCGAAAGTGACGTCGATTTAGCCGTTGAGTTTGACCCGGCTGCCGAGATGGATCTCATCCGCATGGTCGCTCTTGAGCGCCGGATTGGCGAGACTCTTGGTCGCTCTGTCGAAATCCTTCCCGAGCCAGTCGAGAACCCGCGTCTGCGCGCCAACGTAGAGCGAGACCGTCGAATTGCCTTCTAGGCACGACCCAACGGATAGCCTCCACCATATCGTCGAGAACGCCGAGAGGGTCGCACGCTATCTTGTTGGCCTGGATCGTCAGGCGTTCGAGCAGAACGAATGGGCACGTGATGCTGTCGAACGCTGTATTGAACGAGTCTGCGAGGCGGCAAGCCGTCTCGGAGAGAGGGCCGAAGAACTCATGCCAGGTCAGCCATGGGGTGATATTCGCGGCATGGGCAATCGGCTGCGGCATGCCTACGATCGGGTAGACGTGGATATTGTGTGGAAGACGGCTGCGGCGCGGTTGCCTGACCTAGCGACATGTGCAAGGCGGGCGTTGGCGCAACTAGAGCCTTGACTGGGCAGTCCAGACTGAGCTCCGCATCTTGCCCCCTGCTTCTGTCCAACCCAGCACCCTGATAACGCAACCAGGTTATCGAGGTAACATCCTAAGGATTTGATCAGCCGGACTATGGCTGGAAAGTAGCTAGACAGCGGCGAGATTAAGGCCAGATTAGATAAGCCATCTAGTCGCTATCTAGCTTCTACAAAGTATGCTACTGCTGTGTTGTGACCACGGTAATCGCCTTTGTCAGCCAGAAGGGGGGCGTTGGGAAATCAACGCTGGCCCGTGCATTAGCGCGAGAAGCTGCCGCGAGCGGCCTGCGCGTGAAAATCGCAGATCTAGACCCCGACCAAGCGACCATTGTCGACTGGCATAAGGTTAGAACGCAGCGCGCCATCGAGCCTTCGTTGTCCGTTGAGCTATTCCGAACGGCAACGCATGCATTGGCTAGCGCTGATGGCTATGATCTTCTTGTTATCGATGGGCCTGCCAAAGCGAGTAGCGGCACGACCGAGATCGCAAAAAGAGCTGACTTGATCGTGCAACCAACGGGGGCTGCACGTGACGATCTAAATCCAGCAGTTCGCGTCTTCCATGGACTGGTGAAACTCGGCGTACCCATCACGAGATTGATTTTTGCCCTCAATCATATCGGAACCGAGAGTGAGGCAGAGGCTGCGCGCGCCTTCATCATCGAGGCGGGCTACAACGCGCTGCCTGGATATTTGCCCGAGCGCCCGGCGTATCGCATTGCTCAGAATGAAGGGCTGGCCGTGACTGAGACTCGTTTCCACGGTCTCAAGGAGCGAGCTGACGCACTGATCCAGGCTCTCATTGATAAGGTGGGGGAAAACGAGGTAGCCAATGGCTGACGCTTCGAAACTCAAAGGTCTCAAGCGCACTGGCTTGGGCGTCCCACCGGCCTCGGACGAGGCTCGCACAGACCTCAATCCCACAACGCGCGAAGAGCAAACAGCGACTCAGGTCGATTCGTCTTTGTTGGTGACGTATCAAACCTCACCACAGCCGAGGCTTGATGGTCGGTCAATGCGTCGATCTGGCCGAACCGTCCAGTTCGCAACGCGGGTGAGTCCTGATTTTGATGAGCGGATCAGGCACATCGCGATGAGAGATGGCCTGTTACTGGTGGAAGTACTCGAGCGCGCGCTTAAAACCTATGAACAGAAAAGCTAGAAAGCTGCTGAGTAGTGGACGTCTAGCAGCTAGATAGCCCTTATGCCTTCCAAGAAAGGAGCCAGAGTGGCCTCCTTCAAAGGGCAAGCCTTTCGACCTTGCTTTCCAGCCGTGCCCTTCGGCCACTGCTATGACGCTGCACTTCAATGAATGCGCTTCGGATTTCGTCCTCGTTTTTTCGCCACCAGGCTAGCTGCACCGCGGTAACCTTGCGGCCAACTTTTACTGGACGGAACGCGACCGAAAACTCGGCTAACCCATTCACCTCCTTTGCTGCTGGCTTTAAGCACCACGCATTGAAATTCCCAAACGTGGTCAGTTCGTCCGACTTCACGCCAAGCAACTCCCGCAACGCGGCCAACTCGAACACCTCGGTCCAGCGGAACTGCATGTTCCGCCGCTTCTCGCCAATCTCGTAGAGGGCAAGAGCATATTTGCTGGTGAAAGCAAACATCACTTCCTTTCGAAGACGGCCAAAGACACGGCTATCGAGAATGATTTGCCGCAAATCAGCATCAAAGCGGTAATACAATAGTCCAGCAGCGTCGTCATGCTCCGTCGTTTTTGAAAGCAAGGTGACCTTCGTCACGGCGGGACGCCCATCTTGCACGACACGGACGCGGACGATCGTGCGCATCAGACGATCGATGCTGTCTGCTAAGCGCTCGCCACCCTCGTGCGTACCCCGTAGGTCAGCTTTAGAAATGCAATGCGTGGTTTCTTCGCCAATCTTGTCCCAGGCGTTCGCAATTAGAAGGTTGTAAGTCCGGCGATCGCTAAGCGTAAGCGCCATATCAAGCACGTCGATCAGCTCGCCTGGCTTGATCATGGAACCAGGCGCGGGACGTTGGTCTATGGTTCTGACGATAGACAGGGTCATGATACTCTTAGATTAGGTCGGTCTTACGCTAAGCTAAGTGTCCTATCGCCCCAAACCTAATAGTTCAGGTGGCAAAGAATGACGTAGTTACAGGGCTTTTGCGAACGGCGACCCCAAACCTAATAGTTAAGTGGGATACGGAGAGCTTACCTCCACCCAATCCCTAATCGAAAGCCACCCAATTCCTAAGACTTAATCACCCAATCCCTAAGCGGGACTCGCCCAATTCCTAAGAATAGAACCAGAATCCCGTTCCGAATCAACGGGTTATGGTTTACGAACATAGAACAAAGAGAACAAAGAGGATCTTGACTGTGGATAACTTTGCGTGGGGATAATTTTCAACAACTAAAACTAGAACAAGCCGAACTTTAAGAATCTCCATGGATACGGCGATGCTGCAGTTCCGGTCATCCAGACGTGCGCTTTATCACTTGTAGAACTACAATATGAGCTGCTTGGGTACTTTCCCAAAAGAGCCGATCTTCCTTATACCAAGTCTCTCAGGGCCTGACTCACGAGGGATTCCCGAACCTTCGGCATCTGATTCAACATGGCAACCGAGTGGAGTTTGCCATGCCCGTCCCTCTCCGGCCTGATTTCGACGCCTCCGCTCTTCGGAGGATCGCCAAGAAGACGAAAGACGGTGGGCAGTCCAGGCGCTTGCTTGCGTTTTTTTATATTTAGGAGTGCAGCTAGATCTCGAAGGGATAATTCGTCGGCAGCGTCACCTTGCAG
>CAXTRX010000162.1:242-5117 GCA_964246785.1 uncultured Acetobacteraceae bacterium | reverse complement strand
CAGCTGCAGCGCGTGCCGAAACCCACCCGGCTGCCCCGTGCCAAGGGCGTCAGCGTCGCCGTCCGCCGCGTGCCGGCATCGGCCACCGCGGCTGTGACCGACTCTCCCGCAAGCGCCACCTCCACCGCGCCAAGCAGCACTAGGCTACGGCCGCGGGTCAGCGTTTTGGGCTCGAACAGCGCCCGGAGGTCGTCGGCAGAGAACGGCGTCGGCATGCAAGAGCTATCCTAGTGTCCATTCCGGTCCGCAGCCACCGGGCTTGCCCTGGCTGCCGCAGCGCAGCACTATAACGCATCGGCGCGCGGCCATGCATCCTTTCTGCGCGTCTGTTGATGGCGCCCTGGGTGCAGAGCGGGGGTGTGCAAGCGCAAGGCCCATGGTAGAGCAAAAGGCATGGACACGTCCGCAAGCGCCCTGACGGGCATCGCATTTCCCGAGCAGATGATCGACCGCGAGACGTTCCGCACCTGCATGCGGCAAGTGCCCGGCGCGGTCAGCATCATCACCACCCTGCATGGCGACCTGCGCGGCGGGTTGACGGCCACCGCGGTATGCTCGGTTTCGGCCGACCCGCCGCAACTCCTAGCCTGCGTCAACCGGTCCGCCAGCGCCCAGCCGCTGATTGCCGCCTCCGGCCGGTTTGGGGTCAGCTTCCTCTCGCATGAACAGCAGGGCGTGGCCGACGCGTTTTCCGCCTCACTCGACGACCGCTTCGAGGTGGGCGACTGGATGATACTGGGCTCCGGCATACCCCTGCTGCGCAACGCCGCCGCCGCGTTCGACTGCGTGGTGGTGCAAACCCTGGACGCCGGCACCCACACCATCTTCCTGGGTGCCATTGTTGCTGCCGTAGCGCAGGAGACGCGCAATCTCGTCTACAAGTCCGGCGCCTACGGCAGCATCTGACAAAGGTTAAGCGGGGAAATCACCCTCGTGGGCGAACTGCGACACCGGCTTGCGGTCGTTCGGCGTCTCGCGGCCAGCCAGCGCGTCCGGCAGCATCGCCTTATCGCCTCGGCGCCCAACCGCAATCATCTGCTCCACGCGGAAGCCCTGCGGCACCTTCAATTCAGAAAACGCCTTCTCCATGTCAAAGCCAACCATGCCATGCACATGCCAGCCCGATATCAGGGCCTGCAGCGCCAGGTTTTCCCAGGCTGCGCCGGCATCCATTGAGTGGCTGTGCGACGGCACGGGCGAGTCCAAGCCCGGTGGCACCATGGTCGAGCTCGATACCAGAACGATCAGCGCGGCGGCGTTCTTCGCCCAGGACTGATTGAACTCGCCGAGGAAGCCCATGAACTTCTCAAACTGCGGCGTGTCGCGCCGGGCATAGAGAAAGCGCCAGGGCTGCGAGTTGTACGAGGAGGGCGCCCAGCGCGCGGCCTCAAACAGGGTCATCAGCTCCGTCTCCGGGATGGCCTCACCGGTAAATGCACGGGGCGACCAGCGGTTGAGGAACAGCGGATCGACTGGATAGTCGGCACGTCGCGGATTGACGTCGTCCATAGGAACTCCTCGTTGAAACTGCTTTGGTGTTAACAGGGCTGAGTGGCTCTGTCGCGGCAAGATGTTGCGAGCCGGCTGCGGCTTTAAAGCGGTGGTAATGTTTTCCTGCCAAGCTCCGGTGGCGGCATGTGGCCGCGGTATCGGGACGGGTAAAACACCATGTCAATCGGGTCGTTGAATACCAATGCGGGAGCGATCGTCGTTCTGCAGTCGCTGAACGGGGCCACGTCTTCTTTGCAGGCTGCTGAAAAGCAGGTTTCCACCGGCTATGCGGTGGCCGACGCGTCCGATAATGGCGGTGCGTTTGCAGTGGCGCAACAGGTCCGCTCGAACGTGGGCGCGCTCACCAGCGTCAATCAGCAGCTTGGCAATGCGCAAGGCTTGGTGACCACGGCGCTGACTTCCCTCACCAGCATCTCCAATGCGCTCACCTCCGCCAAGGCCCTGCTGGTCAAGATTGGCGACCAGAGCATATCGGACGACCAGCGGGACCAATACGTCACCTCTTTTAAGTCCCTCGTTTCCCAGGTGGCCGATGCGGTCGACGACTCAACCTATAACGGCCAAACCCTGCTTGGCGCTGCATCCGGACCGGTGACGGCCACCAGCAAGTCCGTCATCAACAATGAGTCTGGCGCCACCACGGTGCTCAGCGCCGAAGATGTCAGCACGCTCGCCAATACGCTGGCTGGTTTGATCGGGGGAACCTTCACTCGCAGCGCGGCCGGGGTTGACGGTTTTACCGCGCCGGCTGCATCGGCCGCGCAAACCGCCGCCCTGGCCGCCTTGCAGGCGCCCGGAGGACCGTTCGACACGGCGCAGGCGGCGCTGAATGACCAGCTTAGCCAGGTTGGTGCGGAGTCGAATTATCTCAACGCGCAGATCACTCTCAACAGTGACAAGATTGATAGCCTGAATGGAGGGCTCGGTGCGTTGGTCGACGCGAACTTGTCGAAGGAATCAGCGGTGCTGCAGTCGTTGCAAATCAAGCAGCAACTCGGCACGCAGTCGCTTTCCGTGGCAAATCAGGCGCCACAGGGACTGCTCAGCCTGTTCAAATAACGACCCGCTGGCCGACAGCCACGCGCCCGCAATGGCGTTCTACTGGTCTGCGCAATAGCGGGCGTACGCGATCTGAGACCCATTGGGGTGAACTGATCCGGGGAAGTTCCTTTCAGTGACCTACCGCGGTAAGCTTTGGATGTGAGCGGCGCACGAACCCCTATCATCTTGCTGGAGGACGACCACATCTTGCGGTCGCTGATTGCGGACGGGCTCCGGGCAGCGCGTTATGCCGTGGTGCAAACCGCGAGCGGGCTCGCCGCAGAGCAGGCAATTTCTGCCGTTGGGGGTAACGCAATCCTGGTGGCGGACCGGCAGGTGGAACCGCAAGAGAGCGGACCGAATGGCTTTCAGTTTGCCGCCAAAGCGCTGGAGCAACATGCTCTGCTGCGGGTGGTCTACATGTCCGGCAATCACATGGCGATCCGCCGGCGGCCCCTGAGCGAACGCGAACGCGCCTTGCTCAAACCGTTTGCCATCTCGCAGTTGCTGACCTTGATACGCGAACTCGCATGACCTGTAATGCAGGCGCGCAAATTAGTGCTGGCTCGACGGCTACTTCTTCTTCAGCGGGCCAAGCCACCACTTCACTGGTTTTGGTTCGACCTTTTTAGCACCGCTCGCGCGTGGTCGGCCGGGTTGACGCGCACGCTTTGGCGCCGTCTCCGCTGCCTGCCGATGCGCGCCTACCCGTTCTTCACCCTTATCCGTCGCCTCCGACGCGTCCCTCATTTCGGGCGTGTCGTTCGTCTCAGACACAGGCGATCCACGCACTGAGCGTCTCGCCGCCTTTGGGGCAAGCTCGAGGCGTTGGCGGGCCGCGCGTTCGGCTGCCAGCTCCTCGGTCAGGGTTACTTCGCGTGCCTGCAGGGCAGCCCGTTCTGCCTCAAAGGCAGCCTTGTCAAGCTCGACCCGGCCGGCCAGTTCCTGTCGCGCGAGTTCGGCATGGCCCAACTTGGTTTGCAGGTCGTGCAACGCGGCTTGCGCTTCGGCAACGGCGCGCTCAGCCCGAAGCCGCATCGTTCGCTCGCTGGCAAGCGCTGCCTCGGCCACGCTCAGGCGGTTGCTGCCGCCGCCGGCACCCTCGGCCTCATGCGGCCGCGAGCGATTGAGCACCGTTACCGGAACGTCGCCGTCCTGCACAAAACGGGCACGCGGCCGCTCGCCAGAATGACGGTCTGCCAGGCGATTGTCAGGCCGCGGCCGGGGGGCCTGATGGCCCCGCCCTGGACCCGGGGTGTCAAGGTCGCCCCGCGCGCGCCGCATCGACCGGGGCCGTGCGCGCTGATAGGTGTGCGCTAGCTCGGGCTGGCCTGATAAATTCGCCATGTGACTTTCGGACTAGTTTGAGGGTTGGAGGACGTTTAGATCTGAGGGACGGGGCCGCTGCTACGGCCAGCAGCGACAGGTCTCGCGACAACGACAAGCGGCGCACCGTGTCCAAACGCCTTCAACATGCCATAAATAGCATTTTCGATCGCCTGCTCAAGCCCATCTACAGCGGATGTGCCATTTGATCTTGGTTAAACGTGGCGCGCATTCATCCGCCAACTCACCAGGTCCATATCACAGCCTGCGCGTATTCAGTCAAATCCGGTCTGCCAAGTCTTGCTGCCAAAAGGGACTTCGGCAGAACCCGCATGATCCTTCGCTGCAACGCAGACCCGTTCGCGCCTTGCCAAATCGCCAGCCGCACCTTTCCTAACTGGCATGAACCTCACTCCTTGGCGCCACCCAACCATCCCCGTCATCGAGCTGCACGGCATCATTGCCAGCCGGGATGGCGCGGTAAGCCTGCGGTCCGCCGGCCCGCTGATCGAGCGTGCCTTTGCCAGCGCCAAACGTGGCGGCAATGTCATTCTCGACATCGATAGTCCGGGCGGCTCACCAGTGCAATCCGAACAGATCGCCAGCCTGGTGCGCCGCCGGGCCGAAAAGGCCAATGTGCGGGTGCATGCCGTCATTGGCGAAGCCGGTGCCTCCGGTGGCTATTGGCTGGCTTGCGCGGCAGACGAGATCCATGCCAGCCCGATGAGCATCGTCGGATCCATCGGCGTGGTGGGCGGCGGCTTCGGCTTCGAGCAGTTGATCGCGCGTTACGGTGTCGAGCGCCGGCTCTATACATCGGGCGAGAACAAGGCCCGGCTGGACCCGTTCCGCCCCGAGCGGCCAGAGGACGTGGCGTTCGTGCATGCCTTGATGGGTGATATCCATGAACACTTCAAAACCTGGGTGCGCCAGCGCCGCGGCGCCCGCCTGAGCAACGCCCCGGCCGTGTTAGCCGGCAGTTTGTACTTGGGCGAC
>CAXTRX010000162.1:0-232 GCA_964246785.1 uncultured Acetobacteraceae bacterium | reverse complement strand
CCGCCCCGGCCCCCCCCCTCGGCCTGGTGGACGGGCTGACCTCGGTCGACGAGCTGGTCCGCAAGCTGGGCGGCGAGCGTGCCCGCCCCCGCCGGCTCCGCCCGCGCCGCCGCTTTTCGCTGGCCCGTCTGCCGCGGCTGATGGCTGAGGCAGTGCTGGATCTGACCTACGAACGCCGCCTCACCTTGCGGTATTTTTTTTTAATTTTTCGGTGTCCAACGAGATCTAAACC
>CAXTRX010000161.1:0-5175 GCA_964246785.1 uncultured Acetobacteraceae bacterium | reverse complement strand
GGCGCCCGCCGCTCGCGGTGCACGGCGCCGGGCGGGTCGGCGGCAGATGCTGCATATCGCGGGCGTGCAAGCAGCCGTCATCGTGGTGCTGCTGGCGGCGTGGGAATGGGCGACACGCACGGGGCACGCCAGCGCCTTCCTCTACGGCTCACCCAGCGCAATCGGGCTTGACCTGGCCGCCGCCGCGCGGGACGGAAGCTTGTGGAGCGACGCCGTCACCACGGGGGCGGAAACGCTGGCCGGGTTCGGACTGGGCAACCTGATCGGCACGCTGGTCGGCTTGTCGCTTTGGTATTCCCGCTTCGTCTCTCGCGTGGTGCAGCCGTTTCTGCTCGGAGTGGGCTCGATCCCCATCGTGGCGCTGGCGCCGATCGCGATCATTTGGTTTGGAACTGGATTTGCCTCCAAGGTCGCGATGGCCACGCTGTCGGTCGTCGTCGTGTCGCTAACCGTCGCCTATAAAGGCGCGGTGGGGGTCGACCCGGACCAGGTAAACCTGCTGCGCTCCCTTGGCGCCACGCGCCACCAGGTGTTCCGTCACCTTATCCTGCCCGCCTCGCTGACCGATATCTTCGCCGGCTTCAAATTGACCGTCGGGTTTGCGCTGGTGGGCGCAATCGTCGGTGAGTTCATGTCCTCCTCCTCGGGCCTGGGACACGCGATCTTCAAGGCGGGCAGCCTCTATGCCATCGCTAAGGTTTTGGCGGAGCTGGTGGTTACGGCGGCGCTGGCGATCATGCTGTCGGCGGTCGTGATCCGGGCCGAGCGTGCCCTGCTGCCTTGGCGCCACGATCTTCAGTAAAGGAGCCGCCATGACTCGCATAATTGCCAAGGAAGGGAACCTCAAATACGCCCTCTCCGCGACGGACACCTGCATCGAACAGATCGCACCGGGCGAGAGGGTCAAGATCGAGTGCGAAATCAACATCAATGCGGGAGTGATCACGTCACTTCAGTCGCAGGTATCGCCGGCAAACGTCCGGCTGCCATTTGTGAACCCGGCGACCGGGCCGCTTTACGTGCAAGGCGCCAAGCCCGGGCAAATAGTGTCGGTGCGCATCCATGCGATGGAACTCGACGAGATCGGCTTCACCGCCTTGTGGCCCGGCATGGGCATGTTCCCGGACTGGGTGCGGCAGAAGGAGTTCGGCATCCAGACGCGGCCGATGCGCGTTGCGGACGGCTTCGTGCATTGGAGCGCCGATCGTAAACTCCCGATCGCTCCGATGGTGGGCGTGCTTGGCGTGGCGCCGGTGCATGGCGCGGTGCTGACAGTGGACAACGGCGTGCACGGCGGCAATCTGGACGTGCAGGAAATCACCTCTGGCAGCACGGTGATGTTCGCGGTGCATCAAGAGGGTGCCGCACTCTATGTCGGCGACTGCCATGCGCGGCAGGGCGATGGCGAGTGCGTGGGCATGGGAGCAACTGAGGTCGGCGCGCGCGTCACGTTCGACGTGGCGCTGGCGGACAAACCACCCCGCATGACATGGCCGCGGATTGAGACGCAGACGCACATCGCAACCCTGGGCTGCGCCCGGCCGCTTGAGGATGCCATGCGGATTGCGTTCGAGGAAATGGTTTACTGGCTGGCGGACGACCACGGTTTCAGCGAGGCCGAAGCCTATATGTTCCTCGGCCAAGTCGCCGAGGCGCGGTGCACGCAGGTCGTGAACCCGAAATACACCTACATCTGCAAGGTCGCGAAAACCTTTTTGACCTGATCGCTGCCGCACCGCCGCCGTGGCACAGTGATTGCTCGGCCTATGCCGCCGAGCGGCACGACCGCTTCTTGATGGAAGGCCCACGTCATGCCCGATATTGCCCGCCGTTCTGTTCTCGCCACCGGGCTCGCCGCGGGAGGCGCGCTGGCGATGCCAAGCCTCATCCGCTCGGCCCGGGCAGCCGATACGGTGAAGCTCGGTTGCCTGTTCTCCTCCTCGGGCACGATGGCCAATCTGGAAGGTCGGATGAACTATGTGGCCAAGATGGCGGCAAACGAGGTGAACGCCTCGGGCGGCGTGCTCGGGCGCCAAATCGAGGTGGTGACGACCAATCCGGCATCCGACTGGCCAACCTATGCGCAAATGGGCCGCCAATTGCTGCAAGAGGAGAAGGTCGCTGCGTTGTTCGGCTGCTGGACGTCGGTGTCGCGCAAATCAGTCCTGCCGGTGGTGGAGCAGAACAACGGGCTGCTGTTCTACCCGCTGCATTTCGAGGGTGAGGAAAACTCCAAGAACGTGGTTTATCTGAACTCGCCGCCATCGAGCTCGGTGTTGCCGGCGGTGGATTACCTGATGAGCCCCGATGGCGGCGGCGCCAAGCGGTTCTTCATGCTGGGCAGCGACTACGTGTGGCCGCGCACCATTAACAAGATCCTGAAAGCCTATTGGACCAGCAAGGGCGTGCCCGAGAGGGCTTGGGTCGAGCAATACGTGCCGTTCGGCTTCAGCAATTTCCAGAACCTGGTCAACCAAATCCGCAGCTTCACCTCGGCCGGCGGCGGTCAGGCGATCGTGGTGTTGACGGTGGTCGGCAGTTCCATTCCGGACTTCCTGCGCGAATACACCAACCAGGGCCTCAAGCCGACCGACATTCCCGTGCTGGGCCTCGACATGGTGGAAGCGGACCTCGAAGGGTTGGACACGGCGGGGCTGGTGGGCAGCCTGAACTGCTGGGCCTATCTGCAGAACGCGCCTGGGCCGCGCAACGTGAAGTTCCTTGCGGATTGGGCGAGTTTCGTGAAGAGCTCTGGTGCGCCCTATCGTCCGGACGTCGCGATCGACCCGATGGTCTCGACCTACGACGCGGTGCATATCTGGGCGCTGGCTGCCAAGAAAGCTGGATCGTTCGACGTGCCGGACATCCAGAAGGCCTTTGCCGGCATCACCTTTGATGACCCATCGGGCTATACGCTCAGCATGTCGGCGGACAACAACTATGTCAGCCGCGGCGTTTTCATCGGCTCGGTGAACGAGAAGCAGGGGTTTGACGTGCTCTGGCAGTCGAAGGATACGCCTAAGCCCGTGCCATTCAGCCCAAGCTGATCCGCGCCCTTGCGGCCGGAACCGTGCGCAGCCTGCTCGCAGTCTTAGCCCTGCTGGCCGCTTCCCCGGCACATGCGCAGCCGGTGCAGCGGCCGGCTTTATTGGCCGGCCTATGCAGCGGGGAGAGTGCCGCGGTCGGACAGGCGATCACCGCCATGCTGCAGGCAGTGGCCGCCGAGCCGGCACCCGACCGGATCTGGGCACAGACAGTGGCGGCTGCCTTCGGCGCACGCCGCTTGCATTGCACTGCTGACGGTGCCGCGTTCCTAACCGGGACGCCCGCCCTCGATGCAGCAAGCCTGGCGCCGGCA
Source organism: uncultured Acetobacteraceae bacterium (assembly GCA_964246785.1). GTDB lineage: Bacteria > Pseudomonadota > Alphaproteobacteria > Acetobacterales > Acetobacteraceae > LMUY01. The sequence goes on along the minus strand of CAXTRX010000161.1, from coordinate 1,817 downwards.
CCCGTGCCCGACGGCTCTCGCGCGCCCCTGCCGAGCCTGCGCATGCGGGCGGCCCTGGAACAGCTCAATGCGGCATTGGCGCTGTTCACCGGGGTGGCCGCGGAGCAGCGGCTGGCGGCGGTCCAGGTGCTGGAGCGGCGCAGCGACGGGCTGCCCCCCGGTCTGCTGAACAGCGCCCTGCAGAGCGAGACCAACCCGGAAGTGATGGCAGGGCTGAAGGGCTTGCTGGTGGCGGCGGGGCTGCATTCGCCAGACCGTGGCGAGCGCCTCGCTGCCATCACGGCGCTGAGCCAGGACCCAAGTTCACGCACCGTCACCACCCTGGCGTCACTTGAGGCCGACCCGGCGTTTAGCGACGATCCCGAAACCCGCCAGGCGCTGGCCACCGGGCTGAGCCGCGCCCGCTGGTGGGTCCGCGCGGGCGACGCCCTCTCGCTGCTCTATAACGGCCTGAGCGCAGGCAGCGTCCTGTTTCTCGCCTCGGCCGGGCTGGCGATCATCTTCGGGTTGATGGGCGTGATCAATCTCGCGCAAGGCGAACTGATCATGGTCGGCGCGTATGTGACGTTCGGCGTGCAGCAGGCGGTGCGCGCCTGGGCGCCCCAGTTGGTCGCCTGGTATCCGCTCATCGCGCTGCCCATCGTGTTCATCGTCACGGCGCTGGTGGGCGTGGCGATGGAGGTCACGGTGATCCGCCACCTGTACCGCCGGCCGCTGATGACCTTGCTCGCGACCTGGGCAATCAGCCTCCTCCTGGTGAACCTCGTGCGGGTGGGTTTCGGCACCCAAAACCTCCAATTCATGACCCCGCCCTATCTCACCGGCGGCATGCACGTGCTGGGCGATTTTCGCATCACCTGGAACCATTTGGGGGCGATCGCCTGCGCCGTGGCGGCCTTCGCAGGCACCCTGGCGCTGTTGCGGCTCACCGATCTCGGGCTGTTCATCCGCACCGTCACGCAGAACCGCAGCATGGCCGGATGCGTCGGCATTTCCACCCGCCAGATCGACGCCGCGGCATTCGGCCTCGGCAGCGGGCTGGCTGGCGTCGCTGGGCTGGCGCTCTCGCCGATCTACAACGTGAACCCCACGATGGGGACCGGGTTCATCATCGACAGCTTCATGGTGGTGGTGCTGGGCGGGGTCGGCAGCCTGTTCGGCACGGCGCTCGCGTCGGTCGGGATCGGGCTGGTGAATGTCGGCATCGAGCCGTTCTACGGCGCGGTGGCGGCCAAGGTGATCGTGTTGTTCATGATCGTGCTGCTGATCCAGTGGCGACCGGAAGGCCTGATCGCGGCCAAGGGGCGGCGATGAAGGCGTTCGATGGCCTTTCTCGCCTCTTCATCGTGCTGCTGGTGGCGGTGCTCGTGGCATTGCCGGTGCTGGGGCTGGGCGTGGTGCCCGGCGCGTCGCTGCCGATCTACGTCGTGAACCTCGCCGGCCAGGTGATGTGCTTCGCGCTGCTGGCGATGGCGGTGGACCTGATGTGGGGCGGCGCCGGCGTGCTCAGCCTGGGTCATGGGCTATTCTTCGCCCTCGGCGGCTACATCGCGGCCATGCATCTGCTGCGCACGGCCTGGGCCAGCACGGGCGTGCTGCCGGACTTCCTGCAGTTCATGGGCCAGCACCGATTTCCGGGGTGGTGGGCGTTTGCCGACTCGCCGCTGCTCACGGTGGCGGCGATTGTTCTGGTGCCGGGCCTCCTGGCGTTCGCGATCGGCTACGTGTCGTTCCGCTCGCGGGTGAACGGCGTGTATTTCTCCATCATCACGCAGGCGCTGACCTACACGGCGATGTTGCTGATGTTCCGCAACGAC
>CAXTRX010000160.1:0-5215 GCA_964246785.1 uncultured Acetobacteraceae bacterium | reverse complement strand
CGCTCAGTGACGCTGGCCAACGTGTCGGGGGCGTCCGCGCGCCAAAGCGGGGTGAGGTTGACTGTGTCCATTGCCGTAACGAACGGGCGACCTTGCAGGATGCGCAGGAGTATCGCCACGCTGCCTATGCTCCCGCGCAGAGCCGCCTCAGTCATGACTTCGTTGAGGCGGGTAGCCTTGGCAATTGCCCCAAGCGCGTCACGAACGATGCGATCCGAGCTATCAATAGTCGGAAAATGGCCTTCGCTGAACAAAAGCGCAACGCTGTCTTCAGTTACGATGCGGGCGAGCGCATAGCGGACGCTGGGCCGGCGCAGGCGAAGCGGTATGTATTCGCCCGTTTCAGTCCTTTCCTGGTGAAACTCATAGGGAAGGACGTCGTAGAGTGTTCCATTCAGCACGCGTCGGAGAATATCCAAGCGCCGCGCGCGTAACGGCATGTCAGGGTCAGCCGGGATGAGGTCGCAGATGGTTTGAAACATGCAGATCCTGAGGAAGGGCATTCGCGATGGCGACGGAAGGCGTATGTCAGGCGCTGTTCTCTCACCGACTAAACAGTGGAACGTTTGCTCGGCGACTTGGTGAGGCCGCATCCGTGAGCAGAGCAAACGCACGACTAAGGGCATCCACTTGGTCGTCCTTGGCGCCATGCGGAAAATCCTGCATCTCCTCGAGCAGTGCGCGGTTCCAAGGCGCGCGGCGGAATGCGAGGTTGCCGGCGTTGGCCTGACTGGCTACGGGCATGGCGCGGGTCTCTTTTGCTCCCGTTTCAGGCGTGGCCACAACGCGATGCCCGGCAAGACGGGCCGTTAAATAGCGGATTTGCGCCCGGCCGGCCTGGCCTGGGTCCTGCGGCAGCCCTATCGTCACCGCGGCACCATCGGCCACAGCAGTGGTAAGGATTGCCTGCTCGACCTCATGGGGGCCGCCGCGCATACGAACAACATCGAGCACAACAAACTGGCCCATACCGTCACGCGCGAGCTTCAAGCCCACCGTGTAATCTGGGTCGCGGCCAGGCGCCTGAGCCGTGGCCGCCAAATCCCAGGCTCTGACGGCCACGCTCGTCACAGGGTCATCGGCGATTGGAATGCGGGCTGGCAGAAACAGGCGACCCGTGCGTGGGCGCGGGTCTTGCTGAAACAGTGCGGCGAAGGCGCGTTCCCCAACAATTGCCCGTTTACGGGCCAGCGCATCGCTGTCCTCCCATTCAGGCCAAAGGGAATCACCCAGTGCGCGGCCAAGTGGATCATTGGCCTCTGCAAGGGCGGGAAGACGAAGGACGCGCCAGGGATCTACGCCTTCGAGTATGCGGCCGCCCAGATCGTCTGGATGCCAGCGAGTCATGATGAGCAATATGCGCCCACCGGGCTTGAGCCGGGTGATTAGGTCGGACCGGAACCACGACCAGAGATGGTCGCGGGCGGCTGGGCTGTCGGCCTCCGCCTGCGATTTGACTGGGTCGTCTATGAGGATGAGATCGGCACGGCGGCCAGTGACGGGCCCGCGCACCCCGGTAGCGTAATATTCCGCACCAGTCGTTGTACCGAACCGATGGGCAGCCCGACTTGCCGGATCAAGCCTGTAGCCCAGTCGAGGCGCGTGCTGCTCCACAAGGCCTCTTACGCCGCGACCGAAATGTCGGGCAAGTGACGCGGTGTGACTAGCTGCAACGATTGAAGAGGCGGGATGCTGAGCAAACCACCAGGGCGGAAAGATCAGCGAGGCGTATGTGGACTTGGCGGAGCCCGGTGGAAGGAGCAACATAAGACGATCGGTCTCTCCCCTGGCGAGTGCTTCTAACTCGCCGATAAGGAGGCGGTGGTGGGCAGCCGGAAGTTGGCCGCGGGGAGCGAGGGCAAGGGTAGCCCAAGCGGTGAGATCGGCGCGAATGCTCTTGCGGAGGCTGCGCTCACTCTGGAGCTTGGATCGCGTCCAGGTCGGCATCGGACATCGCGGCGAGTTCGGTTGGTAGAGTTGTGGAAGACACCCGTGGGTGAAGATAGGGAGCGGCGATGCGTGCTAGAGCGACCGCACCATCAAGATCGCCGGCAGCGTATTTCTGCCGCATCGTGGCCAAAATGATCGAAAGAGGAGTGTGCGCCGGCGGCAAATCCGATGGCTCAGCGTATGAAGATTTATAATCCGTCTCGGGGCGTTTGGGCAAGGGTGATTTTCCTAAGTCCGGCGATCCTCACCTGTAGATGAGGCGGCAGTGACGGCGAAGTGCCGCTGCTCAACACGAATAGCCGCTTACAAGCTGTTACTGTCTTCGTTACGCTGTCGCATGTAGTGATCAATGTCTCGTTGAAACGCCGGCTTATTGCCGGCCAATTCTAGGACGCCGGACGTATTTCGCTTTAAGTCCGCAACAGGATCGAAATCATGCGCTACTAAAATCTCCCATCGATCGACATATTTCCGCAAATCTTTTGAACCATGCCAAATGTGCTCGATGGTCCCGGGCACGTATCCGATGTTGCCGCAGATGTGCTGAATTGCCCGTTCTTGCCAGCGCAGGACTGCAAGACGATAGTTGGCATGGATGCCGGCGGGTAGGCTCTCAGCGGCGCGACCTATTAAGGCTAACGCCATGTGGTGATCGCCGGCGCCAAGTGCCGCCTGTTCGAAAAGACCGCCTAGCCTTTCGACAGCCATGCGTGTCGCCGCCCAGGCATAGCCGGGGTGGGCAAACTCATAACCGGGCTTACCGCTCGGCATAATCGGTAGCCCTTCTTGATAGAGCCTGCAAAAGGACCGATGCGCCTGCAAGTGATCATCATTCGGTCCGAGATCGTAGCAGTCAGACCAGGGCTGAACGACGTCATAAAGTTGCAGCGCATGGATCGTCTCTGAAGCCCAGTGGGGCTTGCGAAAGACGACGTCGGCATCGATCCAAGCAACATATTTCCAATTAACCGGCAGGCGCGCGATGCCAGCATTGATGAGCGATTCTTTGTTCCAGACGCGTGTTCTCGATCGGACGGCCACGTGATTGATGGCCGGATTAGTGTCGAGTTCGTAGGGCCGATCGCCGTAAGCGCACTCTACAGTGGTCAGGTGGACACCGCTGTCGAGCATGTGCTGCTCAAAGGCGCGATATAGCCGGATGCGGGAAGCCCAGCGTATAGGATTGGACACCACGGTCACGACATGCAGCAAAGATGCGTCCATATCTGTTTCCAAATGAAAAGTTAGTTGTGTCTGCATGTGGTGCAGTGAGGTGGAGCCGTACTGCATTGGCAGGTTTGGACGGCCGCGCTGACTTGAGGCTTAACACATGCAAGCCGAGTATGGTGCCGAACGCGGACATTGCTGCCGAGATTGTCGCGGGCGCTGTCTTATCTCCGGTCGGATAAACAATGCGCGAGCATAGAAAAGAAGGTAGCTTTTATGGGGCGTTTGGGAAAGGACAAAAGTCCTTATGCAGTTTTGATCGCTGCGATGTTGGCGCTGGTCGGCTGTGCTGAGCCAACGCGCGACGGTCGCTATGCCGGCGCAGTCGACGCAACGTCAGGAACATGCGGCCCTTCGTCTGGCGGCGGCCGTTTTGACGGGTCGCTGCTGCTTCGGGGCGATGACGTGTTGTTCACGCCGAATGAAGGCGTAATCGTTTTGCATGGGCGGATAGATGCCATCGGGCATATCACCGCCCTCGCAGTCGAGCCCGGCGCTGACCATAAGCCATTTCAGATGGTTTTCGACGGTGATCTCGCGGGCAACCGCGTGAGTGGGCGATATGCCACGCCGCAATGCAGGGCGATGGTGAGGCTCGACCGGGTCGGCTGAGGGTGTCGGCCCGGCACCTGAGATGCAGTGAGCCTTATCGTTCGCCCAACGTGTCCCATGCGGCTGCCAGGCTGGCGTCGCGATTGAGCGAGGCCACGATGGTTTCGATTCCAGTGGCGTGCCAGCGCTGAATCGCCTTGTGGTCGGCGCCCAACAGCCTGGCAAGGCGGCGCCACGTGAAAAGGTGTCGCTCGGTCAATGGGCTGACAAGCGAACGGCATCCAACTATTCGTCGGAGCACAAGCCTATCGTCTGGGATCAGTGGGATCCATGAAAGGGCCTGGTCCATGCGGGTAATACGCGCTGCCGAGGGTGTGGGCATTTTCGGCGGCGCATCGACTTCGGCTGTGAACGTTTCGATGGCCTCGGCTAGGTACTGATGGCGGGTTTGCCGGAGCGCCGTCGTGTGGCCGCGAGCAGGCAGGCAGAGCAGGGTTTGGCCGGCTTCTTCAAGGCGGTAAATGACGGTTTCTGGATCGACCAACCGTCCGGAGATACTTTTCGCAACCGGGCGCTGCACTGGATCAGTGGCGCGCCGGATGTTGAATGAACCCGGGGGGACCAATGGATTGTCGGATAGTCGTGCGGGCATGGCGGTGCGGGTCGGGATGGTGTTCAGTCGAAGGGTTGGACGAGATGTGCTCATGGATAACCTTTCGATCTGATCACAGAAAAACTGGATGAGGGTAGGGTGAGCCATGAAGGGGAGTGTGATCGGTAATAGCGCCCCAGCTATGTGGATGCCCGGCGGGCAGCGGCGCACGGTCGCTGCGCGGATCGCGCGCAATCGCGCGGGCTTGTGGCAGTCGCGTTGAAGGGGGAAGTCCAAGTCGCCTGGCACGCTCGATTGCAGCATTGCGTCCAACGTGCAGGCGGCGGGCCACGACTGGCCAAGTCAGACCTGCCGCCCGCATTTCGAGCAGGCTGCGGTCGGCCACGGGCGTCCAGGTGATGGCGTGAGACATCGTGCAGGGGCTCTCCTTGGGATGTCCACAGGTTAGTCAAACTAACAGTGTTCGTCAAACGTTCTTTTGCTACGATGACCTAGCCAGGAAGCTGCGTTGTGGGGGGTTGGTGTGGGCGCGACGAGCATTGGGTCGAGGATTGCCGAACTGCGGCGCGAGCGCGGCTTGAGCCAAGCGGCTCTGGCAGTCGCGACGGGTGTATCACGGAGCGCTGTGGCGCAGTGGGAAACGGACCGCTCCGGGCAGGTCAGCGGGAATCTTTCACGGATCGCGGCGGTCCTCGATGTGTCAGTCGAGGTGCTACTACACGGACCAGCCGCACGTGGACCCGAGGGGCTTACCGGTGACGAACTGGCACTATTGCGATTGTATCGGCAGTGTGGTGAGGCGGATCGAGCGGCATTGCTGCGAGAGGCTCGCAAGCTTGGTCGGTTGGCGGGGAGCTGACACGAAGCCAGAGG
>CAXTRX010000159.1:0-5310 GCA_964246785.1 uncultured Acetobacteraceae bacterium | reverse complement strand
GCAACGACGCGCCGTTCAAGGACTGGCTGCTGCCGTCGGCGATGGAACGCATCCGTCGCAAGCTGGCAGGCAGCGCCAATCGCGACCAGCAGATGGTAACGTGGTCCCCGTTCTTCAGATAGGTGGTTAAGCTTGGTTCGCCTATGAAGGGCGGACCCGATGACGGGCAAGTGGAAGCGGTATTCGGCTGAGTTCAAGGCCAAGGTGGCGATGGATGCGCTTCGGGGCGAGCTGACGACCTCGCAGTTCGCGACCAAGCACGGCGTGCATCAGACGCTGATCGGTGACTGGAAGCGCCAGGCCATGGATGGGCTGGTGACGGTGTTCTCCGGCAAAGCGGAAGCCAAGGAGGGTCTTCGGGAGGAGGATGTCGAGAAGCTGCACGCCAAGATCGGCCAGTTGGTGGTAAAGCGGGATTTTTTGGCGAAGGTGTCCGCTCGATGAGCGTCAAGCGGAGGCAGCAGATGATCGAACCCATGCATCCAGACCTGTCTGTTGTGCGCCAATGCGAGTTGGTGTCGATCAGCCGGTCGTCGTTCTACTGCCGGCCGGTGGGCGAGACGGCGGAGAACCTGGCGTTGATGCGGCTGATCGACGCGCAGTTCCTGAAGACGCCCTGGTACGGCTCGCGCCAGATGGCGCGGCACCTGCGGCGCGATGGCCATGAGGTCGGCCGCAAGCGGGTCCGGCGTTTAATGGCCATGATGGGGCTGGTGGCGATCTACCAGCGGCCGCGCACGACGGTTCCGAACCCTGACCACCAGGTCTGGCCGTATCTGCTGCGGGGCATGGTGATCGACCGGCCGAACCAGGTCCGGTGCATGGACTTCACCTACATACCTATGCGGCGTGGCTTCCTCTACCTGGCCGCGGTGATGGACTGGTCGACCAGGAAGGTGCTGTCCTGGCGGGTGTCGAACACCAAGGACGTGGCGTTCTGCATCGAGGCGCTGCGAGAGGCTTTGGCCCTCTTCGGCCGTCCGGAGACCTTCAACACCGACCAGGGAAGTCAATTCACTTCGGCGGAGTTCACCGACGTGCCGAAGGCGGCCGACATGCGCATCTCCATGGACGGGCGTGGGCGCTGGATGGACAACGTGTTCATCGAGCGGCTGTGGCGCGCCTGAAGTATCAGTGCGTCTACCTGCACGCGTTCGAGACCGGGTCCGAGCTGCGCGCCGGGCTTACGCGGTGGGTCAGCTACTGTAATACTCGGCGGCCTCACTCTACATTGGCCGGGCGCACGCCCGACAAGGCATACGGCGCGGGCGTGACGGAGAGACTGGCGGCCTGACAACAACCAAAACCAAGCTTAACTCGGCCGCCAAACTGTCCAATGGGGTGGGACCATCTCAGAAGAGGAACTCCAAGGCCATGGCAATTGCTCCATTGACATCCAGCATGAATCACATCGCGCACCCGCTTCGGCAGCCCTAATTGAGTTTCAACCCTAGTCGAGTCTGTCTCAATGCACCTACAGACCTTTCAAGTACGGACGCGATAATACGCCTTGTCGCCCAATCCGCCCATCCTGCACCGCAAGGAGGCGTTCCTGCCGGCATCACACCCACTCTGCGCGCGCTTCGCTCGATTAACGCGAGCAGAGGAGAAGGCCGGCCTGCTCGATGATACCGCACGAATTGGAAACCTGCTCGGCTGGGGCGCGGCGCTCAGAAGTGCTGGGCAAGAAGTCGTGAGTCACCGGCTCGTGCCAGCCCGAGACGGCACAAAGACGAAGCGGCCTGCGGTTTCCTAAGCCTTACCGTGGGCGGCCAGCGTTGGCGGAAGCTATGATAATCATCCATCTTCCGCCTCCCGTATCAAGACGTTGGTGCGTCGAAGAAGAAATCTTGGATTTACTACACGTAATTTCGGCCAGATAATACGTTGACAGGTTGATAAGCTCTATTTTGTTAGAAGCGGAGATTTTGTGTACCGGCCAGCTTTGACCAAACTCGGTGGACACCATCCCCATCTCTAATGTGACGGGCATTTCAGCCTATAGGCTAGGCTGTTATTTTGTCGCAATAAGTTGGAGCGGGCGAAGGGATTCGAACCCTCGACCCCAACCTTGGCAAGGTTGTGCTCTACCCCTGAGCTACGCCCGCGCTCCGATGCCGGTTGGTAAGCGGGTTCTCGCGCCATTGCAAGCGTGTGAAAGGCTGGACGCTTGCGCGGCGGAACGGCATGGTCTGGGTCAAGGGCAACGGAGCGCGCTTGCGGGTTGTCACGGCGGCTATATCTAACCATTCGTGGTGGCTGCGCGCCATCGCAAAGGAAAGCAGGCATGGATTCGATCATCGGCCAATCAGCGCAGGGTGCCCAAGCCGCGGCCATCATCATGGATGCCGACCAGGCAACCTTCGTGCGGGACGTGATCGAAGCGTCGCGCACCGTTCCCGTTCTGGTGGATTTCTGGGCGACCTGGTGCGCCCCGTGCAAGCAACTGACCCCCGCGCTGGAGCGGGTGGTGACGGCGGCGGCCGGGCGGGTGCGTCTCGTCAAGGTCGATGTGGACAAGAACCGCGCCTTGGTGGAGCAGTTGGCCCGCATCGGGCTGCCCATGCAGTCCATCCCGACGGTCGCCGCGTTCTGGCAAGGCCAGATCGCCGATGTGTTCCAGGGTGCGCTGCCAGAGAGCGAGGTCAAGCGCTTCGTGGAGCAGCTGCTCAAGCTGGCCGGCGGCGCCATGCCGGCGGCGGAGCTGCTGGCGGAGGCACAGGCCGCGCTGGAGGATGGCCAGCCGCATGAGGCGGGCGAGCTGTTCAACGCCGTGCTGGAAACCGAGCCCGAGAACCCGGCGGCCTGGGGCGGGTTGGTGCGGGCCCTCGTGGCCCTCGACCAGCCGGGCCAGGCGCATGAGGCCCTGGCGCAGGTGCCGGCCAAGATCACCGACCACGCCGACGTGACGGGCGCCCGCAGCGCACTGGCGCTGTTCGAGGAGGGCCGGGACGCGGCGTCCGGGCTTGTGGCCTTGCAGCGCCGGGTCGCCGCCGACCCGGCGGACAACGAGGCGCAGTATGAGCTGGCGACGGCGCTGAACGCCATCGGCGAGCGGGACCAGGCAGCTGCGGCGCTGCTGGACATCGTGCGGCGGGACCGCGGCTGGAACGAGGACGCTGCCCGCCTGCAGCTGCTCAAGTTCTTCGAGGCCTGGGGCCACGTGGACCCGGTGACGCTGGCCGCACGGCGCAAGCTGTCGGCCATGCTGTTCAGCTGATCGTGGACGGGTCGCTCCCAGGGCCGGGCGGCAGGCCGGGCGGGATGCCGGAAACGCTGCCGGTGTTCCCGCTGTCCGGCGCCCTGTTGCTGCCCCACGGCAAGCTGCCGCTCAACATCTTCGAGCCCCGCTACAAGGCTATGGTGGAGGACGCGTTGGCCGATCACCGCATGATCGGCATGATCCAGCCTGATGGCGGCGCGGCGGGGGCGGACGGTGCCCCTGCCCTGTTCGGCATCGGGTGCGCCGGCCGGCTGTCATCCTTCAGCGAGACGGACGATGGCCGCTACCTCATCGCGCTCTCCGGCGTGACCCGGTTCGAGGCCAAGGCGGAGTTGGAGATGCGCCGGGGTTATCGCCGGGTCGCGGCTGACTATTCGCGCTTCCTGGCCGACCTGGACCCGCCACCGGATCATCTGCCGGAGCGTGTGGCCCTGCTGACGGCCCTGCGCACCTACTTCACCGCCAATGGCTTCGACGCGAACTGGGAAGCCATCGACGAGATGATGGACGACGAGTTGGTCACTACGCTCAGCATGGTCTGCCCGTTCGACCCGGTGGAACGGCAGGCCTTGCTGGAGGCGGACGATACCTTTGCCCGGGCCGCGACGCTGACGACGCTGCTGCGGATGGGTGCGCACCCTGGCCAGCAAAACGACGGGCGGCCCCTCAGTTGAGCGATGCTGCCACGGGGCAACTGCCCGTCGAGATCGACCCCCGCCTGCTGGAAATACTGGTGTGCCCGGTGACCAAGAGCACGCTCGTGTATGACCGTGCCGCTGGCGAGCTGGTCAGCACCGCCGCTGGGCTGGCCTATCCGGTGCGGGACGGCATTCCCATCATGTTGCCGGACGAAGCCCGGATCCTGGATTGACCGGAGCCACACCTACCGAGATCAGGGTCCGTCGCGCTTCTCGACGCTTGGAGGTGGATTTTACCGGGGGGCTGCAGTTCAGCTATCCGGCGGAGTATTTACGCGTGCTGAGCCCCAGCGCGGAGGTTCAAGGGCATTCGGCCGCCGAGCGGGTGACGGTGCCGGGCAAGCGGGACGTCGGCCTGCGCATGGTGGAGCCGATCGGGCACTATGCCATTCGCATCACCTTCGACGACGGCCATGACACGGGAATCTTCACCTGGCCCTACTTGCTGGAGATCGGCGAGCAACAGGAGGCACGCTGGCAGGCCTATCTGGCCGAGTTGCAGGCCAAAGGGCTCAGCCGGGACCCAGCACCTGCACGGCGGTGAGGCCAGCGGCCAGGATGGCGCGCAAGTCCGGCAGCGCCAACGCGATGCACCCGGCGGTGGCGGCGTAGTCCGGCCGGGCCACGTGGAGAAAGATGGCGGAGCCAGCGCCGCGCCGAACCGGTGCGTCGTTCCAGCCGAGCACGCCAACCAGGTCGTACAGTCCGTCAGAGCGCCATAGCGCCTCGTGCCGGCCCGCATAGGGGGTCTGCACAGGGCGGTTGTAGGCCGGGTCGGCGGGGTCGTCGCACCACCCGTCAGCGCGGCCGATCGGCTCGATCGGCACGGCGGTGCGGGGGGCCGCGCCGCGGTCGGCGCGCAACAGCCCGCGGCGCAACGGCCGCCGCCCGGCGGGGGTGGGCTCATCCCCCGCCGGCTTGTGGCGTTGCCCGCCGGAGCGGCCCAGGCAGCAGCGCCATTGCGCGCCGCCAAGCCGGATGAAGCCGCCTGAAACCACCGCTTCCATCAGTTTGGCGCGCCGGTCATTCCGGCAGATGGCCGAACCGGGTCGCCTTGGCTTGCAAGTAGCGGTCGTTCACCCCGTTGGCCGCGAACAGCAGGCTTTCCCGCCCGGCCACATCGATGCCGTGAGCGGCCAAGGCGGCCAGCTTCTCCGGGTTGTTGGTCAGCAGGCGGACGCGGGTCAGCCCCAACTGGCGCAGCATGGCGGCGGCAACCAGGAAGTTGCGCTCGTCCGGGGCAAAGCCGAGCGCGCGGTTGGCGTCCAGCGTGTCCAGGCCGCGGTCCTGCAAGGCATAGGCGCGCAGCTTGTTGGGCAGGCCGATGCCGCGCCCTTCCTGCGCCAGGTAGAGCAGCGCACCAGCGCCGTCGGCCGCCCTGCGCCGGAT
>CAXTRX010000158.1:0-5438 GCA_964246785.1 uncultured Acetobacteraceae bacterium | reverse complement strand
TCCAGCCCGAAGCGGGCGCAAGCGGTGGCTGTGGCGCCGCCGTGCTGCCCGGCGGCCGCCCGAGCCAGACCTTGCGCGCCCGGGTGGAGGCGGCCTTCCGCTGCGGCGGCGCGGCCGCGCGCTACCTGCCGACGGGCGGGATTGGCAAGCATGGGCCTTCGGAAGCGCGGGTGATGGCGGGCTTGCTGGAGGCGCTGGGCGTACCGCCGGACCAGATCGTGCTGGAAGAGACAGGGGTCAACACTCGCAGTTCGGCCCGGGCTTGTGCGGCGCTTCTCGCGGGGGAGCTTGGGCGGGTGCGGTTTGTTTCGAGCGGCTACCATCTGCCGCGCTGCGCCATGCTGCTCCGGCTTGCCGGCGTTCGCGCCACCGCCTGCTCGCCGCCGCCGGCGCAGGACCGGCGCTGGTATTGGCGGCTGCGCGAGTGCGCGGCGCTGCCGGTGGATGTGGTTAGAAGTGGACTCGGTATTTGAGTGAGTTTGCAGGCACGCTAGACCCGTTTCAACTCGAGTGTCCGCTGGGAGCGGACGTTGAAACGGGTCTAGCGATTGTTTTGGCGCGCAATATCAGTCCAACTGGAGACAGTTGGGCAAATGCTGCTCTAACAAATTAGCCGCTAAATCCCGGCAAACCAGCCGAACCCGGCCTTTTCCCAATACCCGGGCACGTAGGTGTTGGTCACCTCGATCGCGGTGATCCATTTCGGGTTCTTGTAGCCGAGCTTGGTGGACATCCGCAGCCGCAGTGGGAAACCGAATGGGTCAGCCAGCGGCTCGCCGGCATAATCCAGCGCCAGCAGCGTTTGCGGATGCAGCGCGGTGGCCATGTCGATGCTGCTTGGATAGTTGTCGGCAGTCTGGAAGGCGACGTATTTCGCCCGCATGTCCGCCCCCACGCGCTCGAAAAAGCTGCGCAGCGTGGGACCCGACCAGGAGCCGATATAGTCCCAACCTTCGACGCAGACATGCCGGATGATGTCGGTTTGCGCCGGCAGCGTGCGGAGTTGAGCCAGTGTCCAGGGCGTCTTGGTGTCGATCCGGCCGCTTAACTCAAGCTTCCAATCTGTGCCGTTGACTGGCTTCACGTCCTCCACGTCGTAATAGGCATTGAACTTCGGCGGCTTCAGAACGGCGGCGGCGGGATAGGTCGGCGCCAGCTTGGCCGGGTCGAACAGGGCCTGCTGCACCAGGTCGTTGAACCCCGACACGCGGCGCAGTGCCTGCTCCACCGCCCCGGGGGTCTTGGCGTCGCACCCGGTCAGCAGCGAGAGCGCGCCGAGGGAAAGCCCGCCACGGATGAGGCCGCGCCGCTGGAGTGAACGCAGCAGGGGGCGATGGCCGTCCAGCACCGCCGGGTCGGGCGGCACGGGAGGCCGGAACACCGATCGGCTCATCGTCGCGCCAACCTCGGCCCCCCGGCGATCATCGCCCACAGGGTGCTCGGCACCAGCAGCGCCAGCGCCACGTGCACTGCCAAAAAGCCTACGATCACGGCCATACCAACGAAGTGGTAGACGCGTGCCGCCTGAAAGCCGCCCATCAGCGCGACCGCCCAGGAGAATTGCACCGGCTTCCAAATCGCAACCCCGGTCATCACCTGCGTTACCGCGGCCAGGATGACCATGATATACAGCAGCTTCTGCACCGCGTTGTAGGTGGTGAGGTCTTCATGGGCGAGTTTGAAGCGCAGCGTGCCATGCAGCTTATGGACAATGTCCGCCAGGCGGATCGGCAGCATCCGCTCGCGCAGGCGGCCGCTGATCAGGCCATACAGCAGATAGGCCGCGCCATTGACCACCAGCACCCACATGAAAGCGAAATGCCAGAGCAGGCTTTCGGCCGCCCACGACCCAATGCGCCATTGCGGGGAGAAATGCAGCCCGTGGATGATCACGTCGTCGTCGTAGATACCCCAGCCGGATCCGACCATCACGATGATAGCGAGGGCGTTCACCCAATGCATGATGCGGATCGGGATCGGGTGCAGCCGGCGCGCTTGATCGGCCAGCGGGGCGGCGGGAACGGCGGTGCTCATTGTGCCTCCGTGGCAATACTGTAGCTTAGCCGGCTTTATGAAAATCGCGGCTAAATTAAGTTTAGCGATACTGGCGTCGATCGCCGCGCTTGCCGTTGCGCAACCGGTCTTCGCACAAGCTGCCCGGCGCTTTCCGCAGCCCATCGCTGCCGGCGCGCTGGTCGGCCGTACGGTGCTGCAGCCGTTGGAAAGCCAGCCTGTGCTCGGGACCGTGAAGGCCATTGTGCAGGGGCCGGATGGAATGGTGCAGGCCGTGCTGCGCTACGGCGGATTGCTCGGTCTCGGCGGCCGCCTGATTGCCGTTCCGCTGCAAGCGATGACGCTGCTTGGCGAGCGGATGGAGGTGGTTGATTTCACCCCCCAGCAGCTTGACCGTTTCCCGAGCTTTGATCTCGCCTCGGCCGAAAACGTACCGCCGCAGACGATTCTGCATGTCGGGCTATCCAAGCCGTCGCATTAGAACAAGTCCGCTTCTGGCAGGCGAATCAAACTTGCTCTAACCCTTTGTTTGTGGAGCTGATTGACGCTTCAGGTCGATCCAACCCGAAGCGTAAATCAGGCTCTAGCGTGGCCTCGGGGTGGCCGTGAACGCTCACGCCGCTGTAGCTTCCTGTTTGGTAGGTGGGATCGCCGACCGACCCGGTCCCGTCAGAGCGGAGCCGTTCCAGGCATGCGCCGCACGGCTGCTTGCTTGGCCGGCCCGGTCAAGCCGCCCGGACGTTGGCGAGGAACGTGACGACCTGATTGTCCAGAAGCTTGGCTTGTCCAACGAGGCGCTCGGCGGATCCGAGCACTTCAGCGGCTGCGGCCCCGGTCTCATCGGAGGCCTGGCTGGCATAGTCGGTGTTGGCCATCAATTTGCCCGTGCTGGTGGCAAGTTGCTCGACGTTGCGGGCGATTGCCGACGTTGCCGCATCCTGCTCCTCCACGGCAGAGACTATGGATGCGGCTATGGTGCTCATCTGCTCGACCCGGGCCACGATGCCACCAACGACGCCGACCGCCTCGGCTGTCGCACTCTGGATTTGCCCGACTTGAGCAGAAATGTCCTCGGTTGCTTGCGCTGTCTGCAACGCGAGGTTCTTTACCTCCGCCGCAACGACCGCGAAGCCGGCGCCGGATGCCCCTGCGCGAGCGGCCTCGATGGTGGCGTTGAGCGCGAGCATCCTGGTTTGTCCGGCGATGCTGCTGATCAGCTTTACCACGGTGCCGATCCGCTGCGAGGCTTCCGCCAAGGCGCGAACGATATCGTCCGTCAACCGAACTTTTACCGCGGCGTCCTCTGCGTTGACTGCCGCCCGGCTGACCTGCTGGCTGATCTCGGCGATTGAACTGTTAAGCTGGTTTGCGGCCGTGGCGACGGCTTGCAGACCGTCGGTCGCCATTCGTGCGGCAGTCACCGAGTTGGACGTCCGTTCGTTCGCCAGGGTTGCCAAGCCGGACATCGAGCGGGCCGTCGACTGCATGTTGTTGGCGGCTTGTGCGACGACTGTCGAGATGTTGGCGACACTCGCCTCGAAGGCCCCGGCAAGGTCCACCAACTCGGCCTTGCGGGCGGCCTGGGCGAGCTGCTTCTGCAATGCGCGCTCTGCCTCCATCCCGGCGACCTGCGCCAATCCATCGCGGAACACCCCCAGCGAGCGCACGATAGCGCCGAGTTCGTCACGCCGCTGCAGCGCGTGCAGGTCAATCGACAGGTCGCCCTCCGCCAGACCCAGCGTCGCGCGGGCGATGCCGCGAATGGACCGCACGGTGACGAAGGCGATGGCGGCCGTGCCGGCCAGAACCAACACGAGAGACGACCCGGCCAGCGCCTGGAAGTTCCGCCAAGCAGCGTCCGCAGCGTCGTGGGCGGCGAGCGCACTGCGCTCCTGCGAGCCGGCCACGTCGCGCACCATTGTGTCCAGCTCACTGTTCAGCGTTCGGTAGATTTCGTCGAAAGGCTGAAGAAAGGAGACGGCGGCGGCGAAATCGACGTCAAGCATCTGGCTGACCCAGCTCACGGCGGTTTTGTAAGTCCGCACCGACTGCACAAGCTCGTCCACCTTTGAGCGTTGGGCAGGTGTGGCATAGGTATCGCGCCATCGCGTGAGCTGGCCTGCCACGGCGTCGATTTGAGTGGAGAGGCGGTCGAGCTCAGCCGAGGCATCCAATGTTGCCGAGTGAGCCGCTTGCAGAGCCAGCACATGGTAAAGCGTGCCATTGATCTCCTGCACTCCGAGTGCCGCATAGGCAAGCTGGCGCCCCGCCTCGCCACTTCGCCGCAGGTCATCGACGGATTGCATGGTGCGCGACAGGCTGTGTGATCCGACCCATGCGACGAGGACCATGGCGCAGAGCGCCGCCGCCGGGCCAAGCGTTAGCTTTGCTGCGAATGGCCAATGCCGAGGCCGTATGATTGCGGGCATCATGGCGCGAGCACTACGGTCAAGCTGGCAGCAGACGGGAGAAGGCCGTAAGGCATCCAGTGGGTCGGCCCAAACGTCGGCGCACCTTTTGTGACCTCTAAGACATTGCCGCCACGAAGGTGCGCTAAATTGGTTAACGAGCGTTGAAGGCGGGCGGTATTGCGTGCAGCTTCATCGCACCGCTCGTTTCAGTCAGGGCGGCTTGGCGCTTCGGCCTACTCAGCCGCCGCTCGCAGTGCGGCCCCCGCCGCCAGTGGGCATAGCGGCAAGGCCGCCGCCAACAGCGCCCACAACAGCAGCAGATGCGGCCGCACGCTCAGCCCGAACGCCGCCGCATCGACGGCTGCGGCACCAAAGATCAGCACCGGCGTGGTCAATGGCAGCACCAGCAGCGGCATCAGCACACCGCCTCGCCGCGCGCCGAGCACCAGTGCTGCCCCCATGCTGCCCAGCAGCGACAGCGCGAGCGTGCCCGGCAGCAGCCCGGCGAGCAGCGTTGGAACAACCGCCGGGTTCATCCGCAACATTAGCGCCAACGGGGCGGCGGCGGCCAGTAGCGGTATCCCCGTGACCACCCAGTGCGATAGTGCCTTGGCCAGCGCCACCCCTGCGGCGGGCAGGCCGCAGAGCAGAAGCTGATCGAGCGAGCCGTCCTCGGCATCGGCGGCGAACATGCGCTCCAGCGGCAGCAAGGTGGCCAACAGGGCGCAGACCCCGACGAACCCCGGCGCCAAGCGGGCGAGCACCTCCGCCGCCGGGCCAATTGCCAGCGGGAACAACGCCCCGGCGATGACGAAGAACAGCATTGCCGCGAGCGTGTCGCCGCCATGCCGCCAGGACAGCAGCAGTTCCCGCCCGAGCAGGCGCCAGACCACGGGCTAAGCCAGCCGCAGTATGGGGGCGCCGGGCAAGGCAATGTCCTGGTGGGTCGCCGCGACCACCCCGCCGCCGCCGGCGCGATGCGCAGCACGACATCCTCGATGTCGTCCTGGTAGA
>CAXTRX010000157.1:0-5555 GCA_964246785.1 uncultured Acetobacteraceae bacterium | reverse complement strand
ATGGGTGGTGATGGCGGCCATGAGCGTCCTCCGCGAGGCTAAATCGAGCATTTTCTCGACTCTTGTTTCACAGCCGCCCTGCGCCGGTCCAGCGCAATCGCCCGCGGCGGAGGGAGACGATCAAAGAGCGCTCAATTTGCTCGGCGTCAGGCCATTTGGGGCAGGGCAGGAGCCTCGCCTGCGGGTGCGCCGCACCCCGTCCGTGAAACACTATTAGTTATAGCGTTACAGCTGGAGTCTGGGTTGTGATCTTTTTCTAAGCGACGAGTTTGCGCCCGTGTAGACCATCAGGCCGCCGATACCGAAGTTGGCTTTGTGCAGACAGGCCGCCGCGCTGATATCCACAGAACTGACCCACTTGGTCGCCACCTGCGACGCCATTCTGGCCTTGCAGCGCGACCAAGCGCTGCTGCTACTCGGCTGCGCTGGTACGCTGCGGCGCTCCAAGTCAGTCGCAGTCGAGCGTGAGCACGTCGAACTGACCTCGACGGGTTGCGCCTCCTGATCCCACTGGCCAAGGAGGACAAGACCGGCAAGGCGTCAGCATCGGCCTGCCCCGAGTCGGCACGCTAAGCCGCTGCCCGGTCCAGTCCGGTCAATACTGCTTTGGCTGCAGGGATCTGGACGCCGCTATGGCCTAGTGTTCCGTCGCATCGATAGTCGGGGCGTATCGCCTGCGCTGCAACGCTGACCCTGAGCCTCCCGGCCTGTATGTTTATGTGGTTGCCTGGCATCAAATTCTTTATTACGATAACGAAATTACCTAGCAAGTCATGCTCCAGGCTTAGCGATATTACCTGCTGATTGATATTAGCTTCTTATGCACCCCTCATCACACAGGTAGGGCACCGCCTACTTGCTGTTGCCGCAAAGGTTCAGCATGACGAGTTCACCAACGCCATTTCCTCTCGGCGCCTACACTGGAGACCCGAACGGCAGCAGTGCCTCAGCCGACGCCACGTTCGCCGCGAACTATGGCAGTTTTGTCGCAACGATGGGCGTTGCGCCCCAGTTCCTTGACACCTACGTCGACTACACTCAGCCGGTCAGCAGTTGGATAAGCAATGCATCGTGGCAAGCATGGTCCGATGCCATCACTCCGGACGCGCAGTATCTCACGCCGGTTATCGGCCTTCCTATGTACTCGACGGCAGCCGGCGCGCTCACGCCCGACCAGCAGTACCAGGCCATCATAGCGGGGCAGGACGATAGCGTCTTGGCGGGCATCGTTCAGGCCTATGTGTCGGAAGGCTTTAGCACCCTTGTGTTCCGCCCGGGTTGGGAGATGAACCTGCAGGGCCCGACATTCGCCGGAAGCACCGCGCAGGATCAGGCGGACTGGGTCGCAGCCTTCCAGCACATCTATACGGCCTTGCACGCCGATGCTGCCGCTGATGGTGCGAGCGTAACAGTGGTGTGGAATCCGGGAGCCACAAACTACAGCAGCGTGTCAGCGACGATCGCCTTGTATCCTGGCAACAATCATGTCGACGCCATTGGCGCCGACGTCTACTCGGATATTTATCCATTTAACGACGGAGATACGCCGGCCACCTATCATGACTGGGCAACTGGTGCCGAAGACACGACCGTCGCGCAGTTCATCGCTAACCCGGTCAACCGTGCTCACTACTGGACCTATCCGGCGGCGACTGAGTGGAGCCTGGACTCCAGCCAGGGCCATAGCCTCAGCCTCGATAGCATCATCCAGTTCGCCGAGCAGCAGGGCAAACCGCTCGCCATCCCCGAAACCGGCGCAGGTAACTCCAACAGCGGAACTGACGTGCAGGACGACCCGGCGTTCCCGCAATGGCTATCGCAGCAGCTCATCACTGCGCAGGCGTCCGGGGGAAAGATTGACTTCGTCAACATATGGGACAGCAACGGCGGGGGCAACTACGAGTTCTCATACGCGGCAGACGGTAAGCCGCTCGAGGCCGCTGCATGGGCGAAATATTTCGGCGGCCAGCCTCTGACGGCCATTACGGTCACAGCGGTCGCACCGGTCGCGACGACCGACAGCATCGCGGCTGAACCATGGGCCGGGCTGACGATCACCGATCCAAATACAGCGCAGATTGAAACAGCGGTGGTGACGCTGAGCAATATCGGCAATGGCGTCTTGTCCGACCTGAACGCGGCAGCCGACGGAAGCACGGTTAGCAATGGCAGGTACACGGTTAGCGGTACGGCTGCAACGGTGGCAAAGGCGTTGGATGGTTTGATGTTCACGCCAACGGCGCATCAAGTCGCAGCCGGTCAGACCGTGGCGACTACGATCACCCTGGCCATCTCGGACACTGCGGGTGAGACCACCTCTGCCATCACCACTGTGACAGCGACGGCGGTGCCAACCATTCTGGGAGCGGGAACAAGCACGCTCACGCTGTTCATGTCCGAGCAAGCGGCACCTGCGGGGGCGCAGTTCACCATCAGCGTTGACGGCAAGCAGATTGGCGGCGTGCAGACCACGATGGCGAACAGCCGGGCTGGAAAGCAGCAGCAGTATAACATCCTCGGCAGCTTTGCGGATGGTGCGCATACCGTGGCGATTGATTACCTGAACGCCAGCAACAGCCTGCTCATCGTCAACTCGGCGACAATCAACAACGCGTCGGTCCCGAGCAGCACAGTCGTGTTGAGCAATACCGGTACTGCCGGGTTCAGCTTTATCGCCACCGGGTCGATCACGCCGGTGAGCGTCGGCTCGGGGC
The DNA here is from genome assembly GCA_964246785.1 of uncultured Acetobacteraceae bacterium. Classification (GTDB taxonomy): domain Bacteria; phylum Pseudomonadota; class Alphaproteobacteria; order Acetobacterales; family Acetobacteraceae; genus LMUY01. Next base: position 2,841 of record CAXTRX010000157.1, on the reverse strand, counting down.
CCGATACAGTGGCGCTGTTCATGGCGGAGCGGGCCGCACCGGCCGGGGCGCAGTTCTTGATAAACGTCAACGGTGCCCAGATTGGCGGCGTGCAGACGACGACGGCCAACAGCGCGTTAGGCCAAACTCAGGAGTTCGACATCAACGGCACCTTCAGCCCAGGCGCCGACACGCTCTCGGTCAATTACCTCAACGCCGCCAATAGCCTACTCTACATCGATAACGCGACGATCAATGGTGCCGCCGTGCCGGAAAGCGCTGTGGTGTTGAGCAATGTCGGCGCTGCTGGTTTTAGCTTCGACGGCCCCACAATCAATGCGGCGGTCACGGTCGGGACAGGAGGCGACACACTCGCGCTGACTGTCTCGGAGCAAGCGCAACCAGCCGGCGCGCAGTTCACCGTGGACGTTAACGGATCGCAGATTGGTGGCGTGCTGACCACGGCAGCCAGCTCGGTGGCTGGGCAGACGCAAGTCATCGACGTGCTGGGCAACTTCTTGTCTGGCGCCAATACGGTCACGCTAAACTACCTGAATGCGTCCAACAGCCTGTTGAACCTGGTCGGTGCGACTATCGATGCGGCCGCCGTGGTCAATAGCGCGTTGACGCTGAGCAATATTGGTTCGGCGGGTTTCACGTTTTACGATGTTGCAGCGCGGACAAATGCCACGGTCATTGGCTCTGGCCCGGACGACCTGACGTTGCAGACCTCGCAGCGGGGTCAGCCGATGGGGGCGCAATTTACCGTGGCAGTTGATGGAACGCAGGTCGGCGGCGTGCAGACGACCACCGCCAATGCGACAAGCGGCCAGGTGCAGGAACTCGATGTGTTAGGCACTTTCGCCCCGGGCAGCCACACTGTGTCAGTCGACTATCTGAACGCGAGTAACAGCGTGCTGACGGTGGCAAGCGCTACGATCAACGGCAGCCTCATTGGCGGAGCGTCGCAAAGCATCTCCAACATCGGTTCGTCGGCATTTAACTTCATCACGCCCAGTACGCCCGCGCCGGCTATCATAGGAAGCGGACCCGACACGTTGGCGCTGAGTTTGTCGGAGGACTATCTGCAAGCGAACGGGACGTTCAACGTCTTTGTCGACGGCGAGCAGATCGGGCTCACGCAGACCGCCACCGCCATTCGCGGCAACGGGCAATCGCAGGTGCTCGATGTGCTGGGTAGTTTCTCTGGCATCCACACGGTGGCAGTGGATTTCCTCAACGCGGCCGCGTCGGGCGGCTCAGCCGGCAGCCTCTATTTAGGAGCAGCCGCCATTGACGGCACGGCCATAGCAAACAGCGCACTCACGCTAAGCGCTGACGGCAGCAAGACCTTCAGCTTCACGCATTAGCCAGAATAAAGGGCATTACCATCCCGTTTTGGGTGCAGGGTAGAGCCCTGCGAATGGCTGTCAGTCTTTCCTATCGCCTCCGACGTCGTTGTGCTTGATAGCCCCGGCTTCAACGCGGATCCATTGGGTGAAGGTCATACATATTGCGTGTAGCGTTGGTTGATCCTTCCCTGTTCACCCTGCCGTATGACTTGGCGCTGGCTGGCGGGCTAACGGCGAACAACCACGAGGTCACCTTGTTTGGCCGGAGGCTGCCCGCCGTGGAGGACATGGCCAGCACGGTTAACATCGTTCCGCATTTCTACAACGTGGCCGAGGGGCGTATGGCTGCGGGCCTGCCACGTGCACTGCAGTTGGGCATCAAAGGCATCGATCACGTCGTTTCAATGCGCAGCCTCGCGCGGCGCTTGCGGCGGGAGCGTCCCGACGTAATCCATTTCCAATGGCTCCCGCTTCCACTCGCCGACAGGCATCTGTTATCGAGGTTCACGAACTTGGCTTCCCTCGTGCTTACTGTGCATGACACCGACCCGTTCAATGGGTCACCCGCTGCGTTCATGCAGAGCAGTGGAATGGCCGGGTGCTTCGGCGTGTTCGATCGCCTGATCGTTCATACCACGCAGGGGCAAACGCGGCTGCAGGCCAAAGGTGTGGACCCAGCGCGCATATCACTCATTGCGCACGGCTTGTTGGAGCCACTGCCTATTGCGCCGCCCCCAGACCCGTTCGACGGTGAAGTCACTTTGCTTCTGTTCGGCAGAATCAAGCCTTACAAAGGTCTGGACCTGCTGATCGAAGCATTCGCGCAGCTGCCACCGGCGCTCCGGAACCAGGCGCGCATTCGTGTGGTAGGCAAGCCGTTCATGGATTTGGCGCCACTGCTGGAGCGGGCTCGGACGCTTGGTGTGGCGGACCGCCTGACGGTTGAGCCGCGTTTTGTGCCCGATACAGAGGTCGGCGAGCTTTTCGGCGCGGGCACGATTGCGGTGTTCCCGTACCGCGAAATCGAAGCGAGTGGGGTTCTCTCGCTGGCGTTGGCGTATGGGCGGCCGGTCGTTGCCTCGGCAATTGGCGGCTTCAAGGATTTGCTGCAGGACGGGGTGCAGGGGCTGCTGGTGCCCCCAGATGACGCGGCGGCTTTAACTGCCGCGCTGGCCCGGTTGTTGGCGGACCGGGAGTTTGCCCGGCGTTGCATGACGCAGGCTCGCAACTTGGCCCAATCGGTCCCCAGCTGGCAAGAAATCGGTCAGCAAACCGCAGCGGTTTATCAGCACGCAGCTTGCTAAGTCGCTGCGAAGGCCCGGCGAAATGCGGCCGCAGTGCTGGGATACTGGTTGCCATGCAACATGCCAGGATAGTCGGCGTCACTGTCCCAGTAAGACTGATAGAGCACTCGGCTGGCCTTGAACCACTCTGCCATTTGCGTGACGTAGAATTGGAAGCCGTCGCGCTGAACTCCCCATTCAGGATAGGCGATCGGTTTGCCGTGGGC
>CAXTRX010000156.1:0-5596 GCA_964246785.1 uncultured Acetobacteraceae bacterium | reverse complement strand
GCATTGCGCCCGCTGTTCGGCCCCCACGGCCGCGCCGAGCAGCCCCTTACCGGCCTGGTCGGCGGCGCCGTCGTGGCCGGCCAGGTCGACCGCCTCGCCATCCTCCCCGACGTCATCCTGCTCGCCGACTACAAGACCAACCGCGACGCCCCCGGGGAGCCCGGCGATGTTCCCGTCCTCTACCTGCGCCAAATGGCCGCCTACCGCGCCGTCCTGCAGCAGATTGTCCCCGGCCGCCCCGTCCAGTGCAGCCTGGTCTGGACCCGCACCGCCACCGTCATGCCCCTGCCGGATGCGTTGCTCGACGCGCACACGCCACTGCTTGATTGCACCCGCCCGACCAACCAATTTAACTGCCTGATTGGAGAACAAGCATGAGCGAGAACACCGTCGCCGTGAGTGACGCAACCTTCAAGACCGACGTGCTGGACGCCACTGGCCCGGTGCTGGTGGATTTCTGGGCCGAGTGGTGCGGCCCCTGCAAGATGATCGGCCCGGCGCTTGAGGAGATCGCCGCCGAGTTCAAGGGCCGCGTCAAGATTGCCAAGGTAAACATCGACGAGAACCCGATGACCCCCACCACCTACCAGGTCCGCGGCATCCCGACCTTGATCCTGTTCAAGGACGGCAAGCCCGCCGAGACCCAGGTCGGCGCCCTCCCCAAGAGCCAGCTAAAAGCCTGGGTCCAACGCGCCATCTAACCTCTCCCATGCCTACTCCCTCTCCCTCTGGGAGAGGGTCGGGGTGAGGGGCCGAGCTGCAACAGCCAAGCTCGCTATGGCACCCAACAACACTCGGCGGGCTGACCCGCCACCATGAGTTCGACTGCCATACCGCCAGCCTCAATCAGCTCCATCCGTCGTGGCCGTCCAACTGCTGGCCCTGGCGGTGGGCAATAGCGCCATCCGGCTCGCGCGCTGCCGAAACCGGCCTGCGCCACATCCAGCCGCGGTTGATCGCACACGATGCTCCCGTCATCCTGCCCGTCAAGCAGCACTCGGAATTCAACCCGGCGTGCCGCATCTCTGCGATACACTGCCCAGCCCGCCACGTACGTCTGGTTAACGACATCGATCATGCAAATCACCTGATCCGGGTCGGCGTAGCGGTCCCACTCGGCCAAATAGGTGCGATACCCGTCCGGGCCATGGAGCAGCAGCTTCCGCCACTCCTCGTATCCGGGTAAGGTTCCATCTCGGACAAATGGGCGCACCGCCGCCGGCTTCGGTCCATGGAAATGCACAATTTGCGCCTGCGGGTTGGCGCCCCAATAAGGCTTCCAATTCAGCGACCGGTCGAGCAGGTCGTAGCGGTCGCGATAATGCACCCGCAGTATTTCCTGGTCCAAGCCCAGATCGAGATTGGCCACGGCAAAGTCGCAAAGCGCGCCGTGATCCGCCCGCATCGCTGGAACGTTCAGCAACAGCACGCCCGAGTTCATGTCGTCGTAACGCTCGGTGCTCTGGGTGGACGCCGCGAACAAGCGTGGCGGTTGCGTGCGAAAGAAGTTGGGTTCGGCGAGGAACACCACATCGGCATCGGTGTAGAGCACGACCTCGTCGTCTTGCTCGACAAGGGGGATATCGAACCGCAAAAACGCCCCGCTCGCCATAGCGAGCCAGGCGGCGCCAAGCCGCTGCTGTTCGGCATGGTGGGCAAGTGTCTCGAATAGCAGCACTCGCCGCGGGATGATCACGACGCCACGCCGCGCGAGGTCGTTCGTTAGAGCATTAGGCTCGCCATCATACAGCAAATGCGGATGCAGCGATGTGTTGCGCTGGGCCGAGTTGACCGCAGCTTTAAGGAGCCCGTCCCAGTCATGTTCGCCCCGTGCAAGGGATGCTTCACTGACAGCGAAATACCATTTCATCGGCCACGACGTTCGCTTGGCAGCGAGCCGGCTGCGACGGGTTTATATCTCCTGCGGCAAATCATAGGGGAGGATGCCTTTCAGCAGCCGACGTTGACGGGTGCTCATCATGCTGATGGCGCTCGGCAACGCCACTGTGCGTACGTCGCTCGCGAGCCCGGTCACCCAGTCCTTCAGCAACCCCACAGAGATGTCACCATCTGGAATGGTGGCCAGCGCGCGCAACGCTGCAATCACTGGCGAGGCAGCCGCGGGGACTTCGGCAGGCACCAGTGTCAGCGTTTCGCTGGGCCCAAGCGCTGGCTGGTTGGCAACCACTTGGCCGACCGCCGCGTCGCGCGGAAAGGCCGACAGAAGGACGGGTTCTCGCACCTGTTCCAACCCAAGCCCGCTGTGATCCTCGTTCCAGCAGGTTTTATAGCAAGCAAGGCGGAGAAAACGCAGGTCATTGACAATACGCAAGTACTGGGCATCTGCGCTGAACAGGTGAACATGCGTTTGGCGTCGTTTGATCAAACAGGCTAGCAGTGGCACCATGGCATGCGCAGCCGCGACGTCTGGCGTGGTATGAACCACCTGGCGGTCGCGCCTGACATAAAGGTATGTCTCTCGCCTATTCTGCAGTTGATAAATGACGATGGCATCCTCGGCCACCGAGCGTGGCGATGCGATGATGCCCATGGCGGTTTGCGGGTAGAACGCCGGGTCGTAGGCGGCATTGATCAACTGCGTGGCGAGCCCGGCGATCCGCTCGCGCGTTATGCTGGCAATGATTGGCTCGATCTTGAGCCACAGATCCCACGGCGGCGGTGTTTGCCGGGCCGAAAAGTCATGCTGGATTAGGTAGTCATACCCCACGTGGTGAAGGTCTGGGCGTCGGCGGACACGATCAATGAATTCCTCCACGCTACGCACGATAAGGTGCATGATGAAGGCGGTTGACCAATTCGGAAGCGTGTCCGTAGGCCCAATGGCCGGCTGTTGCCAACGGACCTGCTGACCCTCCGGATCGGCATATTTTTCATCTGGAACGTCGAATTTATGGGCAGTGATCAGCTGCTCCCCGACTTTGTCCGGTCGCACCAGCGACTTGACGAGACGATTAATTGGCTCTCTCTCGTCCGAGTGTTGAGTACAAACAAGATAGGGAGGTAACTTGGATCGCATAACCGCGCCACTGGTCCCATACGTGCACCAATTTATGGCGATGGCGTCATAGGTATCGAAACGTGTTTCAGACAGGAAAGCCTTGAGATCATCATGTTTGGTGAAGCGGACGAACTCATCTGGATCAACAAACCCCATCCAGTCGAATTCGTGACTATATCGGCGAATGGCATCCTGGTGGCACTTGTCCTTGCGTAACTCCCAATGCTCCGGGCTTCGCATGACTCGCATGTAGCGAATGTCATACGCCCGTCCGGCATCGCTAATCAGGTCCCACGTGCCATCCGTCGAGTGGTCGTCATAGATAATGATCGTATCGCAGCGGTTTGCTAGATACCAGCCGAGCCACCATAGTACAGTTTGAGTATCACTCCAAACATACATGACAATGGCAATTTTGGGCGTTTTCGCGGTGCTTGCCGCGGCATCATTCATTGCAAATACTCTTTATCGCTAAGTAATTCCTCAATGCAGAGTCCAATTGCTTCCTCCTCTGCAGCTGGCTTTATGACAGCGTTCTCATACACGTAGTCAAAGTATGTCAATCTCGAGATCGCTTCGAGACTGTCGAACCGCGGCATTCGCTGTTGTCGCCGAGAGAACCAACATAGTGTTTGCGGATTGCCAGCGCCGACAATCGTGCGGTAATTGATCCCCGGCCAAAAATCATGGATGTATGCCACGGCTTTGTAAACATCACCATGCCACGCATTCGAGTTGTCGCCGGATAAATGGCGGAAATGATGCGCCTGCCTGTCGTCTCGAAGGGATGAATACACGTCCGACGGCAATGTATCGTCGAGAATGATTACCGAGCGCCGGTGACTATGACAAACGGTGTTGGAAAAATCGCGGATGACTTGTTCAAATACATGCAATCCGTCAATAAAGACAATGTCAAACGTCCGCGACATTGGTAACGTGTTAAAGTAGTTATCACTTGTGACGGTATGGAAGTCGGTGTTTGCGTTGGCCAGTGCAGCAGTGTCAAACAGGAACTTCACATCAACACCGGTTCGCCGCTCAATGGCGACGTCGCGGAACGTCACACCCTGGTTCACGCCTATCTCGAGGTAACTCTTAGCGCCAAGACGCCGGGCGAGAACATTAATCCGGCGATCCGAGTGGTTCACTCAACTGGCTCCATTACCCAACACCACCACGGCACCGGCGCGATTTAGGCGGCCAGCCCATACGATTGCAGTAGGATCATGTCGTCTCGGCGCTGTCGAAGCAAGATTGATATCGCCTAACGTCAGCCTGGTTCCACAATTGCAAACATCAAGATATCCTTATATGACCGCCCCGACCCACAGGAGCCGACCCCAATGCCCGACACCAACAGCCCCGCCGACTACAAGGTCCGCGACGCAGCACTCGCCGATTGGGGCCGCAAAGAAATCTCCATGGCCGAAGACGAAATGCCCGGGCTGATGGCCCTGCGCACCGAATACGCCGCCAGCCAGCCGCTCAAAGGCGCACGCATCGCCGGCTGCCTGCACATGACCATCCAAACCGCCGTCCTGATCGAAACCCTCGCCGCCCTCGGCGCCACCATCCGCTGGTCCTCCTGCAACATCTTCTCCACCCAAGACCACGCCGCCGCCGCCATCGCCGCCGCAGGCTTCCCGGTGTTCGCCTGGAAAGGCATGGACGAAGAGGCGTTCTGGTGGTGCATCGAACAAACCGTCCGCGGGCCCAACACGGCAGCAGGCCCCGGATGGACCCCCAACATGATCCTCGATGACGGCGGCGACCTCACCCAGCTCATGCACCAGAAATACCCAGAGCTGCTCAAGGACGTCCGCGGCATCTCCGAGGAAACCACCACCGGCGTGCACCGCCTGCGCGACATGGCCCGCGACGGCACCCTCCTCGTCCCAGCCATCAACGTCAACGACAGCGTCACCAAATCCAAGTTCGACAACCTGTACGGCTGCCGCGAAAGCCTGGTCGACGCCATCCGCCGCGGCACTGACGTGATGCTCGCCGGCAAGGTCGCCGTGGTCTGCGGCTTCGGCGACGTCGGCAAGGGCTCCGCCGCCAGCTTGCGCCAAGGCGGCTGCCGCGTGCTCGTCACCGAGGTGGACCCCATCTGCGCATTGCAAGCCGCCATGGAGGGCTACGAGGTCGTCACCATGGACACCGCCGCACCCCGCGGCGACATCTTCGTCACCGCCACCGGAAACGTCGACGTCATCACCATCGACCATATGCGCACCATGAAGCATCGTGCCATCGTGTGCAACATCGGCCATTTCGACAGCGAAATCCAGATCGAGGCACTGCGAAACTACACCTGGGACAACATCAAGCCGCAGGTCGACGAGGTGGTGTTTCCCAACGGCAAGCGCCTCATCGTGCTCAGCGAGGGCCGCCTGGTGAACCTCGGCAACGCCACCGGCCATCCTTCTTTCGTGATGAGCGCGAGCTTCACCAACCAGGTCCTGGCGCAGCTCGAGCTTTGGAACGCGCCGCCCGGCAAGTATCAGCGCCAGGTCTACACCCTGCCCAAGCACCTCGACGAGAAGGTGGCCGCCCTGCACCTGGCCAAGGTCG
>CAXTRX010000155.1:0-5647 GCA_964246785.1 uncultured Acetobacteraceae bacterium | reverse complement strand
CGATGGGGGCGGGACCAAGGTCTGCAAGTCGACGGCGCCCCCCATTGCCAGATAGCCGGCGCGGTTGGGGTGCAGCTTGTCGCCAGCGCCGCTGCCCGTGGAGTTGGGCACGAACTCGGCGCGCAGCTCGCCGGTTTGCGGGTCCACCGTAGCCGCGTCGAAGTCGATTACGGCGTCGAACAGGCCGGGCTGGGCCAGCAGATCGTTCAGTTGGTGCCGGCGTGCGTCTGTCCCCGCGGTGCCATAGCCCGGGATCGAGCTGCCGCGGGCGCTGGTGAGTGTACCGCCGAGCACTTTGACGCCTTTGAGCTTGCCGCGTATTCGGCTCACCAAGGCTTGCACGCCATCGGCGATCGCAGAGGGACTGGCATTGCCTGCAAGGTCGTTGATGCCCTCGAAAACCACCACATCCGTCACCCCCGAGAGCGCCAGGACGTCGCGATCAAGCCGGGCGGCGGCAGAGGGCCCGCCATCGAACGGCTTTGCGGCATCGTACTCCACCGGGCCCAACACTTCGTTGCCACCAATGCCTGCATTCACCACGGCCACATGCTGTCCATCGGCGTGCAGGCGCCGGGATAGTACGTCCGTCCAACGGTCATCGCCGTTAAGGGTCGAGTCATTTCCGTCAGTGATACTGTCGCCCAGGCAGATGATGACGTGTGTATCCGGCGCTGTCGCAGCGTCAGCCGCGTCGAGAAAGAACCAGGAGGTGGTGCTGTAGGGATAGGGGCTGTCGTCTTCCAGGTCGCCGATGGCGCCGGCGCTGGGAGCTGTCAGGTAGGAGGTGGTGAGCGCTTCTGCGTGCCAGGTCATGGGGCCACTATCGCCGGGCACATGGAACGTCACGGCGAGCTTGCGGCCGGCTATGTCCGGAGAGGCGGGGTCGTGCACATAGGGCAACGAAACCGCGTCCGACCAAATCTGCGCGCCCGGTGGCACGGTCACGCTGGGCTTGCCCGCGAACAAAAGCGGCCGGTTGGTCCCCGGCACGACCGTGGCGCCGCTCATCTGCAGGCCAACGAAGGCGGTGTCGAACGTCACTGCCTGGCGGCCGAATGCGTTGGAAAAACGGAAGCGCATCTGCCGTCCAAACAGGTCCGGCTTGATAATGAGCCGGAACGTTTGATCGTGCGACCCGGCGTCGGCCTTTGGAAAGGCGAAATCGAGCGAGGGTTCCGCTGCCGGGTTGCCGGTTGGATACGGCCCCTGGTCAGCCCCTGCCCACACCGTGCCCCAATGCTGGGCGCGCGCCGAGCTGCCCAACGATACGGAAATCAGCCAGCTAGCCAGGGCCAGGCTCGGTCGATGGATCAAGGCTTGTTCTCACCGGATGGCATCTGAGGCGCAGAGTGTCACCGCTTGCGTGGTCGCTCAAGCAGGCGGCTATTGCTGGTGGGCAAACACAGGCAGGCTGCAGCACTGCAACCGGGGCAGCCGTCATGCTTAAGCGCCGCCAATTCTTTGCCACCTCCGCAAGCGCGCTGGCTGCGCCCAATCTGGTGCGCGCGGGAGCCGCCAGCGTCTTGCGCTTCGTGCCGCAAGCCGATGTTGCGGTGCTCGACCCGGTCTGGACGACAACATATCAAAGCCGCGACCACGGCTTCATGGTGTTTGACACGCTGTTTGGCATGAACGCGAGCTACGCCACGTCGCCTCAGATGGCCGCCGGCGCCGCCATGGAGGAGGGCGGCAAACGCTGGCGCATCACCTTGCGCGAAGCCCTGCGCTTCCACGACGGTACGCCGGTGCTGGGCCGCGATTGCGTGGCCAGCATCAAGCGTTGGGGCGCACGGGACGCCTTTGGACAAGCTCTGCTCGCCATATCGGACGAGATCACGGCTCCGGACGACCGCACGATCGAGTTCCGCCTGAAGGCGCCTTTTCCGCTCCTGCCGGATGCGCTGGGCAAAGCGCCGCCGTCCATGTGCGCGATGATGCCGGAACGGCTGGCGGCGACCGACCCGTTCAAGCAGGTCACGGAGATGGTCGGCTCGGGGCCGTTCCGCTTCAAGGCGGATGAACGGGTGCCGGGTTCGCTCGTCGTCTACGAGAAGTTCGCCGGCTACGTCCCCCGCAGCGACGGCGTGCCGGAATGGACGGCTGGGCCGAAGGTGGTGCAGGTCGACCGGGTTGAGTGGCACATCATTCCCGATACCAGCACGGTTGCCAGCGCCCTCAGCCGCGGCGAGGTGGATTGGTGGTGGCAGCCCGACGCCGACCTACTGCCCATCCTGCAAAACGACCCGGCGGTGCAAGTGCGCCGAAACGACCCGACTGGGCTCATCGGCACTCTGCGGATGAACCATCTGCAGGCGCCGTTCAACAATCCAGCGCTACGCCGGGTCGTTTTGGCCGCTGTGGTCCAGGCGGAGTTCATGCAAGCCGTTGCGGGTGACGACGCGGCCAATTGGCGCGCTGGCGTGGGCATTTTCTGTCCCGGCACGCCGCTCGCGTCCGACGCCGGCATGGCGGTGCTCACTGGCCCGCGAGACCTTGCCAAGCTGCGAGAGGCGGTTGCGGCAAGCGGCTATCAGGGCGAGCGCGTGGTTGTCCTGGGTGCCAGCGACATCCCGTCCTCCAAAGCCACATCCGACGTGGGGCAGGATTTATTGACGAAGCTTGGGCTCAACGTGGATTACCAAGTCAGTGATTGGGGCACGATCGTGCAGCGCCGTGCCAAGATGGACCCGGTGGAGGTAGGCGGCTGGAGCGTGTTCCACACGTTCTGGAGCGGGCTCGACCAGTTCACCCCCGCGGGACACGTGTTCCTGCGCGCCAACGGCCGGAGCGCCGCGCCAGGCTGGCCGACCAGCCCCGAGCTAGAGGGCCTGCGGGCGCAATGGTTCGCCGCGCCTGACCAGCCGTCGCAGCAGGCGATTGCGGCCAAAATTCAGCTTCAGGCGTTTCAGGACGTGCCCTATGTGCCGCTGGGGCAGGCGCTCCCGTCCACCGCTTTCCACCGCAGCGTGCAGCGCGTGGTGCCGGGAGGCATTCCGGTGTTTTGGAATGTGCGCAAGGCTTGACCCTCCGCGTGGATCGAACCTGTTAAGCCGCCAAGGCCGGCGCGTCCGACAGGAGTTGGTTGGTGCGCAACAGGCTTACCATCCGGCTGTCCACCGTGAGCAGACCCTGGACGTAGTTCCGGGTGCGGCCGCAGGCCACGGGCGGGACGGGCTGGATCATGTCATCCTTTGCCGTGATGATGTCCGATACGGCATTCACCAGCAGACCCGCCACTTCGGTGCCGACATGCACCACGATGATGACGTGCTGCGGCCCAGGCTCCGAAATTTCCAGCCCGAGGCGCTCGTTCAGGTCGATCACAGGAATGGCGACCCCGCGCAAATTGACCACGCCACGAATGAACGAAGGGGCGTGCGGCAACGGCGTTGTCGGCGTCCAGCCGCGGATCTCGCGGACGGACATTATGTCGATGCAAAACTCCTGGTCACCCACCCGGAAGGAGAGGAGTTCGTATTCGCGATCCTGACCGGAGGTTGCCATGGCGATGTATCCTGAGTGACGCCAGGCAAGATCGCACAGAGTTGTCACCGAAACGCTAATGCGAGCCCCAAGGGCTCAACCAAACGCACCCACTTCATGGGTGATCGCCGTGCCGATCTCCCGCACGGTGGCGAACAAACGGCGGATGGGCTCGAAAATTTCCGCGTGCTCGCGACCGTAGGACACGGCATTGCGGCGGCCCGGCAGCTCGGCATAGTCGCGCGCCGCGGCCGGGTCGGGGCGGTTGGGAAAGATGTCCGCCATCAACGCCAGGCAGGCTGGCACGTCGAGGCGCAACAGCCGGTCCTCAAGCGCCGACCGGGTCACGCCGTAGCGCGGCGAGAACTCCGGAATGGCCGTGCCCAGCAGCCAGATGCGCTGGATTGCCGCGATCCGCAGCGCGTGCAGCAACACTTCGGACACCGCCATCCTTGGCCGCCCCGGCCATACCTCGGCCAGCGCCAGATAGTCGGTCTGGATGCGCAACGACATCGCCGTCACCGGTTGCCACAGGCCGAGCCGGTCGAGCGCCCGCGCCACGCTCATCAGCGCCGCGGCCCGCCCGGGGATGGTCGCATGGGGCACCCGGTCCAGCCAGGCGCCCGGGTCGACCAGCCCCACGGTGGCCCGCAGCACGTCCAAGTCGGAATGAGCCAGCGCGTGCTCGGCAAAGTCGATCGCGCGGCGGAAACGCGGGCTGGTCTCCTGCAGCGGGCCAAACGTCTCGGGGTGGCGCGAGGCTGCCGCGCCCAGGCCTTGCAGCGTGTTGGCGCACCAGCCAAGCTGCTGTAAAATCGCGTTGTTTGGGATCGCCCGCAGCTCGCGCGGGTGACGGATTGTGGCTGGGCCGCCGCTGTCGGATTGGCGGTTGGCGGGCCGCGAGCCGGTCGGGTCGAGCAAGGCCGGGCCGAACGCGCCAAGCAGGGCGGCATAGCCCGGGTCTTCCACCAGGTCGTGCATGCCCCGATCGATGGTGGTGAAGAAGTCGGCCGCGAAGTCGGGCTCGTCGTAGATCGGGTCCTCGCCCGTCGGCAGGGCTGCAAAGGCGTGCTCGGCAATCCGTGCCACGGTGGCCTCGGCGAGTGCGGCGGTGCCAAAAAACAGGTAGCCGTCGCCGCCCTGGAAGGCGCTTTCCTCCCGCGTCGGGATAGCGGCGGCGGCGAATGCCTGACGGCTGGCGGTGGGCGAAAGATACTTCAGCCGGTCCGCCAAGGAGCCGGGATGCGCCCCGCGGCCGATGCTTTCGCCATGGGTGTCGAACAGCACTACTTCCACGTCGTGCAGCCCGTGTTGCGCCAGCAGGTCGGCCACTTTCAGGCGCAGCCGCTCGATCAGATAGGACGCGGCGAGTTGGCCCACGTAGCGGCCGCTGTCGGAATAGCCGAACTGCAGGCACATGCGCCCGGTGCTGCGCAGGTAGTCGCACCAATGCGGCGACCGCAGCGCTTCCGCAATCACGCGGGAACCCTGCTGCAGCGCCTCCGCGGTCTCGAACAGCGGGCTGATCTCGACCTGGCGTTCGATGCCGAACAGCCGGGCCAGCCAGAGCGCAGTGAGCAGGGTGTAGCCGCTCTCGGTTTCGGCGATGAGGAAGCGGATGGGCGCTTCGCCGTCGATATGCTTGGCGATCTGCGCCACCGCCATCATCAGCCGCACCGCCGAGGCCTGCTCGCCCAGCAACGCGCCGAAATCGACCGGCTCGGCTTCCACCCGGTCGAGCGCCGCGCCGATTGCCGTCAGCAGCACGCGGCGGCGGCTGGCATCGGCCGGCGGGTCCGCCAGGCCAAGCCGCACCCGGGCCGCGTTATGCAGTTGGCTCGAGTTCAGCCGCACATGGGTGTGGGCGAGCGAGAGCCCGTGGCTGACCAAACCCGCGCGCGCCACCACGAGCTGCATGGGGTCGTCTGCCGCGGCGATCTCGGCGTCCAGCAGTGCCAGCAACGGCGCGGTCGTCACCAGCGCTGCGTCGCGCTGACCCACCAGGGCGGCGGCGAAGGCGGCCACCGCGTCGGGCTCGGGCGCCGCGGGCGCTGCCGCCACTTGCGCGTCCACGGCCGCCAAGGCGGTGTCCAGCCGTGCCGCCGCCGCGCCATCGCCCACTTGCCCGCGCAGCCGGGCCCATTGCAGCCGCGTGATCACC
>CAXTRX010000154.1:0-5722 GCA_964246785.1 uncultured Acetobacteraceae bacterium | reverse complement strand
CGCGGCGGCATCGGGCGCGGCGATCGCACTGTGGGACCGGGACGCTGCGGCGCTCGCGCAAGCAAGCCGGGCGCTCCCAGGGGCCACCACCCACGTGTTGGACCTCACCGATGACGCCGCGGTGCAGGAGGCGGCGGTGGCGACGGAGGCAGCGCATGGCCGCGTCGACCTCCTGGTCAACAATGCCGGGATCACTGGCGGCAACGCGCCGGCCTGGCAACTGCCTGCTGCGGAGTGGCGCCGGGTCATCGAGATCAACCTGGTCGCACCTTATCTCGTCTGTGCGGCCCTGCTGCCCGGCATGGTTGCGCGCGGCTACGGCCGGGTGGTGAACGTGGCCAGCGTGGCAGGCAAGGAGGGCAACCCGAACGCCTCGCATTACAGCGCGTCGAAGGCTGGGCTGATCGGGCTGACCAAGTCGCTTGGCAAGGAGCTGGCGCAGACCGGCGTGCTGGTGAATTGCGTGACCCCAGCTGCCGCCAAGACCGAGTTGTTCGAGCAGATGAGCCAGACGCAGATCAGCTATATGTTGGGCAAAATCCCCATGGGCCGTTTTGTCCAGGTGGACGAGATTGCCGCCCTCATCACTTGGCTGCTCAGCGAAGACTGCGCGTTCTCGACGGGAGCCGTGTTCGATATCAGCGGCGGGCGGGCAACCTACTGAGTCGCCGGCCTGTCCACCTTGGACATTCCGGCGCCCTTGCCCCTGACGTCAGAATGGCAGCAGCGCGTCGAGAACCTGCTGGCCATACCGTGGCTGCTGCAAGTCGGTCAGTGTTCCTCGTCCACCGTAGGCGATCCGCGCCTCCGCCATCCGGTCGTGAACCACGGTATTGTCGCTGGCGATGTCCTGGGGACGGACCACGCCGCTTACTTTGAGTTCCCGCAATTCACTGTTCACCCGCACTTCCTGCCGCGCCTCGACCACCAAGTTGCCGTTTGGCAAGACTTGCGTGATCACCCCGGCCACGCGAAGCGTCACGGTCTCGTCTCTTTTGATGGTTCCGGTTCCGGTGTTGGTATTGGTGCTGGTCGTGTTGACGAGACTGCTGGCATTCAGGTTTTTGCTGATGAGTTTCGGCAACTGGGTTTCAAGGCCGAACAGGTTGGGTATGCCCGCGTTCTCAGTGCCTGTCCTTGTCGTCCCGGTCGCGTTGTCCAGGACACCTTTGTCTGAAATGTTGACCAGGACAGTCAGGATGTCGCCCACTTGGGCTGCCCGCTGATCCTTGAAGAAGGCCCGGCTCCCAGACCGCCACAGGCTGTTGGCTTCCAACGTTGCCGATTGCGGACGGGGCATCGGCATGGAAACTGGCCGCCAATTCGGATCTTCGGTCGGGTTGCTCGTCTGCGTCATGGCTGGAGGACGCCCCACCTCAGAAAGCTTTGTCAAAGTCCCGCAGCCTGTGAGCATTATCGACAACGCCAATGCGCTGTAGCCGACCAGGCGCCGCCGGATTGCAATGCTCACGGCTTCACCTCGGATACTGGCAGGCTGTTGTACGCCAGGTCATACGTGGCGGCTGGCGCTGTGAGGCGGACTTGGCCGACGCCGACCACTTGAGTGTCCAAGGTCGCACGAGAACTGACATTGGTGACCCGCACGCGATCACCGACCGCTCCGCTGTCAGCCGCAACACCCTGTGCCGAAATCAGCAACCCAGGATGTTCGAGTTGGATGTGAACGATCTGCCCTTTCTTCACGGCAGCGGGCCGGCCAAAATCAGCCGTTCCAAACGGTGTGCCGGGTGCGATCGGCCGGCGTATTTCCATGCCGATGAGTTGTGCCGTGCTACGAGCAACCTCGTTGCGAACGATGCTTGCGGCAAGATGTCCGATCTTCAGGTCACTTTCCAAGACGACATCACCTGGGAGCAGCCGGTGACTTGCGACTGGCAGGCTCAGCATTTCCTGAACTCGGCCAACGAGACGGGTCTGCAAGGATGGCTGCCTTGGTGCTGCAAGTGTAAGGATTGCGGTAAAACGGCCGCTGACTGGGTCGTAGTCGAGCCCTTGGACATTGCCGGTCACGGTCTCGCCGGGTGACAACATCGGCGGCGTGAAGCCTTCCAGGTCGACATTGGCATCATCCGACACGCCCACACCTGCGAGCGCAGGCCGTAGGATGGCCATGGTCTCCTCGCGGGTGAATGGAGCGCCTGACCGACTGAGCAGCACCCGGTCAGCCGGACCGGCGCTATGCCAATCCACATCGAATTGCCGCGCAATGGCATCGAGTTGCGGCGCTTCGATGAAAAGCCTTTCGCCGACGTTTGGCGAGGGTCCTATGCCACGGTCGTGAAGCACGCCATCGAACAGGTCTGAGAGGTAGACGATATCGGTGTGTAGCTCGGTGACAGTCCTCAGCGTGGCCGCATGGCCGGGCGCGGCGTTCATGGCCATAAGCACAAACAGCGACGCCAAACGTTTTATGTTCATGGGACTACCGCAAGTTGGTGAGAGTGGAGAGCATCTGGTCGGACGTCGTTATGACCTTGCTGTTCATTTCGTAGGCGCGCTGAGCGGTGATCAGGTTGCTGATCTCTGTCACGACGTTGACGTTGGAGCCTTCGACGAAGCCCTGCAGGACAGTGCCAAAGCCGGCCGCGCCGGGTGCGCCGGTCGTGGGCGTGCCGCTCGCACCGCTTTGCAAGAACAGGTTGCTGCCTTGCGCATCCAAACCGGCCTCATTCGGGAACACGGCGAGCTGCAGCGTGCCCACGGTCTGCGGCGCCACTTGCCCGGCCACGCTGGCTTGGACCTGGCCGTTCGTGCTGATGGTGATGGAGGTTGCATTGGTTGGGACCGTGATGCCGGCGCCGACCGGGTAGCCGTCGGCGGTCACGATCGTACCGTCCGGCGAGAGGCCGAACGTGCCGTCGCGGGTGTAGGCGGTATCGCCTGATGGCAGGGTCACGGGGAAATACCCATTGCCTTGGATGGCAAGGTCGAGGCTGTTGGCGGTTTGTTGCAAAGTGCCTTGTTCGTTGATCGGATAGATGGCTGCGGTGCGCACACCCAAGCCAACCTGCGCTCCGGCTGGCACGACCGAGCCCGTGTCCGAGGTGTTGGACCCCACCCGGCGCAGGTTTTGGTATATAAGATCCTGAAACTCTGCGCGGCGCCGCTTGAAACCGGTCGTGGTCATGTTGGCGAGGTTATTCGATATGACGTCGACGTTGGTTTGCTGCGCCTGCATGCCTGTGCTTGCAATGTCGAGCGATCTCATGTCCGGGTCTCCGAAGAGCGGGAAGAGGTGTTGGTTTGTTGCTCTAGGTAGGAACTCATTTCTGCACCAACTTGTCGATTACGGATTGCTGTCTTTGGCTCTCGCCCTCGATGAACTGGCTGACGAACTGAAACTCCCGGAGTTCGTTCATCATGTTCGTGGTTTCGGCGATGGGCTCGACGTTGCTGCTCTCCAAGGAGCCTTGCACGACTTTCGGCTGCGCAAGCAGCGACGTGGGACTTTGCGCCGACAGCAACCGGTCGCCTTCGGCTTGCATGTGGTTGTCATCGGCAGTCGAGACGACGCCGATCTTGCCGATCTGGCCGTTTTCACTGCTCAGGGTTCCATCACTGCTCACCGTAAGCGACGTATCAGCCGTCGTGACTTGAAGTGGCCGGCCTTGCGTATCAAGCAGTGCATTCCCGTCGGTATCCGCCACAGTGCCATCCGGTTGCAGACCAAACCGCCCAGCCCGCGTGAGCATGGGGCCTGCCTTGGTCTGGACGGTGAAGAAGCCCGAGCTGACCAGCGAGAGATCGAGCGGGTTCGACGTCTTCGACAATGCGCCTTGCGCCTGCTCGCGATACGTTGCCCGGTCTTGGGTGAACGCCAGCGATTGCCCGCCGCGCGGCGTATCGACACCTGGTTGTTGACGCAGCCAGTCGGCAAACAGCACCCTCTCGGTCTTGAAACCGGGCGTGTTGGCGTTCGCAAGGTTGGAGGCACTCACATCCATCGCCCTCTGTTGGGCGACGAGGCGGGACAGAGCGATTGTCGAAGCGTTTTCCATCAGGCGAACTCACCGTTGTTCTTGCTCGCAAGCGCAAGTGGCGTGCCAGCGCGTCAGGCGTGCAGCTCCGCCGCAAAGACCTCTGGACCGCGCCTTATCTTGGCTCAACCGGCACAAACTGCCCGGCAGTGTCAGCCCGATGACACTGGAACTGTGCCTGGCGGGGGGCGCCACGGCCGGACTTGTCCGCCCCGCGGACGGGCCGCTGAGGCTATTTGAAGGTGGCAATGACCGATCCTGGAAGCTCATCGGCCCTCGCTGACCGCATCATCGCTCACTACGAAAAGCATGGGCGCGACTGGGACGCCGACCGGCGCGCCCACGGTTGGAACGATAAACCTTGGCACGACCGTTTCATTGCCGCCCTTGCGCAAGGGGCCAGCGTCCTCGACTTGGGTTGCGGGGGAGGAAGCCCCGTCGCCCTCAATCTGGTCAAATGCGGCCTCAACGTCACTGGCGTCGACGCCTCGGCAACGCTTGTTGCGCTATGCCGGGACCGTATGCCTCGTCAACAATGGATCATTGGCGACATGCGGTCGGTGTCGCTCAGGCAAAAGTTCGCCGGCATACTGGCTTGGGATAGCTTCTTTCACCTGAAGCCTGACGATCAACGCGGCATGTTTGGTGTTTTTGCCGAACACGCAGCGCCAGCCGCCCTCCTGATGTTCAACACAGGGCCGGCTCACGGGGAGAGCATCAGCGATTACCGAGGTGCACCTCTCTACCATGCGAGCCTGGATGCCGCCGAGTATGAGGCCCTGCTCCGGCAGTTCGGCTTCGAGGTCGTCAGCCATGCCGTTGCCGACTGGGTGACCGGTGGTGGCCGAACAGTCTGGTTGGCTCGTCGTGCAAACTGAACCCGACCGACACAGGCGCCAGCCAGAGGCGCAGACCCACCGGGGCAGGTCCGAGAGCCGCCGACGAGGTCTCGGCAAGCCTACAGCCAAGGAAGCCGAGTCAGCAGCAAACAGGAGAGGCTGCGACTGCTGGTGGTCACCGCGCGCGGCGTAGCAGGAACAGGGCTTGCTCGCCGAACAGGTTGGCCAAGGCGGGAAAACGGCGCCAGGGGGAGCGGCGGCCGGCCTCGTCCACCGCCAGCCAGCGTTCGACCGCGTAACCTTCCTGGGTGCAGAGCTCGAAAAAGTCCCGCACGGTGCAGGGATGGATGTTGGGCGTCTCGTGCCAAGGCCGGTCCCACACGTCGGTCATCGGCATGCGGCCGCCGGCCAGGAGCTGCCAGCGCACCAGCCAATGGCCGAAATTGGGGAACGAAACCAGCGCGCGGGTGCCGATCCGCAGCATCTGCCGCAACACCTCGCGCGGGCGCTCCACCGCCTGCAGCGTGCGGGACAGGACGACGTAATCGAAGGCGCCGTCCGGGTAGTGCTCGAGATCGGTGTCGGCGTCGCCGTGCATGACCGGCAGGCCGTGCGCCACGGCGTGGGTGACGGCGGCCATGTCCAGTTCGATGCCGCGCGCGTCGCAGCCGCGGGTGCGGAACAGGTGGTCGATCAGGCTGCCGTCGCCGCTGCCGATGTCGAGCACGCGGCTGCCGGGTGCGATCATCTCGCTCATCAGGCGCAGGTCGAGCCGCATGTTCTTGGCGATGAATTGGACGGGGGGTTTCATCGCGCGCTAAAGCATGCTCCGTTCACTCCACAAGCTTTAGCTCGTTGTTTTGCGAGCATCTTCACCCGATCAGA
>CAXTRX010000153.1:3735-5792 GCA_964246785.1 uncultured Acetobacteraceae bacterium | reverse complement strand
CGCGTCTATCGCAACTTACGCTGCGACTGCGAATGCCTCATGATTGTCATTGGCACTTGTAGATAGAGCCCGATAACGGCGGTACAATGCCGAGCGAAAAATGTGTCTTTACCACGCGTGTCGAGCCTATTTCGTCCCCTCAGCCAACCAGAAGGTTGGTGGAGACGCCGGGTACCGCCCCCGGGTCCACAACGATTATTCCACACACCGTTTATCACCATAGCCAGCGAACCAGCCCGACCAATATAGTCGACTCCGGCGGGAAATGGTAGGGGTGTTGCATGCTTCTCTCCCCCGACCAGCAGGCCGACATCACTGACCTGCGGCAAACCGCAGCCGCCACCCTGCGCCCGACCGTTCCCGCGCTGGAGGCGATGCTCTATACCGCCATGCCGGTGCTGGATCACGGCTTCGTCCGGGTGATCGACTACATGGGCGATGACGACGCCGTCGTGCAGGCTGCCCGCGTGTCATACGGCCGCGGCACCAAGCGGGTCAGCGAAGACGCCGGGCTGATCCGCTACCTCATGCGCCACCGCCACTCGACCCCGTTTGAGATGTGCGAGATCAAATACCACGTCAAACTGCCAATC
This sequence comes from uncultured Acetobacteraceae bacterium, assembly GCA_964246785.1. Lineage (GTDB taxonomy): Bacteria > Pseudomonadota > Alphaproteobacteria > Acetobacterales > Acetobacteraceae > LMUY01. The sequence goes on along the minus strand of CAXTRX010000153.1, from coordinate 5,199 downwards.
TTCGTGGCCCGGCAATGGATCCGCCATCGCACCGCCAACGTCAACGAATACTCCGCCCGCTACTCGGTCATGGACCGCGAGTTCTATATACCAGCCCCCGAGCACCTTGCCGCCCAGTCCACCGACAACCGCCAGGGGCGCGACGCCGCCCTTGAAGGCGCGGAGGCTGCCGCCGTGCTCGACTTGCTCCGCCAGGATGCCGCGCAGACCCACGACCACTACACCTGGATGCTGAACGAGGACGCAACCGACCCGGCGCGCCGAGGCCTTGCCCGTGAACTGGCCCGCATCAACCTCACCCTGAACACCTATACCCAGTGGTATTGGAAGACCGACCTGCACAACCTGCTCGGCTTCCTCCAGCTTCGCGCCGATAGCCACGCGCAGTACGAAATCCGCGCTTACGCCGAGGTGATGCTGCGCAGCGTGGCCGCCTGGGTCCCCGCCACCTATGGCGCCTTTCAAGACTACCGGGTCGGCGCCGCCACGCTTTCGGCTGGCATGCTTGCGGTGCTCCGCCGCCGCCTGGCCGGGGACCCGGTGAGCCAGCTCGAAAGCGGCCTCAGCAAGCGCGAATGGGCCGAGCTTGAAGCCTCCCTTGGCGTCTCGCTTGCGTAGTGCCGCCCGGGCATCGGCCTGATATGACTGTATCGCAGGCATGACGCCGGTGTTGCCGTGATCCTCGTCCTCGGCAGCATCAACCTCGATACGATTTACCGCCTCCCGGCATTGCCGCGGCCGGGCCAGACCGTGCTGGGCACTGGCACGACCGAACCCGGCGGCAAGGGAGCCAACCAGGCCGCCGCGGCCGCGCGCGACGGCGGCACGGTGGCCATGGCTGGCGCTGTTGGGCGCGACACCAACGCCGCCGCCGCTCTTGGTTTGATGCGCGCGGCCGGGGTGGACTTGTCGCGCTTGGTGAAAACAGACTTGCCCACCGGAACCGCCGCAGTCTGCGTCGATGCGGCGGGTGAAAACCAGATTGCCGTCGCCGCCGGCGCCAACACGCTGGCCCGCGCCGCGCAGGTAAGCGACGCCGACCTAGGACCGCACGTCACGGTTTTGCTCCAACGCGAAATTGACGTTGTGGAGAGCGCCGCCCTGGTGCTGCGCGCCCGTGCCCGTGGTGCCCGCATCATCCTTAATCTCGCACCCGCCGGAGCGTTCGACCCGGCAGCGTTGGCTATGCTCGACTGGCTGGTGGTGAACGAGGCGGAAGCCGCCTGGCTCGGCGGCAACATGACTTGTGCCGCCGATGCGCAAGCCTTGCATTCAGCCCTCGGCGTCGGCGTAGTCCGTACCTTGGGGGCAGACGGTGTGGAGTGGGCGGCTCGTGACCTACGCGGCACCGAGCCCGCGCATCCGGTCGCGGCAGTGGACACGACGGCCGCCGGTGATTGTTTCACCGGCGTGTTTTCGGCCGGGGTGGCCCGGGGTTTGAGCCCGGCCGCTGCGGTCAGGCGC
>CAXTRX010000153.1:0-3725 GCA_964246785.1 uncultured Acetobacteraceae bacterium | reverse complement strand
TGCACCGGCCGAGGTAGCCAGATAAGCTTGCCCACCGCAGAGCAGATCGGCCCATGAGTTCGGCGTTACGCAATGCCGTTAGAGCAAAGCCGTCCTAACTAGAACAATTATGGGGTGAACATGCTCGCCAAGGCAAAGAGCGAGTGCGGTGTGACCGCCTGCGGAAACCCCGCAAGCGCTGTGGCCCGGAGCCGCCGACAGGTATCGTCACTAACGGTTTGTCAATGAATTTGAGGTACTCAAGCCAGCCCAGGCGGAAGGCACGGCGAACCTTGGCGAAGCGGACACAAAGGACAGCGATGACAATAGGTAGTTTGGAGGACGGCGTTCAAAATGGCCAGCCTTCGCTAGACCTGATTGAAGCCAGCCTTGCCTCTAAACGCTTGAGGACAAAGTTCGCACCTGAGCTGGAGGTCATGTTTGAGCGCGATGCCGATATAGACCGTCGGCGTATGTTCACCCGTTATAATTTTATTAGCTTAATCGTCTATGACCTGATGATTTTCACCTACTTCAAGGATCTTCCCGACGTCGCTTTAACGACGGCGTTTGTGCAACTCCTCGTCGTGACACCGCTAAGCCTCGTCGCCATTGCTTACAATCGAACAGCTCGTTCAAGAGTCGCCCGAGAGACATTGCCGACCTTCCTTGCTACTTTCAGCCTCGTCGCAGGCATGATCGTCAATCACCAAAGCAAGCTGCCTATTGCGATGCTTTACAACTATGCTCCTATAATCACCCTGCTATATATCAACATATTTGTGTCAGTCCGGTTCAGGTTCGCTGTGTGGTCAACCGCCCTTGTTTTCCTGATCACGGCTGTAGACCTTTTCTATATGCATGAGTCTCTGCCCAACGCGAGGGGACAGATTGGCAGTGCAGTCGTCTTGTCGGGCTTGTTGACGCTTATGGCGAACTTCAAAGCCGACCGGGAACTTCGTCGAGCCTATCTCCTCAATGCTCGCGAGCGGCTCCGGCGGAGCGAAATAGCCCGGTTTGCCGAGTTGCAAGCGCAAGACTACGGAGCCCGCAGGCGCACAACGGAAGTGCTGCAGACCGGCACCCGCAACTTCAGCGTCGTAGCCGGCGCAGCCTTGGATGATTTCGCCTCTGTATCAGGTGAAATGCGGGCCTTGGCTGAGGAGCTTACCAGCGCCTCGAATGCAACAGCCCGGCGGGCAGCCTCTATGGCAGCGGAAGCGCGGATGGCCTCGACGCACGTTGCAGCAACGGCAATGGCAATCCAGGAACTGGCAACAACCGCCTCCACCGTTAGTCGCAATGTTGCAGGTTCGATTGTAATGGCCAACCGCGCGGTCGAACGGGCTGGGCAAACGGCGGCGACAATCGAACGGCTGAGCAGTGCCGCCGGGCAGATCGGCGCTGTTGTGACCACAATCCAGCATATCGCCGGGCGCACCAACCTCCTGGCCCTAAATGCAATGATCGAAGCGGCCCGCGCCGGGCAGGCTGGCCGGGGTTTTTCCGTCGTCGCTGAAGAGGTGAAAGTACTGGCGCTTCAGGCGGCTCAGGCGACCAAAACCATCTCGGAGCAAGTCGGCGCCATCCAGTCCTGCACCGTAGAAGCGGTCGACGCGCTGCAAGGCATCGACACCACCATCGGCCAAATCAGTGGCGTGGCGACCCAAGTGGCGGAAGTGATGTCCCAGCAGGCTGCCGCAACCGAGGAAATCAGCCGCAATGTCACCGGCGCGGCAGGCAACGCCATGGAGGTGAGCGCCACCGCGATCGAAGTGCAGCACGATGCTGACGTAACAGGCAGCGTCGCAGCACGCGTGCTGTGCGCCGCAGGGGCCGTGGGAGATCGCGAGCTGGCGCTGCGTGGTCACGTTGCCGACTTCCTGACCGGCATCAGAGCCGCCTAACTCTGCACTCGGACGCCGCCCGGGCAGAACCCGCCAACTCACCCGGCCCGCCGCCTAATATCGAGCCACCAAACCGCCGCATCCGCCAGGGCGTTCAGCAATACCACCAACACGGCAGCATACATCACGGCCGCCATGATCATGGGCAGATCCAGAGTTTGCAGAGCGTCATAGGTCAGCTTACCGACGCCGGGGAGCCCGAACACCACCTCGGTAAGCACGGTGCCGCCCCCGAGCAGGGCGCCGAAATCGAGCCCGAACAGCGCCACCAGCGGCATGATTGAGAGCCGTAGCGCATGCCGGAGCAGCACGGTCCGTTCGCGCAATCCTTTTGCCCGCGCAGTGCGGATCGGGTCCGACAGCATCGCCTCAGCCAGGCCGGCATGCAGCACGCGGCCATAAACCCCGGCATAGAGCAGCGCCAAAGTCGTCCATGGCAGCACCAGCGTCCGCCACGACAACCGGGCACCAAGCGGGGGCACCCATCCAGCCAGCCACGATCCATGCAGCAGGTGCTGCGTTACCAAATTCACCACCTCGCCAAGCCAGAATGCCGGTACCGACATGCCGACCAGGCCCGCGCCGATGGCCCAAGCCCCGCCGTTGCGGAATGCCGTCGCCAGCAGACCAATGGCCAACCCTCCGCCAAGCCACAGCACCGCAGCGCCTGCCGACAGCAGCAACGTAATCGGCGCGGCCGCCATCACCGCTGGTACGACCGGCTCCCCCTGGTTGACGAAGCTTGTCATGTCCTGGGTCACAAACAGGCCCCGCATCATGCGTGCATATTGCACAGGCAATGACCGATCCAGCCCATATTGCGCCCGCACCGCTGCAAGCGTCTGCGGGCTTGCTCCCCGTCCGGCCAGCCGCGCCGCCGGGTCAGCGCCGGGCGTTGCGAAAAAGATCAGGAACACTAGCACGCTGATGCCGAACAGCACCGATATGGCCTCTCCGGCCCGGCTCAGCAGCCTCACCGGTCGCCCACCTGCCGCAGCCTATCCGCCAGCCGGTTCAGCAGCAGCACGGTTAAGACCACGGCGATCCCCGGCGCCAGCCCCACCACTGGGCGGCTATAGATCAATCCTTGGCCATCGGCGATCAGCGTGCCCCAGCTTGCTCCCGGTGGGCGCACGCCGACGCCGATCACCGACAGCGACGCCTCGGTCAGCAGGTCGAACGCCATGATTGTTGGTGCAAATAGCAGCAGCGTGGCGCCCACATGGGGCAACAAGTGGCGGCGAACGACATGCGGCCAACTGCCGCCAAGTGAGACCGCTGCCTGGACGAACTCGGTCTCCCGCAGCGAGAGCACCTGCGCCCGCACCGGCCGGGCCACGTATGGAATGAACACCACACCGAGGATGGTTGCGGTCAGCGCTGGATTGTCCGCGCTGATCACCACAGGTCCGATCCGCAATCCAGAGGCTGCAAGCACGGCCGATAGCGAGATCGCCAACAGGAACACCGGAAACGCCCAAACCATGTCGAGCAGCCAGCGCAGGATGGCGTCCGTCATGCCGCCTGCCATTCCCGCGGCTATGCCGACGCCGCCAGCCAGCAATAGCGTCAGCGCCGCTCCGCCAGCCGAAATCAGCAGCGAGGTGCGCCCGCCGTAAAGCAGCCGGGATGCCACGTCGCGCCCTTGGCCGTCTGCTCCCAGCGGGTAGGCGCCCCATCCAGGCCCGACAGGGGTCGCGCCCAGGCCCAACCCCGCGGTGTTTTGCGCCAGCACCGGCATCGCCCGGCCCTCCCGCTCGACGTTGCCGTCGATGTTGGAGCGGAACGGATCGGCATGTGTGGCTCCGGCGAAAATTGGGGCGCCCAGGCAGAGCAGCC
>CAXTRX010000152.1:0-5945 GCA_964246785.1 uncultured Acetobacteraceae bacterium | reverse complement strand
GCAGCACACCACGTCGCCCACCTTCACCGGGTGCAGGAAGCTCAGGCTCGACACCGAGGCCGTGACCACGCGGCCATGCGCCCGGTCCCGCGCGGCGATGCCAGCCGAGACGTCCATCAACCCCATGATCCAGCCGCCGAAAATATCTCCCGAGGGGTTTGTGTCGGCTGGCATGGCCATCACGCGAACTGTCAGCGAACCCCGCGGACCTATGGCGTCGTTGCTTTCGGCCATGCCATTCGCCCCATCCAAGGCGGCAACCCTTGCAGCCACGCCACCAACTTGGCAAGCACTACGCCTCGGTCTGCCACGGGCCCTCGCGCCGGGCAGAAGCAGGGCGGGTGAGGGCGCAGCCGTCATGACAGACGCAATCGAAACCAAACTCCAAACCGAGCTGGCCTGGTTCCGCCATTGGATGTTCCAGTGTGCGCTGCCGTTTTGGCGCGACCACGGCCACGAGGGAGCCGGCGGCGCCTGCGAGCTGCTCTCGCTGAGCGGCGCCTCCGCAGCCGCCCCGTTCAAGCGCACCCGCGTGCAGGCCCGCCAGCTCTATGTGTTCTCGCAGGCGGCCTTGCTGGGCTGGCCCGACGGCGAGCGCCTCGCGCGCGAAACCTTCGGTTTCATGACCTTGGCCGAGCGGCCCGGCGGCGGCTGGGTGCGTCGCCTCTCCCCTGACGGCGCCCGCGTGCTGGACCCGGCGGTTGACCTGTACGACCAGGCTTTCGTGCTGTTTGCGCTCGCCTGGTTTGCCCGCGCCGGCGGCGGCACGGAGCCGCTGGCCCACGCGCGTCGGACGCTGGCCTGGTTGCGCGCGCACATGGCGTCACCGCAAGGCGGCTTCGTCAACGCGCTCCCCGGTGAGCCCGGCGCGCGGCAGCAGAACCCCCATATGCATTTGCTTGAGGCCGCGCTGGCGCTGCACCAAGCGACCGGGGAGGGTGCCTATGCGGAGCTTGCCCACGAACTGGTTGCTTTGTTCCGGCACCGGCTGTTTGACGCAGCCGAGGGCGTGGTAGGCGAGCTGTTCGCCGCGGATTGGTCGCCGTTGCCCGGTGCGGCGGTGGAACCTGGCCATCATTTCGAATGGGTTTGGCTGCTGGACGCCTATGAGCGCCAACTCGGCATGAGCATGGCGGCCGAGATCGCCGGACTCTACGGTTTTGCGGCCCGGTGCGGCGTGGAGCCGGCAACTGGGCTGGTGCGCGACGCGGTAAGCCGCTCGGGCGCGGTCGTGCGCAGTTCGGCCCGGCTATGGCCGCAAACCGAGGCGCTTAGAGCACACGTGGTCTCGCACCGCCGCATGGTGGATGCCCCTGGCCGCACGGCGGGCGCCATTGCCGCCAGCTTGAGCAACCTGCGCACGCGCTATCTGACCGGCTGCGCTTCCGGTGCCTGGACGGACCAGCTCGATGAGCACTGGAAGCCGGTCTCAGTCAACATTCCCACCAGCTCCTTCTATCACCTGATGACGGCATTTGCGGAGGTCACTCGGTTGCGAGCGGTCGTTGATTGAGCGGGCTGGTTTCATCAGCCTGCTGAAGACAGTTGCGCTGATACCGTTTCAGAGCAATTTGACAAACACCCAATAGCTGGGCGTTGCCATCGCCTTGCGCATGTGGATCTTTACTTTGGTCGGGTTCATCCGATAGGTGAAGACGTAGGTGAAGATGGTGTCGAGCTGCCCAGTCCTGACCCCATCCTCGAACACGCCGCGGAAAATTGGTGTATTGCAGCACGGCGCGATCTCGTTGAAGAAGTGGCGGCCGATCACGTCTTCCGATTTGCGACCCGTGATCCGGCTCTCGGCGGCGTTGTACGACAGCACAACTCCCGAACCGTCGAGCTGAATGGCGCCGAAGGGCAGCCGATCGATCTCTTCGGGCGACATGCGCGACAGAACGTTGTTTGTATCGGACTGGCCAAATTCGAGTCTGGTATCAAGCGTCATCTATTTTCATCCTCACTTGGCATAGAACTACGACGTTTAGGTTAACGTCGGCTTAACTGCGTGACCGCAAGTGACGAGACCGGCCGACGCCGCTGCGTAAACGAATTCTTAGCGAATTGATGGCAATATTCCGGCTTGGACATGGGCAAGGCGATGATGATGGGCCTGCTGGCACCAGTAGAATTCGGACAAAGTGATCTGGAAAGAGTGCTGGCAACGCTCTCGCCCGCCGAAATAGATGCGCTCGAATTCGGCGTAATCCAGTTGGACGCCACCGGCAAAATCCTGGCCTACAACGAGACCGAGAGCAAGATCATGGGCCGGCAGAAAGCTTCTGTCATTGGCTGCCAGTTCTTTGAAGACATTGCACCTTGTTGCAACAACCCGGCCTTTCGGGGCACGTTCGACGCCGGTGTAAAATCAGGCAAGTTGGATGCGATTTTTAATTACACCTTCGACTACATGGTGAAACCGACCCGCATGAGAATCCACATGAAGAAGGCTGTGGCTGACAACGCCTACTGGGTGTTCGTAAAACGGCTGTGACAGGGATCGTTGCCATCGCCAAACAGGCTACATCTGCATATGCCAGTCCATCTGCTGCGTACTTGGCGCGACCGGATGTGCCTGCAACTGCCGGATATTGGCCTGCAAGGTCTGCGGATCGTCCCAGCCTACCGCTCCCGGCCGTTGCACCGCCCGCAACCAGCCATCGCCGTCGATAAGGTATTGCGTCCCCGCCAGCTCCGCTCGCGTCACACCAGAAACGAGCGCGTAGCCGACTGGGATCGTCTCGTCGCTTGCCACGCACAGGCCGGCCGAAGGCTTGGCTGCCGGGTCGGTAGTTGCCAGCACCGTGGTGATGCCGCCCACAGCGGCCGGGTGCGCCGAACCGATCACCACGCGCACGAAACCGCCCCGCAAGTCGGCCAAACCGACCGTGCGCCCGCCGTCGCAAACCGCCTGCAGCGTGGGGGCCTGCAGCGGCATTGGCCATGCGCCAGCCGAACGAAAGGCGGCGCCGGCATCGTTGGCGCGAATGTAGTCGATCAACGCCCAGCGCTGATCGTTGCTCAGTGCGGCGGCAAAGCCCGGCATGGCAAGCCCACCCTCCGGCGCATCGATGCCGTGGGTGAGCCACCAGAACAGCTCGCCGTCGGAGTGCATCCAAAGATGGGCGGTGAGGTCGGCAGGCGGCACTGGCAACCCGTTTGCGGCCGGCCCATCGCCGCGTCCGCTCGCGCCATGGCAGGCCGCGCAGTTTGCCGGGTAAAGCGCCGCACCCTGCACAATCGAATCAGCGGCAAAATGCGTGGGCGAGTGGAAGAAGCTGGTCGGATAGGCCGGCACGAACAGCAGGTCCAGATGCGGCACGGCGAAGCAGCCGGTCAGCACCGCGGGTGTCAGCAGCGCCCAGCGCCAGCGCCGCCGCACCCGGATGGCCAGCCCTGCCAACAGGCCTGCCCCAGCCAGTGCCAGCAACGCCAGCATCACCTCGTTGCGCAATGCCGGGTCCTCGTTCACGGTGTCGAGGGTAAAGCGGCCGGGGAATGGCCATACGGCTTGTTCATGCATCGCCGGGGGCATGCTGCTGAGCAGCGCCGCGATGGCGACGACGGCAACTCCTGCGCCGCTCTGCCATGCCAGACTGCGCCGCAAAACCCGCTTGGGCCGCGCCGGTTCGGCGGCCAGCAAAGCGGGCGCGAAATGGTAGCGGTTGAGCCAGGCGAAGCCGAACAGCACGCCGAACAGCGCCAGCTTGCCAAGCGCCACCCAGCCGTAGCCGGTGCCTACCAGCCCCGGCACGCTGCCCACCAGCTCCCACCCCTGATAGGCGGCCGAAGCGGCTATCGCCGCCACGCAAACCTTGCCCATGGGGGAAAACCATCGCGCCGCCAGCGCACCCGCCCTGGCTGGCGAGGTTGCCACCGTTAGCGCCAGCGGCACCAGCCCGCCGAGCCAAACTCCCGCCGCCAGCAGATGCACGATATCGACCGCCAGCAGCAGGCTTGGCCCACCATGCATCGAGGCCGCGTGGCTGTGGCCCGCCTGCAACGCGCAGGTGGCCGTGGCGCAAACGAGCCCCAGCCAACGACCGCCTCTCGGCAACGCCAGCGCAGTCACCAGCAGCGCCGCCTCCTGCACGGCGAACAATCGGCCAAACGCCGTCTGTTCGAGCACAGTCGGCAGGGCGGCCATGGCACCCGGCAGGCTGCTTGCACCGGCCATGTCGGCGCTCTGCAGCAGCAGCCAGCCAAGTTCCGCCACGGAGCACAGCACGAGGCTGCCGGCCGCCAGCCAGCCAAGCCAGCGTGCGACCCGCCCCAGCTCGGCCGCCGTCATGGCCGGCCGGGCTTTTGGCAGCACCAGTGCGCGGAACGCCTGCGTGCCGAGCAGGCTCAGCAGCGCCGCCGCCGAGAGCCCGCGCGCAAGCAGGATCGGCCAGCCGCCAGCGATCTCTAACGGGATTGCCACGCCCAGCGGCATGCCTCAGCCTACTGCATTACGGTGAAGGTGAACTTGCCTTCTGTCTTGTGCGTGTCCGTCGCCGTGGCATGCCAGGAGACGGTGTAGACGCCCGGTGGCAACGGCTTCAGCGGCACGGCCAGCACCGTGTCACCCCCCTTCAGGTGCGGCGACCCGGCGTCCATCGGCTGGCCCGCCGCGTTCATCACGGCAATGCTGCTAAACGCTGGCTCCACGCCCTCGGTAAAGGTGATCGCCACCTCGCTGGGCGCTTGCTGCACCTGGCTGCCTACGGCGGGAACCGCGGTCTTGAGAAAGGCATGGGCCGAAGCCGCACCGGCAAGGCCGAGCAGGATCAAGCTGGTCAGTACACCGCGCATCATGGTCATTCCTTGTCGGAAATCAGCGGTTTGCCGAGGCTGTTCGGCAACAAGTCGTCGAGGAAGACATGCACCAGGGCCACGGCGCCCACCGTGGTTCCAGTGGCGCGGTTCAGCGGAATCAACGCCTCGACGCCCAGTTCGCCCCACTTCGTCAGGTAAATCGCGCCGGGCGCTACCGTCCAAGTGGTGCCTTGGCTGCTTGGGGACGAGGCCGGCGAAGTCCAGTCCACTTCGACCACGGGGATAAGGTCGCCCAGAATGCCCCGTAGGCCCACATCCGTCACTTGGGATTGCAGATATGGAATGCTGTACTGAACGGTCAGCCCGCCCGACCACGAGTTGTTGTTGCCGTTGTTGAACTGGGCCTGGGAGGACGGGCCAACCTGCTTCAGCTCCTTGCCGGCGACGACGTAGCTGAGCTCACCGGTGACCGCCAGCGGCCGGGCAAAGCCAACTGGCAGGTCGCCCAAGCCCTTGCCAAAATACGCGGTTGGCGTGGTGGAGCCGTAATGGTCGCCGCCGGTGTGGCTCGTGCCGGTGCCGCCGAGTTCGCGAATGATGCCGAGCGAGACCACGAACTCATGGGCGGCGTTGGTGTAGGCCTGCCATTTGCCGGTGATGAACAGGTTCTCGAAGCCGGTTCGGGTCTTGGCGCCGTTCAACTGCTGCACGTCGTAGCCATCGTTGAAGATCAGCGCGGTGTCGGACGTGATCGTCTTGTCGTATTCGAACCCGAAATCGTAGTCATGCAATGGGCCAGTGCCGGTCTCGGCACCATTGCGGATGTAGGTGAAGGCGGGAAGGGACACCTCGTCGGCGACACCTGGGTCGTCGATGGTGAGGGTGACGGGGAAGACGCGGGCGCCCGCCACCACATGGGCCGAAGCAGCGGCGCTGCCGAAGAGCAGGTCGGCGGCTGTGAGCGCTACCCCGGCGAAACGGTTATGCATGGACAATCCTAAGCCAGAACACGCGCAGCCCGCGGCAAGCGGTGGGCGTCCGGAGGCGTCGTTCACGCGAAGGCGGGCGGGCCTCGTGGCAGAGCGGTGGTGTGCGGCGCCGCCGGCGGCGCGCGCGCCGGTGGCAGCGCCGGGGTGAGGGCTGGTGCGCAGCAAGCCGGCCGCGGCAGGGCCGGGGCGTGCCCCAGG
>CAXTRX010000151.1:0-5986 GCA_964246785.1 uncultured Acetobacteraceae bacterium | reverse complement strand
TTTGCCGGTCGCGCGCCTCCTGCTCGGCCACTTCCTCGCGCCAGGCCTCGAAATGGCTGAAACCGCGGTCCATCCGCCGGGTGACGCCATCCTCCAGCCATACCACCGCCCGGCCGAGGGTTTCGAGCAGGCGACGGTCATGGCTGATCAGCACGATCCCGGCGCGCGAGCCGACCAACTCGCGCTCCAGCCATTCGATGGCCGGCAAGTCCAGGTGGTTGGTGGGTTCATCGAGCAACAACACGTCGGGCAGCGGCGCCAGCGTGCGGGCCAGCGCGGCGCGCCGGGCCTCGCCGCCGGACAACCGCGCCGGCTGCTCCATCCCGCTCAGGCCAAGCTGGTGCAGCAAGGCCGGGCCGCGGAAAGCGTCGTCGCCTGGCCCGCAATCGGCCTGCACGTAGTCGAGCACGGTCTCGAATCCTGACAGATCAGGCTCTTGCGGCAGATAGCGCATGGTCGCACCCGGCTGCAGGAAGCGGCTGCCCTGGTCGGCATGGAGCTGTCCGGTGGCGATCTTGAGCAGCGTGGACTTACCCGAGCCGTTGCGGCCGACCAGGCAAATCCGCTCGCCAGCGCCAATGCCGATTTCGGCGCCGTCCAGCAGTTGCTGGGTGCCTAGGGTGAGATGGATGTCTTGGAGGAGAAGCAGAGGTGGCGCCATGGGCGGTGTCTGGCCTGCACAGAGGCGGCGCGCAAGCGGCCGGCGCGGCTTACCGCCGTGGCGACAAGGTGAAGCTTGCATCGTTCGGTGCGGTTGCGTTCGGGCCGCCATCCAGCCCAGCAAACCCCGGCGGCAAGCTGTTCACCGGCTGTGGCTCGCTGTTGCGCGACTGCGCGGCGGCGGGCGACTGGCCAGAGATGAGCGGCGGACCCCCAAACGTGACGTTGCAGCCGCAAAGGCTCAGCAGACCCATTACAGCGACGACCCCGCGCATCGACCTTAAGCCTCCACCTGCATCGCGACCGAGACCACCTGGTTGGGCGGCAACTCGAAATACTCCAGCGGCGAGAGCCCGGTCCGGCCCAAAAACTGCGTCATCCGGCGCAACATCCCGCGCCAGGTGGACCGCGGCCCAAATACGATGACCTGCGGCAGGAAGAAGATCGCGCCGTCCTGCTCAAACGGCAGCTTGCCTTGCAGCGCCGCGGAAACGCCCGGCCGCTGCATGAAGCCGAACTGAACCACACCGCGGAAGATGCCATTGCCGAGGTCTTCCAGGCTGAACCGCTCCCCCTCCACCACGTAGGGGCGCTTGGTCGTCTCTACCCGCAACAGCAGGATGTTCTCGTGCCGGACATGCGAGCGCAGCCAAGGATGCCGGCCGACCATGGGTACTTTCTCGGCATGCTCGGTCAGGAACACCGCGCCGCCCGCTTCCCGCTCCTGCCAGCCGCTCGCCATGGTGCTGAATTCCGACACCGGCATGGCCCAGCTCGCCATGGATTGCTGCAGTCGCGCGCGCCCCTCGGTCCACACCGCAAACAGCGTGAACACGACCGCGCCGATCAGCAGCGGCACCCAGGCGCCAGACAGGAGCTTGGCCAGGTTGGCGCCGAGGAAGCCACAATCCACCAGCAGGAAGGCGCCCGCCAGCGGCGCCGCCGCCCACAGGGGCCACTGCCACACACGGCGCATGACCACGTAGAAGGTGATCGAGGTGACCGTCATGGTGCCGATCACCGCCAAGCCATAGGCGGAGCCCAGCGCATCCGAAGAGCGGAACGTCACCACCAGGGTGAGGCAGCCGACCATGAGCGCGTAGTTGACCATTGGCATGTAAACCTGCCCGCGCTCTTCCTCGGAGGTGTGCACCACCCGGTAGCGCGGCGCGAAACCCATGTTGATCGCCTGCTGAGTGAGCGAGAACGCGCCGGAAATCAGTGCCTGGGACGCAATAACCGTGGCTGCAGTGGCGATGGCCACGGCTGGATACAACGCCCAATGCGGCACCAGGCCAAAGAACGGGTCCTTGACGGAGGCTGGATCGGCAAGCAATTCAGCGCCTTGGCCCAGATAGTTCAGCCCGAGGGCCGGAAGCACCACGCAATACCAGGACAGCACGATCGGGCGCCGGCCAAAATGGCCCAGGTCGGCGAACAGCGCCTCCGTGCCGGAGAAGCAGAGCACGACGGCGCCAAGCACGGCGTAGCCCTGCCAGCCATGGGTGAACAGCAGGCGCACACCCAGCAGTGGATTGAACGCGGCAAGCGCCGCCGGCTGCTGGGCGACATGCACCACGCCCAAGACGGCGATCATGCCGAACCACAGCAGCATCACCGGGCCGAAGAACCGCCCGACCCGCTCCGTGCCGTAATGCTGACCCAGGAACAGCGCCAGCAGGATTCCGGCCGCCAGCGGGACGACGAAGCGCTCAAACGCCGGGCTTGCCTGTTTCAGCCCTTCGACCGCCGACAGCACCGAAATCGCGGGCGTGACCACGCCGTCGCCATACAGCAGCGCTGAGCCGAACAGCACCAGCAGTGTGAGCGCGGTCGGCCGATTGAACGGCAGCGGCGGCACCTTGCTGCGGATCAGGCCGAGCATGGCCAAGGTGCCGCCCTCACCGTCGTGGTCGGCGCGCAGGATGAAGCCGACGTATTTGAAGCAGACCACGAACAGGATCGACCAGATGATCAGCGACAGGATGCCCAGCACCAGCGCCGGGTCGTGCGCAAACGACGGGTCGTCCTCGAAGCACTGCTTGACCGCGTAGAGCGGGCTGGTGCCGATGTCGCCGAACACCACGCCCAGCGCGCCGAGCGCCATCACTGGCAGCGGCTTTTTGTGCGGCGTCACCGACTCGGAGCTTGGCCGACTCGCGCGTGCTGTGCCACTGGGTCCGGGCGGGCGGCTGGAGCGAATGGCACCACTGGATTCCTGGGTCGTGTCTTGGCCGGTGGAGGCGTGGGCGGCACTGGCTGGCATGGCGGCTGCCTTGTTGCTCGTGGCGACCTTCACTACGCTGCGAACACTTGGCGCGTTGCATGGCCTGCGCGCCCTGGCTGAGCGATCCGCTGCCAACGAGCGTGCGCTTCATGACCGGCTCGACCAGGTGCGGCTGGAAGCACGGGACAGCAGCGGGCAGGTTGCCCTGTTGCTCGAGACCAAGCTGCGCGAGATCGCCGAGTCGAGTGCCACGCGCTTGTCCGCGATTGAGCACGCGGTGGGCGCTCAGTTGCATCAGGCGGTGGAGCAGCAGATGGCCGCCAGCTTCGGCCGCGTGCTGGACCAGTTCGCCGCCATGCAGAAGGCGCTGGGCGAAGTGGCCATGGTGAGCGCCGGGATTGGCGACCTCAAGCGCATCTTCTCCAACGTAAAAACGCGCGGCGGCTGGGGCGAAACCCAGTTGCGCAGCCTGCTGGATGACCTGCTGCCCGCCGGCAGCTACCACGCCAACCTGGCCATTGGCGACGGCCGGGTGGTGGAGTTCGCCATTCGCATGCCAGGCGCCAACGACCCGCGGCCGCTGCTGCCGATTGATGCCAAGCTGCCGTTGGCCGACTACGAGCGCCTGCTGACCGCGGCCGAGACGGGCGACCTGGAAGCCGAACGCCTTGCCCGGCGTGCCTTGGAGCAAGTGCTGCGGCTGGAGGCACGCCGGGTGGCCAGCAAATACATCGCCCCACCGCTGACCACCGACTTCGCCATCCTCTACCTGCCCAGCGACGGGCTCTATGCCGAAGCGGCTCGCATCCCGGGGCTGGTGGACGAGCTGAGCCGGCTGCATCACGTCATGCTGATGGGGCCTGGCCTGCTGCCCGGCCTGCTGCGCACCGTGCATCTCGGCTACGTCACGCTTTCCTTGGAGCAGAAGGCGGACCAGATCGGCCGGCTGCTGGGCGCGACCCGGCAGGAGATGGTGCGGATGGATGACGTGCTGGAGCGGTTGGCGCGCAACGCCGGGTCGATGTCCCGCACGATTGAGGATGCCCGTGCCCGCACCCGTGCGGTTCGCCGCAAGCTTGGGGCGCTTGACCAGTCCGGCGAGGTGGGCGAGTGGCAGGGGGGCGATGCGGACGAGCCGCTCGCCGCAAACGTTTAGGGCAGCGCGTCCCGCGCCACGGTGCGATTAGGATGAGGCTCATGCCACGACCCGGTCGGGGTAAGCCCCGTGGGCCGCATCCGCCGTGCTGGCCTGCCACTTGCTATTTTGCCGTCCTGCAGCGGACGGCATCAGCCCCGCTCGTTCCGGATTGAATGGCACATAGGCCCGGATTGCATTGCGGGTCGGCGGATCCGGCACGGAGTGGTCGACCAGAGCGCAGTGGTAGTTTGGCATCCAGCCAACGCCGCGTTTGCGTTGCTGGCCCTGCCGATTGTCGGCCAAGTGAGAACGGCGTAATGACCCGCAGACCAATAGGAGTCGAGCGTGTCGCAAGACATCTCAAGTCTGTCGTTTGAGGATGCGTTGGCCGAGTTGGAGCGCATTGTCAAAGGCCTAGAGGGCGGCCAGCAGAAGCTTGAGGATGCCATTTCCGCCTACGAGCGCGGCGCCGTGCTGCGGCAGCACTGCGAAGCCAAACTGGCCGAGGCCGAAGCTCGCGTGCAGGCCATCGTTCAGCGGGCCGGCGGGTCTTTGGCCACGCGTCCGCTGTCCTGACACCATCGTGATGGAGTTCCTGAAGGCATGAACGCCCCCCTGTTGCCGCCGCGTCCGGCGACGCCGTTGCTGGACCGTGTCCGGGTGCCTGCGGACTTGCGCAATTTGTCGGCCGAGCAGTTGCGCGCGTTGGCCGACGAGTTGCGGGCGGAGACCATCGATGCGGTGAGCACCACGGGCGGGCATCTGGGCGCCAGCCTGGGGGTGGTGGAACTCACCGTGGCGCTGCATGCCGTGTTCGACACGCCGCATGACCGGCTGATCTGGGACGTGGGCCACCAGTGCTACCCGCACAAGATCCTGACCGGCCGGCGCGAGCGCATCCGCACCCTGCGCCAGGGCGGCGGCCTGTCCGGCTTCACCCGCCGGGCCGAGAGCGAGTATGACCCGTTTGGCGCCGCGCACTCCTCGACCTCGATCTCGGCGGGCTTGGGCATGGCGGTGGCGGCCGGGCTGCAGGGCACGCCGCGCAACGTCATCGCGGTGATCGGCGACGGGGCGATGAGTGCGGGCATGGCCTACGAGGCGATGAACAACGCCGGGGCCATGCGCGCCCGCCTGATCGTGGTGCTGAACGACAACGACATGTCGATTGCGCCGCCGGTGGGGGCGATGAGCGCCTACCTGTCGCGCCTGCTCTCCAGCAACTCCTACCTCAACCTGCGCGACCTGGCCGCGCGCATGGCCAAGCGGTTTCCCTCCGGCATGGCCAAGACGGCCAAGCGGGCGGAGGAGTATGCCCGCGGCATCCTCACCGGCGGCACGCTGTTCGAGGAGCTGGGCTTCTACTACCTGGGCCCGATCGACGGCCACAACATGGACCACCTGCTGCCCGTGCTGCGCAACGTGCGCGACGCCGACGAGAGCGGCCCGATCCTGATCCACGCCGTGACCCAGAAGGGCCGCGGCTACCCGCCGGCGGAGGCCAGTGCGGACAAGCTGCACGCGGTGGCGCGGTTCAACGTGGTGACCGGCGAGCAGGTCAAAGCCCCGCCTGGCCCGCCGTCCTACACCCGGGTGTTTGCCGACGCGCTGATGGCCGAGGCGGATGCCGACCCGCGGGTGGTGGCGATCACCGCGGCGATGCCGTCTGGCACCGGGCTTGACCGGTTTGCCCGCCGCTTTCCCGAGCGCTGCTTTGACGTGGGGATCGCCGAGCAGCATGCGGTGACGTTTGCCGCCGGGCTGGCGGCCGAGGGGATGATCCCGTTCTGCGCCATTTACTCCACGTTCATGCAACGCGCCTATGATCAGGTGGTGCATGACGTGGCGATCCAGGGTTTGCCGGTGCGCTTCGGGCTGGACCGGGCCGGGCTGGTGGGGGCGGACGGCGCTACCCATGCCGGCAGTTTTGACTTGGCCTATCTCGGCTGCCTGCCGGGCAT
>CAXTRX010000150.1:0-5998 GCA_964246785.1 uncultured Acetobacteraceae bacterium | reverse complement strand
CTGCTGCGCCGCCATGTCACCGCGATCGGCGATTGCCGGGACGGGCCGCGCCTGACCCACGCCGCTGGGTATGAGGGCACGCTTGCAGTGGCCAACATCGCCCTCGGCCTGCCCAGTCCGGCCCGCTATGCCGCGCTGCCCGCCGTGCTCTACGCCGATCCGGAGCTGGCGCAGGTCGGCCTGACCGAGGCGGCGGCCCGGGCGCGGCACGGCGCGGTGCAGGTTCACCGCACCGAGTTCGCCGACAACGACCGAGCCGTGGCCGACGGCGTCACGCCTGGCTTCGTCAAGCGCGTCCGCGCGCGGGGCCGCTTGGTCGGCGTCACGATCGTGGGGGCGGGGGCCGGCGAGCTCGCGCTGCCCTGGGTGCTGGCGATGACTGGCAGGGCGTCGGCCTGGGCGGTCTCGGGCGCGATCGTGCCCTATCCAACCCGCTCGGACGCCAGCAAGGCTGTTGCGTTCTCCGTCTACGAAAGGCTGATCTTCGGTCGTCTCGCGCGGGGCTGGGCACAGGCGCTTGCCCGGTTGCGTCGTATCCGGCCGCCAGGAAGTTAGCGCGATGCCTGCCTTCGACGCGATCGTCATCGGCCTGGGTGCGGTGGGCAGCGCCACGCTGCTGCAGTTGGCCCGGCGCGGCCAGCGCGTGCTCGGGCTTGACCGCTGGGACCCGCCGCATGCCTGGGGCAGCAGCCATGGGGATACCCGCATCACCTGCTGCGGCGTCGGCGAAGGCGAGCAATACGGGCCGCTGGTGCTCCGCTCCCATGAGATATGGCGGGAGCTGGAGGCGGAAACCGGCGCAGAGCTGCTGAACCAGTGCGGGGCGCTGATCCTGGCCCCTCGCGCCGGTGCTGCCGTCGTGCACGGCAAGCCCGGTTTCGTCCAGGCCACCGTCATCGCCGCGGCGCGTCACGCCATCCCGCACGAGGTGCTGGACGCGGCCGAGGTCATGCGCCGCTTCCCGCAGTTCCGGCTGCGCGGAGACGAGATCGCCTACTACGAACCCGGCGGCGGCTACGTCCGCCCGGAACGCTGCATTGCCGCGCAACTCGCGCTTGCTCGCCGGCTGGGCGCCGTTATCCGTCCCAATACGCCCGTCACCGCCACCGCCCGGGACGGGACGGGCGTGCGCGTCACCACGGCCGAGGGTGAAACTTTCACGGCAGCGGAGGTCGTGTTGGCGGCCGGCGCATGGTCCTCCCGCCTGGCCGGCGCCATCCTGGCCCCGCACATGGCCGTCACCCGGCAGGTCCTGCACTGGTTCGCCGCCGCGAACCCGGCTGCCTTCGTGCCGGGCGCCTGCCCCGTTTACATTTGGACCCACGGCGACACCGCGAGCGACGGGTTTTATGGCTTTCCCATCTCTCCTGGCGCCGAGGGCGTGAAGGTCGCAGTGGAGCAATGCGCTGTCACGGCCGACCCCGACCAGCTGCAACGCGAGGTCAGCCCGGCGGAGGCGGCTGCCATGCACTTCCGCCACCTGGCCGGCCGCCTGCCAGGGCTGCTGCCCCGGGCGCTGCGGAGCGCCGTCTGCCCCTACACGGTCACGCCGGATGGTGATTTCCTGGTTGCCCGTGTGCCGGATAACCCACGGATGTTGCTGGTGTCTGCCTGCTCAGGCCACGGCTTCAAGCACTCCGCCGGGTTGGGCGAGGCGGTGGCAGACGCCCTGCTCACGGGAGCACTGCCGGCCAGCCTGGCCAGGTTTGCTGCCGACCGGCTCACTCCGGCGGGATAAGGCCAGAGCCTCCTGGCAATGCAGCGAGCATCGTCAGTGGGTCAGGTGCGAGCCCAGCAGCCCGAAGGCGGCGGCAAGCGCGCGCTGGGCGTCGTCCGGATCGCACCGTCCGCTATCGACCATGCCGTTGCGCCAGCCATGGCAATACGAGCGGGACCGGTCGGACCCGGGGGCAGGGCCACCGTCGAAGCCATCCATGTAGCCGAGCAGCACATCCGCCCTGTCAAGCGTATGAAAGTCCTCGGTGGTCCTCACAGGCAGGAACTCGGGCACGGCCATCTCCCCCACGGCCAGCAATGCAGCTTGAACGCTATTACCTGCGGCCGTTACGATCATGCCGCGGTACCATTAACGGTACGCAAACCGGAGTGAGCCAGATTGCGGGAATGTATAGTGATAGCACCGGCAGCGGACCTGCAACGTTCCAGCTTGTCGGCTCCCGGCGAAGCTGCGCGCAATGGGTCCGATGGCGGTTACGAAGCAAGGATCGCGTTGGACGATGCCACCAAGGCAGAAGCCTACGCCTTGCGTTACCGGAGTTACTTGGCTGGCGGCTATATTGCGCCAAATTCCTCGCAAAGCTTCAGCGACCGGTTTGACGAGATGCCGAACGCCATCACGGTCATGGTTTACCGGGCTGGGCACGCCGTGGGGTCTTTGCGGATGTGCATGCTGCGCCGCGGACCCGGCACGGAGTCGCCAGGCCGCGAGGTTTATCCGGAGGAGATGGATGCCCTGCTGCAAAGCTGTGGCCCAGCCGGGCCGGGCTTCGACGGCGTAGAGGTCAATCGGTTGGTGTGCGCCCCAGAAGCCGCCAACGATCAATCGCTCTTGTTCATGCTTTACCGTCTGGGGGGCAGAATTGGGCTGGCAGCTGACCTGCGCGTCGCGTTCGCCTGCGTGAGGCGCCATCACCTGCCATTCTATCGCCGCCTCCGCTTCCGCGAAGAGGCCGGTCCCCTGCCTTACCCCGGGCTGAGCTGCACGATGCAGCTGCTATCCAGCACGCGCCCTGTTTATGATGAGGTACGCGCCACGTTCAAACTGATCGACCCCGATGCGGAGCCGGATGGCGCACTGGCAGGCCTGGAGCACGGCAAGACGGTCCGGCCGCGTTTGATGCGTCGAGTGGGTGGGCAAAGGCCATGACAGCCAGGATATCCACGGCCGTCCTGGCATCCGCCTGCTTTACCTACTTCACCTGGGGGATTGCGGCTTGTTTCCGGCGGGAAGGTCCCATGCCTGCCGGCATGGGGGTGATCATGCTCGCGAGCGTGGGATGCTTTGCCTGGTTCCTTGGCGGCCAGTTTGCCGGCCCCTGGATCGGTGCTCGTTCATTCATCGCCGCTAACGGTGCAGCCGCTGTCTTGATGGCGGGGGCTGCCGCCCTTTTCCATTGGGCGGTTGTCGTGAACCGGGCACGACCGCTGACCCTGGCTTTCAGCCCTGACCAGCCGTGCTTTGTGCAAAAAAATGGTCCGTACGCGTATGTAAGGCACCCGTTCTACCTCTCATACATGGTTTTCTGGACAGGAACCGCCATTGCGTCGGACGGCCTGGCGCACTGGTTGGCCCCCGTCATCTTGGCTCTGCTGTATTACCGTGCGGCCAGCAAGGAGGAAGCCAAGTTCGCGCGTTCTTCGGTGGCAAGGGAGTACAAGGCTTACCAGTCCACGACTGGCATGCTTCTGCCCCTGGTGCGGCGGCGTCCTGCTGGATGATGCCACTTTCCGAGCCCGAGCCGCACCAGTCAGCAGCTTTCGCGCCAGCTTTGAGCCAGCTTTCCAAGAGTGGCGTGGACCTGGGCCGGCCAGGCTCGCCGCCGAGATCACGGCCCCGCATAACCGGTCGGCAAGAAGCAGCGCTTCTCCATGAAGCGTTGAGCGAAGTGTTACGGAACAAGCTTCGCGTGATGTTCAAGGGAAGGCTTGGCCTGTTCTTGCCGCCCGAGATGGCAGAGTTGAGGGAGGAACAGTGCCGGGGTCTGCGGACTAACACCTTCGTGTTTTCAGGGTTAGGCTTGAACACCCTTATCATGGTGCTGCTCGATTTTTCTGGGCAGATGAGACACTACAGCCTTTTTCTTATCTTCGCGATAGCCCTGGGCTATGCAGCATGGGCGGGACTTGCGGCGTACTGCCGCAGGGCGAAAATCTTCATGCGTCTCTCGGTGGGATTGCTTGCGCTGCAAGGCAGCCTATGGGGCTTGATGATTCATGAACTGGCCAAGATTGCGGAGCCAGGGCAGGACAAGTTCGTGGTCGGCATTGTCCTGGCCATGGTTTCGACGGCCATGCTTGGGTCTCCGATATCCGTCGCTATCGCTTTCTGGCTTCCCACGGCCGTCGCTTCCATCCTGACGGCCGTGCTGATGCTGCACTCGACTGATAGCTACATGGCACTCAGTTTCGCCGGCTATCTCGCCTTTACCCTCGTCGGCATCGTGGTCATCAACCGGACCTTGCTGGAACGTCTGGTGATGCGTGCCACGTTGCGGCGGCAAAATGGCACGGTCCAGTTGCTGTTGCGCGACTATGAGGAGAACGCCGCCGACTGGCTGTGGGAAACAGACCCGGAACTGCGCCTTCGCCGGGTGACGCCGCGGTTTGCAGAGGTTCTCGCCTGCGGCGTGGAGGTCGCGGAAGGCCGGACCTTGCACGAGATGCTGGGTTTGTTGCGCTCCAAGGATGCCGGGGCCTCGACCGTGATGGCAGCGATGTCGGCTCGCCTGCCGTTCCGCGACGTGACGGTGCAGGTCGCCATCAGCAGCGAGCAACGGTGGTGGGCCGTCACCGGCAGGCCAGTGTCCGATGCGGGCGGGCGTTTTGTGGGCTACCGCGGCGTCGGCTCCGACATCACTGAAGCGAAGCGGGCCGACGACATGGCGCGTTTCCTGGCAACCCACGACAGCCTGACCGGGATCGGCAACCGGCGCATGTTCCTGGACGCACTTGAAGTCGCGTGCGGCGGCGCCGCAGCAGCCGCACCGGATGCCTCACGCCGGCCCTTCGCGCTCCTCATGATGGACTTGGACCGGTTCAAGGAGGTCAACGACGACTACGGCCATCCCACCGGGGACGCGGTGCTGGCGGCGGTGGCGGCCAGGATCGGGCTGGTCTTGCGTGATGGCGATGCTGTCGCACGCCTGGGCGGAGACGAATTCGCCATGCTGTTGCCCGGCGCGAGCGAGCGGGAGGCGGCCATGGCGGCCGAGCGGGTGATCGCCGCCGTCGGCGAGCGGATCGGCGTGGGCGATGTCTGGCTCGGCGTCGGCGCCAGCGTGGGCATCGCGATGTTCCCGCGTGATGGGCGGACGCCCACGGAAATCATGCGCAGCGTCGATCTGGCGCTCTATCGGGCCAAGGGCGCGGACCGTGGCACCTACCAAGTGTTCGACCCAGCGCTCGGGACGGAGTTCCAGGACCGCGTGGCGTTGCTGGCCGAACTGCGCACCGCCATCACCGAGGGTGGCTTGCTGGTCCAGTACCAACCTATCGTCGATCTCGTCACTGGGCGTGTTGCGTCGATGGAGGCTCTGTCGCGCTGGGACCATCCGGTCCGTGGCATGGTGCCGCCCTCCACGTTCATTCCGCTAGCGGAGGAATGCGGCCTGATCGGCAGCTTGGGGCGCGCCGTGCTGGAAGAGGCTTGCCAGGCGGCCGTCGGCTGGGACGCCTGGACCAGCGTGTCGGTCAATCTCTCGCCCGTGCAGTTCAAGAACCCGGAGTTGCCCGGCGTGGTGGCAGACGTGCTGCGCGCCACCGGCCTGGACCCGCACCGGCTGGAGCTGGAGATCACGGAAAGCGCCTGGCTTGGCGCCAACCAGCAAACGACCAACCAGCTTGCCAAGCTCGAAGCCCTCGGCGTGGGCATTGTGATGGACGATTTCGGCACCGGGTATTCGTCGTTGTCCTCCTTGCAAGCTTTCCGCTTCGACGGCCTCAAGATTGATGCGGCCTTCATCAGGAACATAGAGACCGATCCCAGGGCGGCCGCGATCGTTCGGCTGGTGGCGGCTTTGGCAGCGGAACTCGATCTGCCCATCACCGCGGAAGGGATCGAGACCGAAGGCCAGCTCGCCATTGTCAGGCAGTTCGGCGTCAGCCGGGTGCAGGGATTCCTGCTAGGGCGGCCGCAAGCTTTGGTCGTCGCTCTCAAGCCGGAGGCAGCGGTCTTCAGCAAGCTGCTCCGCACCGCCGAGTCGCAACGGCACTAACAGGCTGCTGAAAAACTCTGATCGTCTGCTTTGCAGGGCGCTGC
>CAXTRX010000149.1:0-6010 GCA_964246785.1 uncultured Acetobacteraceae bacterium | reverse complement strand
AGCAAGCCAATGCTTATCACTGGTTATCGATGAACGCGCCAAATCCGTGGACTTATATTCAGCACCTACATCTTCTGACCTATGAGGAAGCCGTTCTTCCCGGCACTGTCTTTGCCGCGTTCGTCGGGGCAGCAGTCGTTAGCCTCGCTTTCTTTGTTCGAGTTGAGAAAGAAAGTCTTCTGTTGCTCGCGGCAACAGTGGCGGTGGTGATGCCTTATTTTCTACCGAAAATGCACGACCGGTATTTTATGATTGCGGAGTTGCTATGCTATTGTCTCGCAGTCGTACGGCCAAGCCGATGGACCTTATTTTCTGCCGCAGCCATGCAAGCTGGGTCGGCCGGTGCTTATATTGCACTCTTATTTAATTTACGTATTGGCACGTATCTTGGGGTATTTCCAATCAGTATGGCGTTATCCATTCTGGCATACAAACTCCACGTCACAATTCAAACTTGTTTCGTCCAACCCGCCAGGCCAGTTTATCCGCGAGGATAAGCGAAGTGGGGAGGGTGCCGTTATCCAGCCAGTTGCGCGGGGCAACGTGCAGTCCCTCGACCAGACGAGCCGGTCTGTTCCTTTCTCTACCTCCCGGTAGGTAGAAAACAACACCCCTTTCTTGGGGCGGAGCCAGTGCTGGCGAGCCATTGCGGGAGGGTGATTAGAGAAATAATGGCCTACATCGCCAGGGCTACCCGGGAGGGTGGCGATGGACGGGCGCCGGTTGGCCCTGTCGCCAGTCGGACCGGCATTGTCGACCGACGAGCACAGGCTTGGTTGGCTTCGACCATTATGCCAACCGCCCGACGGTGGAGGTGGTGCGCACAGACCAGAGATCCGCAGGCTGGGACTTGGTCAGCAACCTGGGGTCAACGTAGACGGACCGGTAAAGCGGCAGGCGATTAGCTGCTACTGCAGCGCATCAGCGGACGGCCGCCACGATGGCGCTCAAATGGTCGAACAGCGCCTGCGTGTTACGAGCCCAGGTGAAGCGCTCCGCATTGCGCCGCACCACTGCCGGGGTTGGCGGATCGGCCAGGATGGCCGCCACGGCCGCTGCCACTGCGCCCGGCGTGCGCTCGGCCAGCAATCGGCCCGATGTGGCGTCGATCGCCTCAGCCGCACCGTCCACCGCCGAAGTCACCACTGGCGTGCCGCAGGCCATTGCCTCGATCCAGGCATTGGCCAGCCCCTCGCTGTGGGACGCGAGCGCCATCACGTCAGCCGCCCCAAGGATCGTCGATAGTTGCGCGTGCGGCACGCTGCCGAGCAGCCGCACCCGCCCGCTCAGGCCCCGTGACGTCACTAACCGGGTCAGGGCGTCGCGCTCCGGCCCTTCGCCCACCACCAGCAGCGTCGCCTCTGGCAGCGCCGCCATGGCTTTAACCACCAGGTCATGCCCCTTGCGCGGGATGAGTGCGCCCAAGCTCACAACCAGCGGGCCGGCCACGCCGAGGGTCGCCTTCGCGGCCGCCCGGTCAACCAGGTGAAAGCAGTCGAGATCCACCCCGGTGTAGTGCACGGTGATCTTGGCCGGATCCATGCCAAGCGCCGCCATGTCCTGTTTCAGTGACCCGGCGACGGCCAGCAGGCCGCCCGCGCGCGCCGCCGCATCCAACATCATCCGTTGGCAGGACGGCCGCGTGCCCCAATAATGGATGTCCGCACCCCGCGCCTTGATCGAGAACGGCACGCCGAACGCATCGGCCAGCGCCGCTGCCGCCGGGCCGTCCGGATAGAAAAACTCGGCGTCGATAATGTCGAAGGCAAAGCCCGACCGGCGCAGCCCCGCCAGCACGGGGTGTGCCGCTCGCGCAATAGCGGCCGGGTTCCGCTGGGCTCCCAGGGTGGGGATGCTGGTGAACCGCGGCCGGGCGGTGGGAAGACCCTTCCAAATTTCGGTCTGTGGCAGGCGGCGCTCAGAGCGATAGCGGCGATGTAAATCCAAGGGAAACGGCGGCCGCCCCAACGGACTCACGACCTGCAGCTCGACATCCGGCCGCGCGGCCAGGTGCCGTGTCTGCGCCTCGACGAAGACGCCGAAATTGGGCTCCAGCACATGGGGAAACAGGGTCGAGAGGGTCAGAACCCGCAGCATGGGATCCTCGCCCGGCGCATCCGCCGATTGAGCTTTTTGGCAGAACAGCTAGACGCAGGCGGCCGCACGAGCGTCTTCACGGAGGGTGGACTATGGATCAGGCCGCGCCGCTCGTGCTGCACGTCTTCCCGACCTTCGCCGTGGGGGGCGCGCAAATCCGCTTCACTGCATTGGCCAACCGATTCGGCCGCGATTGGCGCCACGCGGTGGTGGCGCTGGACGGGGTGACGGATTGCCGTACCCGACTCAATCCAGACCTGGACGTGTCCTTCCCCGTCATCGTGACCCGCAAGAGCGACCCGCTGGGCAACTTGCGCCGCATTCGCCAATTGCTGCGCTGTCTGCGCCCGGCCGTGCTCGTCACCAGCAACTGGGGCTCCATCGAATGGGCGTTGGCCAATTTGCTGCCGCTGGTTCGGCACATCCACACCGAGGATGGCTTCGGTCCGGCGGAACGCGCGGTGCAGTTGCCGCGGCGCGTCTGGGCGCGGCGGCTGGCCCTGCGGCGCAGCACCGTCGTGCTGCCATCCCGCACGCTGCTGCGCATCGCTACCGACATTTGGCGGCTCAACCCGGCACGGCTGCATTACATCCCCAACGGGGTGGATTTGGCGCGGTATGCGCCGGCCGAGCGCACCGATCCCCAAGCGGGTTCGGTCATCGGTGTGGTCGCTGCCCTTCGGCCAGAGAAGAACCTGAGCCGCCTGCTGCGCGCCTTCCAGCAGGTGGCGCCGCCGGCCCGGCTGGTCGTCGTCGGCGACGGTGGCGAACGCGCCGGGCTCGAGGCGCTGGCGGCTGGGCTCGGGATCGCGGGCCGGGTGCAGTTCGTGGGCCATGTCGCCGAACCGCAGCGCCTGTATGGTAATTTCGACGTGTTTGCCCTCTCGTCCGATACCGAGCAGATGCCGCTGTCGATCCTGGAGGCGATGGCGGCTGGGCTGCCGGTGGCCGCGACCGACGTGGGCGACATTCGCACAATGTTGGCCGGCGAGAACGCCCCCTTCATCGTCCCGGCGCAGGACGATGCCTTGGCGGCGGCGCTGCGTGCTCTGACAGCCGACGCGGCTTTGCGCGGTCGCGTGGGGCAGGCCAATCGCATTAAGGCGGAGCGGGATTACCAGCAGGAGGCGATGTTCCAGGCCTATGCAGCGCTGCTGAACGGCTCAGCGCACCACCGGATAACTTAGGCAAACTGGCGTAGCGCTGCGATGATCAGCACCCAAAGCGTCAGCGAAGAGCCCACGATGACAAAGGTGGAGGCTCGGCGGGATAGCTTCGTCTGAGCGTCCTGAACATCGGCGGCCCAGCTTGGCTGGCGTGCTGCCAATGTCTGAGAGTGTGGCGGCAATCATCTCTCCATCGCGATGGGGCAACATCAGTTACCCCCTTGGTCGTTTCCAAAATGCTAACGTTGGTTTTGTAGTGTCAGACGCTTGCATGCCTATGGGTTGGGCCGCAATGGCGCTGTGCAATCCCAGCCGACAAAACAGCGGCTTAGGTAGTGAACGGCACTGATCGCCCGGCTTGTGGCCGTTGGCGCAGAAGGATTTCGCGATGTGCGGATTGGCTGGCTTGTTTCATCACTCCGGTTCGGCGAACGTCGACAGGGCTCTGTTGCACCGCATGACGAGTGCGCTACGCCACCGCGGCCCTGACGGCGACGGTTTCCATGTCGAGTCGGGCGTGGGGTTGGGGCACCGGCGGCTGGCGGTCATCGACGTCGACGGTGGGCAGCAGCCGATGTACAACGAGGATCGCTCGGTCGTCATCGTCTTCAATGGCGAGATCTATAACTTCGAGCAGCTCAGGGTCGACCTGCAGGCTCTGGGCCACGTCTTCCGCAACCGCTGCGATACCGAGGCGATCATCCACGCCTGGGAAAGTTGGGGCCCAGGCTGCCTAGAGCGCCTATCCGGCATGTTTGCCTTTGCCCTATGGGATCGCAACCGGCAGACGCTATTCCTGGCGCGCGACCGGCTCGGCAAGAAGCCGCTGCACTACATGCACATGCCTGGTGGCGGCTTGGCCTTCGCCTCAGAATTGGGCGCGCTATCGGGCGTTCCGGGGCATACAAGTCAGATCGACCCGGTCGCCGTCGATGATTTCTTCGCCTACGGCTATATCCCCGACCCGCGTACGATCTACCAGGGCATCAGCAAGCTGGCAGCCGGCCATTACTTGCTGCTGGAGCGCGGCGTTGCCACCACGCCGCAGCGCTACTGGAGCCCCTCCGCAGCCCCCGGTCCGACCAGCGAGGCCGAGGCTGTGCCAGCGCTGCTAGCCCATCTGCGCCGCAGCACTGCCGACCGGCTCGTGGCCGCCGTGCCGTTGGGCGCGTTCCTATCTGGCGGCGTTGACTCGAGCGCCATCGTGTCCCTCGCCGCCGGAATGCGCGCGGCGCCTCTGGCGACCTTCACCATCGGCTTCCCAGGGGCGGCCGACGAGCGGCCCTATGCCGCGATGGTGGCGGCGCGTTACGGCACGGCGCATCAGGCCCAGTCCACCACGGTCGACTACATCGACGCCGCCCGGACGCAGGCGGCGATCTTCGGCGAGCCATTTGGCGACAGCTCGTCGGTGCCGACCCTAGCCGTTTGCAGGCTCGCCCGGCAGCACGCAACGGTGGCGTTGTCCGGTGATGGCGGCGACGAGGTGTTGGGCGGATATCGGCGCTACCAATGGCACCTGATGGCTGAGGCGGTCCGTGCCCACGTGCCGGCGCCGCTGCGACGGGGGGTCATCGGTCGGCTCGCCCGCGCCTACCCCAAGCTCGATCGCGCGCCGCGCTGGCTGCGCGCCAAGCACACGCTGACCGAGATCAGTCTGGACAGCGCCGTCGGCTATTATCGGACCGTTTGCAAGGTGCACCATGACCGCCGCCGGGCGCTGTTCGCCGCCGGGCTGGAGGCGGAGCTGGACGGCTACGACCCGGGCGCCCGCATTGCCGACATCATGGATGGCTGCGACGGCGCCGACCCGCTTCGCCAGGCGCAGATGGCCGATATTGCTACTTACCTGCCCGGCGACATCCTGACCAAAGTGGACCGTACCAGCATGGCGACCTCGCTCGAGGTGCGGGCGCCGTTGCTGGACCATGCCTTCGTCGACTGGGGCCTTGGTCTGCCATCCGGACTGAAGCGCCGCGGAGGAACCGGCAAATACCTGCTCAAGCGCGCCATGGAGCCCTATTTGCCGTGCGAGATCCTCTACCGCACCAAGCAGGGGTTTGCGATGCCGCTCATGGAGCAGTTGCGGGTTGGAGCGGACCGAGTCCGCGCGCGTCTGCTAGGGGAGGCAATGCTGGATTGCGGCCTGTTCGACCCCGCCGCGCTGGGCCAATTGGTCAACGAGCACCAGTCGGGCCGGTTTGATCACAGCGGGGTGCTGTGGTTGCTGCTGGTGTTTGAGGGGTTTCTAGCCCATCAGGCGAGTGCAAAGGCGGACATGGATAGCTATCAGGTAGCTTCTGTGTAGCATAGTAGGGCTTGCCGTTGCTTCTGGTCGGAGCGCAGCGCCACACGCCTACCCTCGACCAGGCAGCCGAGCGGTCGAGTGAGGCACGGCCGATCTCATTCTTCGATGGCGTCGCTATCACGCCAGCCTCGCCCCATGAACCGTCCGCGTAGGCGCCCGGCCATGCTGCGGCCAATCGCCGCCAGGCCCACTGGCCGCCATGGATTCATGAGCAGCAGCCCTATCCGCCGTCGACGCTGGGTCGTCCACAGCGCTTTGTAGGGATCGTCGCCGCGGCCAAAATCCAACTCCGCCACACCCTCGTCGTCCAGCAGGCCGCGCACCATCATCGCCGTCAGCACCGTGCCCGGCGACAACGGTTTGAACGCCTCGTCATGCGCCAGCTTAAGCACCGTCGCCCGCCCGGCCGCGACGATCCAGAATTGCGCCGCCGCCGGGC
>CAXTRX010000148.1:498-6026 GCA_964246785.1 uncultured Acetobacteraceae bacterium | reverse complement strand
GCCTTTGCGGGCGCGGAAATGCTGGGTGTAGCGGAAGTCGATCAGGGTGTTGAGGTTTGCCACCGCCTCGAAGATGACGTCGCCACCCTTGCCGCCGGTGCCGCCATCCGGGCCGCCGAACTCGATGAACCGTTCCCGCCGAAACGCGACCACGCCATTGCCGCCATCCCCGGAGCGGACGTAGATCTTGGCCTGATCCAGGAACTTCATCGCAACCACTCATCCCACTAAAAGCCCTCGCACTAGGGGAGAGGGTAGGGGTGAGGGGTCCACGCCCAACTCGCTGGTGAGTGCCGCTAGCCCCTCACCCCAGCCCTCTCCCGCAGGAGAGGGAGACGTAAAGCCGCTACTCCGCCGCCGCGGGCACATCCACCGATACGTGTACACGGCCCTCAGCCCGGCGGGTAAACACCACGTGGCCATCCTTCAGCGCATACAGCGTATGATCCTTGCCGACGCCGACGTTCACGCCAGGCTTCACCTTGGTGCCGCGCTGGCGGATGATGATGTTGCCGGCGATCACGCTCTCGCCGCCATACTTCTTCACGCCCAGGCGGCGGCCCTCAGTGTCGCGTCCGTTGCGGGAGGAACCACCCGCCTTCTTATGTGCCATCTCGTCGTGCCCCTATCTCAAGCGGCGTTGATGTCAGTGGTATCCGCAGCGGGGCTGATGCCTGCCATGCCGCTGATGTCGCCGATGCGCAGCACGGTGACGTGCTGGCGGTGGCCGTTTTTGCGGCGGCTATTCTGCCGCCGGCGCTTCTTGAAGATGATCACCTTGTCCAGCCGGTCCTGCGCCACCACGGTCGCCGTCACCGAGGCGCCAGCCACCACGGGGGCGCCGATGGTGAGCCCGCCTTCATCGCCCACGGCCAGAACGTCGGTGAAGGTCACGGTGCTGCCCGGCTCGGCTTCCAGCTTTTCCACCTTCAGCACCAGCTCGGGGGTCACGCGATACTGCTTCCCGCCGGTGCGGATGACTGCGAACATCAAAGCAAATCCTATAGAGCGCCGCCGATGCCAACGGTCCCGCGCAAACAGCACAGGGCAGCGGGGAGGCCCGGCTGCCGAGGGGCGGGTTATAGCGCCGGGTTGAAACAAGTCAAACAGTTTGCAGCCGCCGCTGCCTGCGCTAATACCCGCCCGCCGCTATGGGCCGGCTCATGGGAGCACGATGCAGGCGGCGGTATCAATGGAGTGCGCTGAGTGTCAATCCGCGAACCGGGCGCCATGATGACCGCGGCGCTCCTGGTCAGCCTGGTCGCAGGCTGCGTTCAGCCCGCCGCAGTCAACCGTCAGCCCCGCAACCCGGTTTACGCCAGCGACCTGCAAGGCAAGGCCGCGTCCTGCACAGCAAGCCCGACGACGCCCGAAGCGGGCAAGACGGTCACGGCCACCATCACCACGGACGGCCATGGCTGGTGCGGGCTGACGATGGCCAACGGCGACGGGCCGTTCGCCGCCGGCCTGGTGGAGCGCCGCCCGGAGAAGGGGCACGTCTTCATTCATACCGTGGGAGACGACACCCGCGTGGACTACACGCCCGACGCAAGCGCGGTGGCCGACAGCTTCTCGGTGCGGCTGATTCCGGGTGATGCTATCGTGACCGTGTCCGTGCAGCCTGCCAGTTCGCCGACCGCCCAACCGGCAAGCCCCCAACCGGCAAAAGGAGTTGCCAAGTGAGCCGACGTCTTGCCCCCACGCTGATCGCCTGTGTCGGCCTGCTCTCAGCGAACGCCGCGAATGCACAGTCGCGTTGCCCCTCCAGCGCTGACCAAGCGGCCTTCGAGGTGGGCGCGCTCAAAAGCGAACTCTCCGTGTTGGCAGTGGGATGCAGCGACGAGGATGCCTATAACAGCTTCATCGAGCGCTACCGCACCGAGCTGGTGCGGGAGGACGCCGTGGTAAACGCCTGGTTCAAGCATGAATACGGCAGGTCGGCGCAGAAGCAGTACGACAGCTACATCACTCTACTTGCCAACGAGCAGGGCGAGTTGGGCCAGCACCAGGGCAGCGACTTCTGCCCGCGCAACAAGCGGGTGTTCGACGAGGTGATGGCCCTGCCCTCTCCGGCGGTGCTGCCGCAATATGTCGCTGGCAAGGAGCTGGTGCCTCCCGAGCTAGGTTCCTGCCAGACGATCAAGCCCGCCGCCCCCGCCACCACCCGGCGCCGGGTGGTGGCCAAGAAGAGGGCCTAGCGCTTCCATCAACCATTCCCTCCAAAACAGCCCTGTGTCTTTAGGTTAGGGTTGGGTGCAATCCGTCCCGATCGTCCCACGAAACGTCTACCCGCGCGCCCCAACCAGTGCCAGCCGCAACCGGCCCGAACCCCAGTCGGTGATCGCCACTGCAACCAGCAGCAACACGATGATGAACGACACCTGCCGCCACTCATCCGTGCGGATCATCTCCGACAGCGGCTGACCGATCCCGCCCGCACCCACGATGCCCAGCACCGTCGCCTCCCGCGTGTTGCTCTCGAAAAAATACAGCAATTGGCTCAGCACCACCGGAAGCAATTGCGGCATGAGGCTAAACCTAATCGACTGCAGCCGGCTGGCCCCCGCCGCCAGCACGCCCTCGGTCGGTTTGCGGTCGGCGGTCTCGATCGCTTCCGAAAATAGTTTGCCGTAGACGCCCAGATCGGTGGTGATGATCGCCAACACGCCGGCAAACGGCCCCAGGCCTACCACATTGACCCAGATCAGCGCCCAAATCAGCGTGTCCACCCCCCGTACCGTGTCGCAAAAGCGCCGGGTCAGCACGTGGATCAGCCAGTTGCCCACCACATTGCGGGCCGCCAGGAAAGCCAGCGGGAACGCCAGCACCGCGGCGCCCAGCGTGCCAGCAAATGCGATTGCCACCGTCTGCGCCAGCGCCTGCAGGTAGAACCACACATTGGCCCAGTTCTCCGGGTTGGGCGGGAGCATGAAGCCGATCACCATGCCCAGCCGGCCCACCCCGTGCAGCACGCGCATTGGTGACAGGCCGATATACCATAGGCTCGCCAGCAGTCCGCCAAACACCAGCCCAACCATCCCGGCAACGCGCAGCCGCAGCCCCATGTCCGGCCGCAGCAGCGCGGCATGCCGCCGCTCCAGCCCGGCGCGGCCGGACAGCAGCCCGGCACCCACCCCGCTCATGGGCCGGTGACGCTCACCAGACGATGGCGCAGCCTCTCCGTGCCCCAGTCGATCAGCATCACCGTGACCACGATCAACACCAGCATGGCGCTCACGTCCGAATTGTAGAATTTGCGCACCGCAATCAGCAGCGTGTAGCCAATCCCCCCCGCGCCCACGAAGCCCAGCACAGCGGCGATGCGAACATTGATCTCGAACCGCAACAATGCGTAGCTGACAAAGTTCGACAGCACCTGCGGCAAGGCGCCAAAACGCACCTGGCTGAACCAGCCGCCGCCGCTGGCACGCACGCCCTCCACCGGGCGCTCGTCGATGCTCTCCACCACTTCGGAGAACAGCTTGCCCACTGTGCCCATGGTATGGATTGCGATCGCCAAAACGCCCGGCAGCGGGCCCAACCCGAAGCAGAGCACAAACAACAGCGCAAACACGATGTCCGGCACAGTGCGGCTGAACTCGAGCAAGCGCCGCACCAGCCAACGTGTCGGCGCCGAGCGCGAGAAGTTGCGGCTGGCCGCAAAGCACAGCACGAACGCACCAAGGCAGCCCAGCATGGTGCCGCAATAGGCCAGGATCAGCGTCTCGCCCAGCGCGCGCAGCCATCGCGGTAAGCCCCAGAACCACTCCGCCGGCGACGTCCATACCGGGTCTCCGGAGTCGAGGTGCAGCAGGTCCGACAGGTAGTCGAACAAACGGCCGAAATGGCTGGCGAACACGCCGGGCCGCACCTCGGCCACCCAGCAGGCCAGCAGCAACGCCGCCGCCAGCAGCGCCACCCCGCCGGCGGCGCGCAACCGTCTGCGAAAGGTCAACCCATCATAGGCGGCGGCATGGAGAGAAGCTTCCAGGGCTCTGCCCTGGACCCGCAAGGGGATAGGCATCTCCTTGACCCCTTAGGCCTTACGCAGGCTGTCGACGAAGCGGACGAGCTTGATGGTGTCGGCATAGTCGGCGTTGGCGATCGGCTCCCATGGACGGTCCTTGCCGTCCGACAGGCGGGCGAACGCCTCCGGCGCCTTCGCCGGTGCCTGGAAGAACGCCGTCTTGATCGTGTCCTGCAGCGCGGGCGGCAGGTCGTCGAGCATCGCCAGCGGCGAGTTGATGATCAGATCCGACTTCAGGATGATGCGGAAATCGGCCTTGCCGAGCGGCTGCCCGCCGCTGTTCTTGAGCATGTTCTTGTTCAGCATGCGGGTGAGATTGCTGTCGTCGTCGGCGTTCCACCAATTGGCGGCAACGTCCACCTCGCCCGTCGCCAGCGCGACCAACGCGTTCTCGTGGCTGCCCGTCACCACGACCTTGCTGAAGAACGTGTCGGGCTTGATGCCCAGCTTGTCGAGCTTGTACAGCGGCATGTTGTAGCCAGAGGTCGAGTTCGGGTCGACCAGGCCAAGGTTGCGGCCCTTCAGGTCCTCGATGGACTTATACGGACTATCCGCCCGCACGTAGAACACCGAGTAGTAGCCCTTCGTCCCATCCGAATTCACCTCGATGGCAAACGCATGGGTCTTCACCCCGATGATCAACGCCTTCGAGAACGACGCCGGGCCATAGTAGGCGATGTGCACGTTGCCAGCCTTTTGCCCTTCAATCACGGCCGCATAGTCGTTGGCCACCCGCAGCGTCACCTTGGTGCCGATTGTGTCGCTCAGATAGGCCATGAACGGAGTCCAGCGGTCCACCACGCCCGAGGCGTTTTCGGCGGGAACGTTGGCAAACACCAGCTCCGGATATTGCGCTTTCCAGGATTGCGCCCGAGCCGCCCCCGCGAGGGCAATGGCAGGTGCGGCGGCCAGCAAGGAACGGCGGTGAAGCAGCATGGCAGTCTCCTTCGTGAACGATCACCGCCTCATGCCGTCTCCACGGCAGCCTGTCTCGTTACAGAACGGTGTCGGCGGTGCGTTCGGTGGCCCGGCTCATCACCTCATCCGCCTCCAACCCATAGAGTTCGCGCGCGGTGTCGGCGGTGAGGGCTCCGGGCGCGTCGTCGAACACCAGGCGGCCTTGCGCCATTCCCACCAGCCGGTCGCAGTAGCTCCGGGCCAGGTCGATCGAGTGCAGGTTACACAGCACGGTGATGCCAAACTCGCCGTTGATCCGCCGCAGCGCGTCCATCACAACCTTGGTGTTGCGCGGGTCGAGCGAGGCAATCGGCTCGTCGGCCAGGATGATGTTCGGCTCCTGCACCAAGGCGCGACAGATCGCCACCCGCTGCTGCTGCCCGCCGGAGAGCTCCTCGGCGCGCTGCGCGGCCAGCGCCACAATGTCCATCTGCTCGAGCACAGCAAGCGCGATCAGCTTGTCCTCGTGCGGCCACAGTTTCAGCGCCGCGCGCCACCCCGGCATGTGGCCCAGCCGCCCCATCATGACGTTGCTCAGCACGTC
>CAXTRX010000148.1:0-488 GCA_964246785.1 uncultured Acetobacteraceae bacterium | reverse complement strand
AGCACGTCCAGCCGGTTCACCAGGTTGAACTGCTGGAAGATCATGGCGCAGCGCTGCCGCCACTCCCGCAGGCCCCGCCCGCGCAAGCCTGTCACGTCCAGCTCGCCGTAACGGATGCGGCCGGCGCTGGGCTCGACCAGCCGGTTAATCATGCGCAGCAGGGTGGACTTGCCGGCGCCCGAACGGCCGATCACGCCGACAAACGCGCCGTCGGGCACGCTGAGGGACGCGCCGGTCACAGCCTGTTTCCCGTTAAAGCTCTTGCCAAGGTTGTCGAGGTGCAACATCGCGGCGGCACCAAACCATAGCGAGCCAGCAGACGCGCGTGACAGTTCCATGAATAGCCGGCAGCGATAGCGGCTGGTTAGCTCAGCCGCTCCACCCCGTCCGCCGCCAGAAACACCAGCGAGCCCCCTGCCACGGTCGCAACGATATGCGGCGCCGGGCCTGGCGCAACCACGACCACGTCGGCCCGGCGCCGCATATCG
>CAXTRX010000147.1:0-6110 GCA_964246785.1 uncultured Acetobacteraceae bacterium | reverse complement strand
AAGATCACGGCGTCAGGCACTGCCGAAGCAGCATCTGAACGGTAGGGCGGCATGAACGACATCGAAGTGGCAAAATTGCTTGGCTGGTTTAGCCTCGGCCTCGGCGGCCTTGAGTTGTTGGCGGGTGGCGCGTTACGGCGGCAACTGGGTTTGGCTTTGCCGCGCGGCACGGTTCAGGCGTTCGGCGTGCGTGAAATCGGCTCGGGCGCGCTGGTGCTGACCCAGCCTGGCAAGGCAGGCCCGCTCTGGGTCCGCACCGCCGGGGATGCGCTGGACATCCTGACGCTCACGGCGGCAACGCTGCGGCCCGGCAACCGGCGCCGCGGCGCAACGGGCCTGGCGCTGCTGGCCGTGCTTGGGGTGACGGCGCTGGACGTCATGACAGCAGCCGCTTTGCAGCGGCGCAGCGGGCGCGCGTTGGCGGTGGCGCGGGCGGGACGGGTCGCTTAGAGCAAATCCGCTTCTGGCAGGCGAACCGGACTTGCTCTAACTCTTTGTTTGAGAGGCTGATTCACGCTTCAGGTCGATCCAACCTGAAGCGATCAGGCTCTAGCGGACCACGACGGTCGTTCAATCGCCGAGGTTGGCCGAGTGGGAGGCAGTCTCAACCCGCTCAGCGCTTTGTCCAGGTGTGCGCGAGAGCGTGATCCCAGCAATCTGCCCCCGATATGCCGTCCCCCACTCGCAAAGCGGCATCAACGCCCGCGCCAGCGTCATGCCGAATGCCGTGATGGTATAGTCGACCATCGGGGGTACCCGCTGATAGTCTTGCCGCGTGAGCACGCCTGCCGCGGCCAACTCGCGCAACTGCTGGATCAGCACTTTCTCGCTGATGCCTGCGACCAACCGCTTGAGGTTCCCGAACCGCTTGGGACCCGAGTGCAGGTGATACAGGATCAGGGGCTTCCACTTCCCGCCGATCACAGCCAGCGCGACATCAAGGCCGCACGGGAATTGCTCGATACTCATGAAATCAGCCTACACTTACCTTTAGGTCAGTTCTACCCACGTCGGCAGTGCTCGTCCATATCGCTTCCACCAACCGAGGGAAGACGTTCATGGGCACGCTCGAAGGCAAGATTGTGGTCATTACCGGTGCCAATAGCGGCATTGGGCTGGCAAGCGCCAAACGCTTTGCGAGCGAAGGGGCTCGCTTGTTTATGACCGGTCGCAGGCAAGCCGAACTCGACCAAGCGGTGGTCGAGGTGGGCCACGATGCGCGCGGAGTTCAGGGCGACGTGGCGAACATGGCCGACCTTGACCGCCTGTATAGGGTTGTGCGCGAGCAGGCTGGACGGATCGACGTTCTGTTCGCCAACGCTGGCGGCGGCGAGTTGATGCCGCTCGCCGATATTAGCGAGGAACACTACGACCGCACCTTCGCGACCAACGTCAAGGGCACGCTGTTCACGGTGCAGAAAGCCTTGCCGCTCCTGCGCGACGGCGCGTCGGTCATACTGACCGGATCGACGGCCGGCAGCACGGGTGGGCCTGCGTTCAGCGTGTACAGCGCTAGCAAGGCCGCCATCCGCAACTTCGCCCGGAGCTGGATCCAGGATTTGGCTCCGCGTCGCATCCGGGTGAATGTGCTGGTTCCCGGGGCGACCTCGACCCCGGGCCTGCATGGGCTTACTCACACGGAGGAGCAGAACCGCGCCTTCGTGGCTACCATGGAGGCGGCAGCACCGCTCGGCCGCATGGCCACGCCGGAGGAAATCGCCAACGCCGCTCTGTTCCTTGCATCGGACGAGAGTAGCTTCGTCAACGGCAGCGAATTGTTCGCGGACGGCGGTGCGGCCCAGATCTGACAGGTGTTTGCCTGAGCAAATACCTCAACTCAATTGATTATGGCCGGGATGATACTGCCCTAGGCGGCCTGCTGTTTCACCTCGTCCGGCTTGGCTGGGCGGGGTGGCAGGCCGAGATAGGAGCGCCAGAACGAGGGTGCAGTGAGCTTGCTCGCAGCGTTGCGCCACATAAGCCGCGTCGCCGGGTTCTCGCGGTAGAGCCGAAGCAGCAGGACGGCAGCCTCTAGCAAAAGCGCACGATGGCGCGCTCTGGACCGCCGAAACACCGGAAGCTCCTCGTCCCACCAAGTTTCGAGCGCCACGTTCTCCACCCCGCGCATGTTGAGCCATTCGAAATGGCTCGCCGGCATGACGCGGGGCGGCTTCTTGCTCTCCCGCGCCAGGCCATTGCGCGCCAGCAGATATATCAGCAGCACGATGCAAGCCGCCGCGTTTGGCGGACGACGCTTGAGTCTCTGTGGCTGCAACACGGTGCTGCGCGGCGTCGACTCCGGTGGGTATTCGGCCTTGACCTGCATGATGCGGCGATGGCGTGCTAACGGCTCCTCCTGCATCACCGCCGGTCCCTCGAGATAGTCGCGGATGCCCGCCAGAATGAGCGCCGTGCTGAAGTAGCGGAAGGTTAGCAGGTGCACCACCGTCAGCCTGCCGATGCGGCGTACTGTGGGCCAGCGGTCCGCCGGCATGTGCAGCGCCGCCGTGACCAGCATGTTTCTGATCTCGTAGTAAATATGCCAGTTGCCGAACTTCAGGTAGAACGGCTCGTGCCACACTGCGACGCCAGGCATGGAAATGGCGGGGATCGATTTCCCATACATCCGCATGCCATATTCCAGGTCATCGCCGCGGATGAAGCAGGGCAGCGGCAAGCCTTGCTCACGAACCAAGGCGAGCGGGAAAGCGCAACACCACCAGCCATTGTAGTGCACGGGCTGTGGCCGCGAGAGTGGCTCGAGTGTGGCCGGATCACCGACATCGGCGGTATGATGTTGCGGCAGGAATGCCCAATGGCGGTCGGAAATAATCGCCCCTGCCTCATACAGGCGCGTGGGCTGCAGCAGGTCCAGCATTTGGCCGCCAATGACCAGATCATCCTTGGCAAATGCAAACAGCGCTGCCAGGCGGACGAGGCTATCCGGCTCCACCTGGATGTCGTCATCAAGCAAGACGACGTGGGATACGGTGTCGTCATCGAGGGCTGCGATCAGCCCGCGGGTGAAGCCGCCTGCACCGCCGAAATTGCTCTGCTCGATCAGCCGCAGCTTGCTGTGCAGGGTGGTGCTGAGGCCCGCGGCGTCCAAGTGGCGGCTGAGCCCGGGGCGGCCTTGATTGACCACGATAACCCGCGCGAGCTCCTCCATGGCGGTCGGGTCGGAGTCGAGTTCCGCGAGCACGCGGGTAAGGTGGTGTTCTCGGTTGAAGGTGCAGATGATGGCGGCGAGGCCTGGATCAGCCATTGCAGGCTGGTCGCTGAGCCAGGCGCCGCTGCGCAGGATCAGGCTCGTCTCGTCTGTAATCAGTTCCAGCGACAAGAGGCCCTGCTGCCGGAAGTTGACCGTCTCGATGGGGATGCAGAACCGGCTCGTCCCCGAGGCGACCGCCTCTTCCAATACGAGGGTGTAGCGGTCAAGCGCACGGCGGTAGATGCGCAGCAATCCGGCGCCTTCCACGTCGACCTGCAGCGACACCGAACCCAGACCTGTGATGCGGTGCCACGGGGCTTCAAAGAAGCTATTGAAGTAGGTGTCAAAGCTGAGCTGAGTGGCCGGACCGACCTCGATGCCGGCCTGAGTGACCTTGGCATCGGCCCGCGCTTGCGCCGGAGCCAGCGGGAAGGCACGCCAATACAGTGCTCGGCGAACCGGCAGGCTACTTAGGCGCAGCCTTTGCAGCGTCCTGGCCGGGCTGCATTCCACCGAACTAGGCGTCCCGGGCTGGGTCACAAGCCCGGCATGGTTCAAGGGGGATGTAACCTGCAACCAGTGTCCCGCTGCGCTGCGAAGCTTGCGTACCAAACAACACGATCTGCGTAAGCGCCCGCGGTTGAGTTCTCACTAACAATTCCTGCTCTGCCCAATGATGCTGCTATTATTTCGCGATTAGGTGGCGGAGGCACGATGACATGCTCGCGAGTGCGGCCGGCGTGGGCGTGGGCGACGTGTTGGCGCGGCGCTGCTCAGCGGGCGTCCAGCGCAGGCTGGATTTGCCGTGCAAAACAACGCAGTGCGGCCCCGATTGCCTGGTGCATGTCAAGGTAGCGGTAGGTACCCAACCGGCCGCCAAAAATCACCTGCGTCTCGGCCGCTGCCAATGCGGCATACTGATCGTAGCGCTGCCGGTCGGCCGGCGTGTTGACCGGGTAGTAGGGTTCGTCACCCTGGCCCGCAGTGCGGGAATATTCGCGCATGATGAGAGTTGCTCCCCGCACCGGCCGGCGTTCTGGATGCAGGTGCTTGAACTCGTGCACACGTGTGTAACGCACATCTTGATCGGGATAGTTCATCACCGCCGCACCTTGGTAGTCGTCCACTGCCGGACGTTCGATCTCAAAGTCCAATGTGCGCCAGCCCAATGGCCCGAAGCGATACTCGTAAAAGCGGTCGATCGGCCCGGTGTAGAGGATCGTTGCATCCGGATGCAAGCGCGAGCGGACCTCAAAGAAGTCAACGCCAGTGCGGGCGTCGATCCTCTCGTGGCTGAAGATGCGATCGAATACCGCCGCATAGCCGTCGAGCGGCAGGCCTTCGTAGCGGTCGGCGAAGTAGAAATCGTTATAGTTAAAGCGGACGGGCAGGCGGGTGATGATGTCGGCCGGCAGCAGGGTGGGATCGGTTTCCCATTGCTTGGCGGTGTAACCGGCGACGAACGCCTGGTAGAGTTCGCGCCCGATCAGCGAGATCGCCTTTTCTTCCAGATTGCGCGGAACGGCGGGTGCGTCGGCGGCGGCTTTGCGCCGTATCAACGCCTCGGCATCGCCTGGGCTGAGGTCGAGGCCAAAAAAGCTGTTCAGCGTCATGAGGTTGATCGGCATCGTGTAGGTGCGGCCGGCGTGGCGGGTGAACACGCGGTGCCGGTAGTTGTTGAACTGGGTGAACCGGCTGATCCACTGCCAGACCTCGTCACTGGAGGTATGGAACAGGTGGGTGCCGTAGCGATGGTATTCGATGCCGGTCGCCGGGTCGGTTTCGGAGAAGGAGTTGCCGCCGAGATGGCCGCGCCGCTCCAACACGAGCACGGGTTGCTGCAGCACGGTGGCAATGCGTTCGGCGACGGTGGCGCCGAAGAAGCCGCTGCCCACGACCACGAAGCGGTAGTCCGCCAACCCGGTCATGCCTGCAGGGCCTTGCCTGAGGAAGCATGCCCCAAGGTTGCAGGCGTTACGGTTGCACGCCCTGGCGTTACAACAGGGTTACATCCGACTGCGGTTTGACGCTGATTACGCATTGTAAGGGCGATAGCGGCCCTTCGGCTGTAGTTCAAGCGTGCGGTGTGTTGCTTTTTGGTAACACTGTGGCGTCGCGCGCGGCAGTCGTTATAGCGGGCTGCGTCGCGTTACGGTCGGCAGCCCGGCTTGGCTCGGGCGGATGCGCAGAGCCCCTGCAAGCTGTTCAAGCGAGCGCTCCAGCAGATGCGCCGCCTCTTCCAACCGAACCACTTCGGCGGTGATGCCACCATGCGCCAGCAGATAGTCGCGCAGGTCCCACGTGGCTTGGGACAACTCGCCAATTTGCTGGAGGTAGAGTTGTTGGTCGGACTGTTGCAAGGTCACCTCTCAACCCCTGTTAACAAATTTTGAGCTTTGTCGCAAGAACGAGATAGGCTCAGACCTGGTAAAAGATCACCGGCGTTGCCTCCCTCGCCTTGTGGACGAGGGAGCATCATCCAACCGAACGCGATCAGCCGTCGGTTGCAGCTGCTCGGCAACGCCAGGCTCTTAGCGCAGGATGATCGCCACCCGGCGGTTCTGCGGCTCACGGACACCTGCTGCGGTGGGCACCAACGGCCGTGTGTCGCCAAATGCCTGGATGTCGATGCTGGCGGACGGAACCCCGTCACGCACCAACTCGGCCGCAACCGTTTGTGCCCGGCGAAGTGACAGCCGCTGGTTGTATTGCGGAGTGCCCGACCGGTCTGCGTTGCCCTGAACCTCGATGCGGGTGGTCTGCACCCGGGTGCTGGCCTGCGCCGCCTCGCCCACAATCTGGCGCGCGCGGTCGGTCAGGTCGCTGCGGTCCCAATCGAAGAACACCAGGTAGGTGCGAGCGGGAGCGGGCGCGGGAGCGGGTGCGACCGGCGCCGGTG
>CAXTRX010000146.1:2434-6172 GCA_964246785.1 uncultured Acetobacteraceae bacterium | reverse complement strand
GCATAGTGTATTGGCCGCATAGCCACTTCTCCCAACAAGCAGCGGCATTGCCGCTGAGCAGGGCTAACGCGGTGCTTGCAGGCGGGTTTGGGCCAAATGCTGTCACCTGCTGTCTGGAGTCCGCAGTTCGCCGCATTTTGGGCGGCTTCAGCCCTTCTGGTCCGGTAGAGCTACGAGCAAGTCGCGAAATCGTTGTGGTTTTATCGTTTGCAATTGGCGTCTGTGACGCATGGCAGCAGCCGGCGAGGGCGCAAAACCATCAACCTAGGACCGAGCTGCCGCAAAAAAACATCGTTTTTTGGACGGTTTGCTGGTGGAGTGCCTGCACTTGGAGGCCTAGGGTGGTGCTAACAACGATAACGGCGGTCGTCTAGATCGTTTGGAACTGCAAAGGGAGCGGACCATGGTCAATTTCAGGGGGTTTGGGCGCTCGGATCGCGCATTGGCGGTCTGCAACTGCCATGTCCAGGGTTAAGACGCCACTTACGATGGCGATGCCCGATCTTGAGATTGTCGACGTGCATGCCGGCGAGTCGTTCAAAATCTGGGCGCATGGCTATCCATTCCGCACCGTACGCTGGCATTACCATCCCGAATACGAAATCCACTTGGTCACGTCGACCAGTGGCCGGATGTTTGTCGGCGACCATATCGGCGTGTTCGAACCTGGCAATCTGGTGCTGGCTGGACCAAACCTGCCGCATAATTGGCTGAGCGACGTGGCGCCGGGGGTGAGCGTAGAAGAACGCTGCCTGGTGCTGCAGTTCACCGCTGAGTTCGCCGAAAGCTGCGCCGGGTCATTTCCGGAGCTGAGCTTTCTGCCGGGATTGCTGGCGGAAGCAGCGCGTGGCGTGCAATTTTCGCCCGAGACTGGCGCGACCCTGGAGCCGCTTCTGCGAGCGCTGCTGTCGGCGCGCGGTGCGGCTCGGCTCGCCTTGTTCTTCAACGTGCTGGACATCATGCGGCGTTGCAGCGAGCGGCGGTTGCTGGCCAGCGTCGGCTACCGGCCCACTCCGTCCACCTACCTGATGCAGCCGCTCAACCATGTGCTGAACCACATAGCGAAGAACCTGCAGACCGAGTTGCGGGAGAGCGATCTGGCAGAGTTGTGCGGGTTCAGTGCCAGTGCGTTTTCGCGCGCGTTTCAGCGGCAGACTGGCATGACGTTTGTGCGCTATGTCAACAGCATGCGGATCAATCATGCCTGCGAACTGCTGGTCAGCGGCAGGAGGCGGATTACCGACATCTGCTACGAGGTGGGCTTCAACAACCTGTCGAACTTCAATCGGCAGTTCTTTGCGTTGAAGAGCATGACGCCGCGTGCGTTTCGCAGCCATCATCAATTGCATGATGTGCCAGACAGCTTGGCGCCGCGACGTGACCCGGCTGGGCGGACCAACGCGAGCTTTGATTTACCCCGAGCAGGCGCGGGGGCGGACAGTCGTTCGCAGACGCCGCGTGCTTAAACCATAATCGACGAGGACGCATCCATGTTCACCTGCACGACCCTGCCGCTTGAGTCGCCACGCAAACGGGCCCGGCTCGTTGCCGCCAGCCTTGGCCTGGGGCTTACCGCCAGCATGGCGGCCCATGCGGCCCCCCTGACCAACGCGACCGTGGCGTTCCTGATGCCCGACCAGAGCTCGACGCGCTACGAGGAGCACGATCACCCGGGCTTTGTCGCCGAAATGACCCAGCTCTGCCCCAGTTGCAAGGTGCTGTACCAGAATGCGAATGGTGATGCGT
The DNA here is from genome assembly GCA_964246785.1 of uncultured Acetobacteraceae bacterium. Classification (GTDB taxonomy): domain Bacteria; phylum Pseudomonadota; class Alphaproteobacteria; order Acetobacterales; family Acetobacteraceae; genus LMUY01. The sequence continues at coordinate 4,426 of CAXTRX010000146.1, read as the reverse complement.
CGCGGCAGCAGCAGCAGTTCAACTCGGCCATGTCGCAAGGTGCCAAGGCCATCGTCATCGACCCGGTGGACTCGTCAGCGGCCGCGTCGCTGGTCAAGCAAGCGCAGGCGCAAGGCATTAAGGTGATTGCGTATGACCGGCCAATCCCCTCGACGCCCGCGGACTATTACGTCTCCTTTAACAACGAAGACATTGGCAAGACCATCGCGGTATCGCTGGTAAAGCATCTCAACGAAATGCACGTGGCAGCAGCCGACGCAGGCCTGCTCGAGGTAAACGGTTCGCCGACCGACGCTGCAGCGGGCCTGATCAAGAAGGGCATCCACGAGGGCATCGCTACCGGGCCTTACAAGACGCTGGCCGAGTACGACACGCCTGCGTGGGAGCCGCCCAAGGCGCAGCAATGGGTTAGCGGCCAGATTTCGCGCTTCAACAAGAAGATCGTGGGCGTGGTTGCCGCGAACGACGGCACCGGCGGCGGCGCCATCGCGGCCTTCAAGGCAGCCGGCGTCAATCCAGTGCCGCCTGTCACCGGCAATGACGCGACCATTGCTGGGTTGCAACTAATCATCTCTGGAGACGAGTACAACACCATCTCCAAGCCGAGCGAAATCGTGGCCGCGGCAGCAGCGCGGGTGGCAGTGGCGTTGCTCTCAGGCGAGCACCCGAAGGCCGATACGGAGTTGTTCAAAACTTCAACGCAGTTGTTTACCCCGACGCTGATCACGGCGAGCAATCTCAAGTCGGAAATCGTCGACAAGCAAGTGAACGGCCACGCGATCGAGTCCGCAGAGGTGCTGTGCACCGGCCGCTATGCCGAGGGATGCAAGAAGCTCGGCATTACCCCATAATCAACCGTTGGGGCTAGTTGCCGCTTTTGCCGATCGTGAGATTGGCGAAGGCGGCTAATCCGCTGAATGAAGCACATGCGCATCGGCCCAGCCAGATACGCCGAATAGAATAGAGGGGGAGGCGCGTCGATGTCAGGCTTGGGTCAAGGTGCCGTACCCGCGGGCGAGATGGTGCTTAGTCTGCGCGGGATCTCCAAAACGTTCGGCGCTATATCGGCGCTCACCGACATAGACCTCGATGTCCATGCGGGCGAAGTGGTGGCGCTGGTCGGCGATAATGGCGCGGGCAAGTCTACTCTCATCAAGGTCTTGGCGGGGGTGCACCAGCCAAGCTCCGGCACGATGGAGTTCCAGGGCAAGCCGGTGACCCTGAACAGCCCGAGCGACTCCCTGGCGCTTGGCATTGCCACCGTGTTCCAGGACCTTGCGCTGTGCGAAAACCTCGACGTGGTGGCCAATATCTTCCTCGGCAACGAGCTGAGGCCAGTGCAGCTTGACGAGGTGGCGATGGAAATTCGCGCCTGGACTCTGCTAAACGAATTGTCCGCCCGGATCCCGAGCGTGCGCGAGCCAGTGGCGTCCTTGTCTGGGGGACAGCGGCAGACGGTGGCGATTGCGCGCTCGCTGCTGCTCGACCCGAAGTTGATCCTGTTGGACGAGCCCACGGCCGCCCTGGGCGTCGCGCAGACCGCCGAAGTGCTCGATCTGATCGAGCGCGTGCGGGACCGTGGACTGGGCGTGATCATGATCAGTCACAACATGGAAGACGTGCGCGCCGTAGCAGACCGCATCGTCGTGCTGCGCCTTGGACGCAACAATGGCGTGTTCTTTCCCAACGCCTCGAACCATGAGCTGGTGAGTGCGATCACGGGCGCCGCCGACAACTCGGTGTCGCGGCGTTCGAAGCGGCGGCAGGTGAGCAGTGCCGTGGCTGCGGAGGCCCCGCCATGACCAGCAACACTGGCGAGAAGCCGTTGGCGGCGCCACTGCTGGACCGCAGCGACGTTCGGGTTCGCCAGGACGTCGGCATCACGGGCGCAATCCGTGGGCTCGCCGACCGGATCCGCTCTGGCGACCTCGGCTCACTGCCTGTGGTTATCGGCCTCGTCATCATTTGGACGGTGTTCGAGAGCCTCAATCC
>CAXTRX010000146.1:0-2424 GCA_964246785.1 uncultured Acetobacteraceae bacterium | reverse complement strand
GAACCTGCTGTTCGACTCGTCGACCGTCGGCGTCATCGCGCTTGGCATCGTTTGCGTGTTGATGATCGGCGAAATCGACCTGTCAGTGGGCTCGGTCAGCGGCTTTGCCTCTGCCGTGATAGGCGTGCTGTGGGTGAACAATGGCTGGCCCGTGTGGCTTGCGATCATGTCTGCGATCGTGGTCGGCGGGCTGATCGGGTCGATCTATGCGCTGCTGTTCAACCGCTTGGGGATGCCAAGCTTCGTTTCCACGCTAGCAGGCCTGCTCGCGATTCTTGGATTGCAGCTTTATGCGCTCGGCGACACCGGTTCGATCAATCTGCCATACGAATCAGGCTTGGTGATGTTGGGCCAGACGCTGGTGATGCCGCATCTGTTGGGTTTCGCCATCGCGGCGCTGCCGGGCGTTGCCACCTTCGTCACCGGATATCGTACCGCTGCGCGGCGGCGCGCGGCCGGGCTCTCGTGCCAGTCGCTGAACGCGCTGTTCATCCGTGCTGCCGTTCTGGTAGCGGTGCTTGAGGCAATCGTGGTTTATCTTAGCCAGGATCGCGGCATCCCCTGGATGTTCGGCATCTTTGTCGGCCTCGTCGTCGCGATGGACTATGCCCTGACGCGGACCAAGTGGGGACGCTCGATGAAGGCGGTGGGCGGCAATCGTGAGGCGGCACGCCGGGCCGGCATCAATGTGCGCCGCATCAACATGAGCGCCTTCGTGCTGTGTTCGGGGTTCGCGGCACTGGGCGGCGTGATGTCGGCAGCGCGGCTGGCGTCATCCAGCCAGCAGGCTGGCACTGGCGACGTGAACCTTGACGCCATTGCAGCGGCCGTCATCGGCGGAACCAGCCTGTTTGGCGGCCGCGGCAGTGCTTACGCAGCGCTACTGGGGATTATCGTCATCCAATCGATTTCCAGCGGGCTGACGTTGCTCGATCTGTCCTCCTCGTTGCGCTATATGATAACCGGTGCCGTGCTGGCGATTGCCGTCATCGTGGACTCGCTGGCGCGGCGGTCTCGAGCTTCTCACGGCCGCGGTTAGGTTCCGCCTCAGCGACGACGCACACGATAGGAGCAACGGCTTTGCCCGATACACGCCTGAACACCCGGATGACGGCCATTGTCTGCCATGGCCCAGAGGACTATCGGGTGGAGCAGGTCGCCCGCCCGATGCCGAAAGCGCGCGAACTGGTGATACGCATCTCCGCCTGCGGCATCTGCGCGAGTGACTGCAAGTGCTGGTCGGGTGCCGCGATGTTCTGGGGCGGCAACCCGTGGGTGAAAGCCCCGGTCATCCCGGGGCACGAGTTCTTCGGCGTGGTGGACGACCTCGGTGACGACGCTGCCGCCCATTTCGGCGTCAAGCCCGGCGACACGGTCGTCGCCGAGCAGATCGTGCCGTGTGACCGCTGCAAATTTTGCCGCACCGGCAAGTACTGGATGTGCGAGGTGCACCATATTTTCGGCTTCCAGCGCGACGTGGCCGATGGCGGCATGGCGGAATACATGCTCATCCCACCCACCGCCCGGGTGCATGTCATCCCAGCGGAAATGACATTGGATGACGCGGCAATCATCGAGCCGCTCTCCTGCGCCATCCACACCGTGCAGCGCGGAGACATCCAACTCGACGACGTGGTGGTGATCGCGGGCGCCGGGCCTATCGGGCTGATGATGGTGCAGGTGGCCAAGCTCAAGACGCCCAAGAAGCTGGTGGTGATCGACATGGTTCCGGAGCGGCTTGAACTGGCCAAGCAGTTTGGGGCGGACGTGGTGATCAACCCGGCGACCGACGATGCGCTGGCTGTCGTGCATGGGCTGACCGACAACTATGGCTGCGATGTTTATATCGAGGCCACCGGCTCGCCGAGCGGGGTTACCCAGGGCCTGGCGTTGATCCGCCGGCTCGGGCGCTTTGTCGAGTTTTCGGTGTTCGGCAAGGAAACCTCGGTCGACTGGTCTATCATTGGCGACCGCAAGGAATTGGACGTGCGCGGCGTACATCTTGGGCCATACTGCTACCCGATTGCCATCGACCTGCTTTCGCGCGGGCTGGTGACGTCAAAGGGTATTGTCACCCATGGCTATGGGCTGCCGCAGTGGGACGAAGCGATCAAGGTCGCAAACTCGCTTGACTCAATCAAGGTGCTGTTGAAACCGGGCGCTGCGGCGTAGCGCTTTTAGCGTTCCAACACTCAGCGGCGGGTTTCGCCCAACCTTTCAAACGAGCCATTGTCGCGGAGCTTTTCCACGAGCAGTTGCATCAGCCCAACAAGACATAATTCGGTCCACGTAACTCTAACGATGGCCGCCCCCGCCGCCATGGAAGCCGCCGCCGCCAATCCCGCCGCCATGGAAGACGCCGCCGCCTGTCCCACCGCCGCGGCCGCCACCGGGAATGGATGGCACGCCCCGGCCCCCGCCCAC